>DATDRZ010000120.1:0-18023 GCA_035291465.1 Anaerolineales bacterium
CAGGGCGCGGCCGGGTTCCAGTTGGCTGGGCGCCCAGCGGCCGGGGATGGCCGCGGGGGGGTAGCGCAGCACTTCATGTGTACCCTGCGAGTCTTTGTGCTTCTCGGTGTACTGCTCGCCGAACAATGGAGCGTAGTAGCCCAGGGTTTGGTGCAACGCTTCGCAGGTGTGGGGCAGGAAGGGCGACAGCAGGATCTTGAGGTTATCGATGGCGCGGATTGCTGTATAGATCGTGGTAGTCGCAGCCGACTTTTCGGTCTTGATCGCTGTCCAAGGCGCCTGTTCGTCGAGGTAGACGTTGACTGCAGTCGCTAAGCGAAATGCTTCGCTTAGCGCTGCTCGCAGTTTGACGGCGTCGAGCAGCTTGCCGACGGAGTCGAAGCCGGATTCGATTGTTTGGAGTAGAGCGCGGTCGACCGGGCGGAGGTATTCGTCTACAGGCTTGGGGATTGCCACGTCGGCTTCGCCTCCTCGCAATGGTTTAACTGGGTTGGGGATTGCCACGTCGCTCGCAGCTGCGCTGCTTTCTCCTCGCAATGGGATGGGAAGGTTGGGAACCTTCCCATCCCAGTTGCGATAGGCAAACGAAAGCACGCGGTTCGCCAGGTTGCCCCAGGTGGCGACGAGTTCGTTGTTGTTGCGGCGCACGAAATCGTCCCAGTCCCAGTTGCTGTCGCTGGTTTCGGGCATATTGACGGTGAGGTAATAGCGCAGCGGGTCGGGGTCATAGCGCTCGAGAAAATCATTGCCCCACACTGCCCAGTTGCGGCTGCCTGAGATCTTCTTGTCTTCCATATTGAGGAACTCGTTGGCGGGCACGTCGTAGGGCAGGTTGAGCGGCTTGCCGCTCTTGCCCTCGAAAATTTTGGTGAAGGCTTCGCCGACACCGCTCAGTTCCGCGGGCCAGAGAATGGCGTGGAAGTCGATGTTGTCTTTGCCGATGAAGTAATAGGCGCGCGCATCCGGATCGGTCCACCAGTTGTGCCAGGCTTCCGGCTGCCCCGCGGCCTGCGCCCATTCGATGGCAGCTGACAGGTAACCGATCACCGCTTCGAACCATACGTAAAGACGTTTTCCCTCCCAGCCTTCGACTGGCACTGGAATGCCCCAATCCAGGTCGCGGGTAATGGGGCGGCCGCGCAATCCCTGTGAGGAGATCCAACCCAATGAGCGCGTGACAACGTTCGGACGCCAGTAACCCTTGCGGCTTTCCAGGAACTTGACCACCTCAGGCTGCAATTTGGCCAGATCGATGAAGTGGTGCGTGGTCTTGCGCAATTCGGGAACAGACCCATCTTGCTTGGCGCGCGGATTGATCAACTGTGTGGAATCGAGCACATTGCCGCAATTATCGCATTGGTCGCCGCGTGCATTCTCGTAACCGCAGATGTAGCAGGTGCCTTCTACGTAGCGATCTGGCAAGAACTTCTTCAGCGTGGGCGAATACCATTGCTGCTGTTCTTCCGTGTACAGGTAGCCGTTCTCTTTTAGCGCCAGGAAAATCGACTGCGCCACTTTGAAGTGGTTCTGCGTGTGTGTGGTGGTGAATAGATCGTAGGTCAACCCGAGCTTCTGAAACAAGTCCAGGAAACGCGGCTGGTAGCGTTGATAGATTTCCCCGGCGGTCACGCCTTCCGCATCCGCTTTCACCGTGATCGGCGTGCCATGCGCGTCGGATCCGGAGACCATCAGCACCTGGTTACCGCGTAAGCGTTGGTAGCGCGCAAAGATATCGGCGGGCAAATAGGAGCCGGTGAGATTGCCGACGTGGATATCGGAATTCGAGTAGGGCCAGGCAACGGCGACGAGGATGTGGGTCATTTTGTGTCTCCTTGCGAATTGTAGTGCAGAAATAGCTATCAGCAGTCAGCGGTCAGCTTTCAGAACCCCGTCCCGCCCGCTTCGCGGGCACCCTTCCCCTTGAAAGGGGAAGGGGATCCCATTGATGGGTTCCGGTTAAACAAAAGACCGCCATGCGGCGGCCTGGACAGCAATAACTTTGGACGGGTTAGCGTTTTCTCTTTTGAATACGGACGCGGATGGCCGCCCAGGCGCGCGGGGCAAACATGGGCATGGCCATAACCGTGAAAACGGCGATCAAGGCGAAAACGAATAGGGCGATCATAGTGGGGACAGTGTATAGATTTCAAAGGCAAATGTCAATAAGGGAATGATTAAATCCCGTTCCATCTTTGCGAGGAGACTTGCATCGCAAGCCGACGAAGCAATCTCCATCCTCGATGTTGGGGATTGCTTCGCCCTCTTCGAGGGCTCGCAAAGACGGAGAAGGTTAGAACGCGAACCAGGTGTGCCAGAATGGATCGATCAGCAAGAACATTAATCCCCAAGAGATGCCCAAAATGGCCCCGCCGATGACGTCGCGCGGGAAGTGCATACCCACGTACATGCGCGTCAGCGCGACCAGTGTTGCCACCCCGTACAGGAGGACTGCCGTGGAGGTGCTCCAGCCGAACTGGTTGATGACCACGGTCATAAAGAAGAACGCCTGGGCCGTATGGCCACTGGGAAAGGAGTGGCCTGGTTCTCGCCAGCCGATGATGCGGATGTTGGCGTGCAATATAAAAGGCCGCGCCCGGCTGATGAGGATCTTGACACTTTCGGTCAGCAGACCCATGGTGATGGTGCCAAGGATGATCTCGAGTGCAAGGCTGCGTTGCCTACTGAAGAACAAGAAGAAGGCCAGGCCCACCGCCAGGATGCCGCTGCCGATCTGGGTGAGGACCCACATGGCTGCATCCAACCAACGGGGACGACGGCCGCGCAGGTTTATGAATAAGAAGATCGAGTTGTCCAATTGCTGACCCCGCGCCCAAAGCAGCGAAACGGAAAGCAAAGCAAACAGCAACATGCCCACCATTAGTTTGCGTTGTATAAGGATCGCTTGCCAAAGTTCGTGCCGCTGGTTATCGGGCAGCCAGGAGAGGAACAGCGTTAGAGCAAGCAGCAGGCCCAGCACAACGATGGGGCGCCGGTATGGGGAACTGGGAGCAAAGATTTCGGCCTGCTCCTCTGGCGGCATAGGGATTTCAATTTCAGTCTTTTCCACTCAGCCTTTTCCTGAGCCAAACCCCTGGTAAAGCAAGGGATGGCATGGGGATCCTCTTCTACTCACGATTAATGGTGTACTGTTTGCCGTTGATGCCAGCAATTACGCCAAGGGCGCGAGGATGAATTTTCACACTCAGTTTGCCTTCCGTCAACTGGAACCCATCAGCAATTATCGACACAGGCGGGGAGGGATCAATAGTGATCTCTTTAGCGCTGTAATGCTGCACCGTCTCGTTCCCTGTCTTGCCAGCCATGGAACGCAATGCATAGGAAACCAGGTTGATTTTACTCAACTCGGCAAACACGAAGATATCCAGTTTTCCATCCCGGCAAGAGACCGACGGATCGATCTGGATATTAGCGCCGACAAACTGCATATTGGCGATCAATATCATAAATGCGGTGGCGTCAAATTTGCGGCGCCCATGGAGCTTGATGCTTGCCTTGAAGGGAGTTGAGGAGGCCAGGGTGGAGATGAATTCTCCAACTTTGGACACGTCGCCATGCTGAATGTCATCGGTGAGGAAATACAAATCGGAGAGCAATCCGAGAGTAACCACTTCCAGGAAAGGCTGGCTTTTGCCGCGGCTCTTAGCCACCCCAATATCGATTTTCATCTGGCGACCTTGACGCAACAATTCGACCACCTTGGATAGCTTGTTGGGAATGCCCAAGCTCAGCGCCAGGTTGTTACGCGTCCCGGCCGGGATGATGCCCAGGGTCAGAGGCCTTCCGGCGATCGCCGCAGCCACCTGGTCTGCAGTCCCGTCCCCGCCGGCGGCAATGATCAACCTTGTGCCATCCTTCGAGGCTCGCTTGATCACAGCTTCCACGTCCTTGGGACTCGTGGGCATGTGCACCTCAGGAATAATGGACTGCTTGCGCATTTCAGTGAGAATTTCCAACAATTGCCCGGGGGAATCTTCGGGCTGCCCGGCCCCGGGGTTGAATATGAGCTTTGCAGGAATAGGTTTGTTAGCCATCATTGCTCCAATAAACACAAACGCAGGCGGCTTAAAGCTTGTTGCTCGGAACGGTATAATGTGGCGTAAGATTGTTCGTCAAAGCACAATCTTAATTATGATGACTATAGCTGCAAACGAAAAACAGGTACTACAAATCAGCGAGGCGGCTGCGAACAAAATCGCCGAGCTGATCAATACGCGCGGCAAGCCGGGTTTGGCTATCCGCGTGGCTATTCGTGGCAACCTGCCCGGGGGTGGCTACCAGACAGAATTCAAGTTCCAGGAACGCACAGAAGCCACCGACGTAGACATTGTGCAGCCTGCAGGCAGCTTCGATTTGCTCTTCGAGCCTTCCGTTGCGGAGAAGGTCCAGGGTTCCAAGGTCGACTTCGATGAGAAACGGTACTCGGCCGGTTTCAATATTGAATATCCACCGCGCAACCCGTTTCCTCCCGGCGTCGAAGTGCGCCGAGATTGGGCAGATCCGTTGGCCCAGCAAGTTCAGAGGGTCATCGAAGAGTACATCAACCCCGGTGTAGCCGGCCATGGCGGATGGGTGCTGCTCAAGGATGTGAAGGCAAAGTCGGTTTATGTGGAAATGGGCGGAGGTTGCCAGGGATGTGGGCTCTCCGCTGTCACTCTGCGTGCGGGGATCGAAAATGCAATCAAACAGGCGGTGCCCGAAGTTCAAGAGATCATCGACGTCACGGCCCACGAAGCTGGGGAGAATCCATACTATTCGCCCGAGACCGCCGAAACAACGGCTGCTTCACCGTTTCAACCTAAGTAGATTCACCCTATTTTGTTCCGTTGACTATTCTTTGCCGGGGGTGTAGACTGGCCGCGTAAATGGACTCAGGCAGCACTTTAGATGTCGACCCGTTGCCGCGCAAGCCTCCGGCTTGTTCGGTGCGACCGCACGGTGGAGGCCTTGATTGACTAGGCTTGCCTAGGTACGCCTATCTACCCGGCCGCGACGCAAGGAGCGCCGGGTTTTTGTTTAAGATTGCAGGCTCGGTAGCCCTCATAAAAGAGGGCGGGGTGATCCCTCGTCGCCGCCAAAGGCGGCTCGCTCGGGACAGGCTCCAGCCCCTACGATAGAAGGTGGAGGAGCGCGACATGATCACGATCTACAAAACAGTCGCAGGCAAGCTGGCGGAGCAGAAAAGGGTAACCAAGGGCTGCTGGATCAATGCCTCGGCACCCGATGAACAGGAGATCGAACAACTCATCAAGTGGGGTGTTCCGAGGGAAGCGATAACGTCCGCAACCGACATCGACGAACTGGCCCGCGTCGAAAAGGAAGACGGCATCGTGTTCATAATCCTGCGTGTCCCTTTTTTCCATGGCGACCAGGTCGATATCCCTTACACGACTATTCCCATGGGCGTAGTCCTTTCGCCCAAGTGGATCGTTACCATTTGTACTCAGCGAACCGAGCTGTTGCGCGAATCCCGCAAGAGCAAGGAACACCCGCTGCACACACGCAAACACAATGTCTTCATCTTGCATATGCTCTACAACACCGCCAAACTGTACCTGGCGCATCTCACGGCTATCAACCGCATTGTGGATAACCTGGAGGACCGGCTGCAATTGGCGATTCGCAACAAGGAACTGATGTTGTTATTGAAATACCAGAAGAGCCTGGTGTATTTTTCAACCGCCTTGAAAACCAACGAGTTGATGATCGAGCGGTTGCAGCGCATGCAACTGTTCAAGAAATATCCGGAAGACCAGGATTTGCTGGATGATGTACTCACAGAGAATACGCAGGCTATGGAAATGACCAACATATCCGGCAATATCCTAAGCCAAATGATGGACGCTTTTGCCTCCATGATCTCGAATAATCAGAACAACGTAATCAAACTGCTCACGTCTGTCACCATTGTGCTTAGCATCCCCGTGGTGGTTGCCAGCTTCTTCGGCATGAACGTGGATTTGCCGTTCCAAAATCACCCCGTCGCCTTCGAGATCACATTGGCGATCAGCGTGTTATTGTCTGTTTTGGCGATTTGGGTATTTCGTAAGAAAGATTGGTTTTAGAGACCAGTAGACGGTTGACAGTAGACAGTTGACAGGAGGCAGCAAAGAGAGCCGAGGTTAATTCCGGCTGAAGAAGGATTGCTTCCCGTTCGCCATAGGGTCTGCAATAAGCCGAGTTTGACACAGTGCGGATTTGAGAACCCGGGATTAGCACAGTGAGATTGCTCGTTTATGAACAGAAAGGCCGCGTTTCGGGTTCGCGGCCTTTCTGATTTTGAAGCAGAGAGCCTTACGATATGCGGCGCAAGCGCCTTTATCGTTTAGGCAAGGCTCTCTCGGAATCAGCTTCTACAAATACTCGCGCAATTGACGGGCGCGCATGGGGTGTCGCAGCCGGCGCAGGGCTTTGCCTTCGATCTGGCGGATTCGTTCGCGGGTCAGGCCAAACTTTTCGCCCACTTCTTCAAGGGTGTAAGCGCGCCCATTCTCCAGGCCGAAGCGCAGGCGCAGGATGCGCGCCTCGCGCGGGCTAAGCGTTCCAAGAACTTCGTGAACTTTCTGCTCAAGCATATTCTTGTAAGCAGCCTGGCTGGGGCTTGGGCTGTTTTCGTCTTCCACGAACATCCCCAATTCCGAATCATCTTCATCGCCGACGGGACTCTCCAGTGAGAGCGGCAGCCAGGAGACTCGCAGCATCCAATCGACCTTGTCGATTTCCTCGTTCAGCTCATCAGCCAGGTCTTCCACCGTTGGTGGGTGTCCCAGTTTTTGCTCCAGGGTGTGCGCCGTTTTGTACAGCAGGCGGATGCGATCGATCATGTGCACTGGGACTCGAATAGTACGACCCTGATCTGCGATGGAACGGGTGATTGTTTGCCGGATCCACCAGGTGGCGTAGGTCGAGAAGCGGAAGCCGCGCCGGTAATCGAACTTGCTAACGCCCTTCATCAGACCCAGGTTGCCCTCTTGGATCAAGTCAAGGAAAGGAACACCGCGGCCCATATATTTCTTGGCGATACTGACCACCAGGCGGGTGTTGGCTTTGATCAGGTGCTCGCGCGCCAGGCGGCCATCCTCGATCTGATTCTCATAGTGGTGGAGTTTGTCCTCGGGCGTGCTGCCGTTAAGTTTGTTTAAATTACGCCGCGCCTTTTTGCCGACCTCGATACGTTTGGCCAGTTCCACTTCCTGCTCCATGGTGAGCAAGGGGACTGCGGACATTTCTTTCAAGTAGAGGCCAACCACATCGATGGCTTCGTCGTCCGGTAGTTCGTACACCTCCCGGGGCAATTTAAGGTCGATTTCACCGACATCTTCATCGGCCTCCTCGACCTCTTCGGTTTCTGTTTGCAAATAATGCAGCTGAAGACGCTCGAGTTCCTTCTCGTCTTCGGTCAGGATCCCGAGGGTTGTCTTCGGAATGGTCAGCTCGTCGAGGCTGTTCTCGTCGAATAGCAGCACAGTGTCCTGCTGCTCATCGATTCTGGGTTGATACGCCATGTTACTCCTCCTCGACCGCGCGGCTGCGGGTGCGCCGTGCGGGATTTGCGAAGCTCAATCTTTCGGGTCGATGAGATCTTTTGGCGACGGGATGCGTAGGTCTGCCGGAGGTTGATCCTGGTGTGCGCATTGTTCGCGGTTCCAGTTGGCGCCACACACCGGGCAAAGGCCTTTGCAATCGGGGCGGCACAGCGGGGTGATCGGTTCATCCAGCAGCAGATATTCGCGTGCCAGAGGCGCCAGGTCAATCTGGTGGTTGGCCGGCACCAAAAGCTGCGAATCGGTCATCGAGCGTTCGTCAAAGGCGTAGAGTTCGGTGAACTCGGTGGCCACCGGCAGCTCGAATTGGTCCAAACACCGTGCGCATTCAGCATTCGTTCGACCACTGAGTGCCACCTCTACTACCAACCCCTGCGGCGTGCGCCCGAACCGTGCTGCCCCACGCAGGTCGTTTACGGTAAGGTCATTGGAGAGCACCATCTGGCCAACGTCGAATTCAATGGTGCGGCTGTAGCCCGCATTGGCCTTTACCAGGAAACCGACGTTAATCCGCAGCGGGTTATCTCGTTTTGTCATGGGCTTTGTGGGGGCGAGGGTGGCGAGAATAGGAGCCTCTTATCAAAGAATCCTTTGCTCTCCGATTTTGCAAAGGATTCTGAAAAAGTTGACCAAATTATAATAAAAATTGCAGAGCCTGTCAATAACCACCCTAATCTATGGCAGTTTGGTGATGCATGACCCCCGTTACTGGTGTCGTGGTACTATGCCAGTATGGCGACGCGCATTTTACTTGCCAGCACTAATCCTGGCAAGTTGGAGGAGCTAAGAAGCTTGTTAGGCGGCATCCCTGCCCTGGAGCTTGTTTCCCCAGACGAAATCGGCCTTTCGATAACTGTCAGTGAAGATGGCGCAACGTATAAGGAAAACGCGGCCATTAAGGCGAAGGTTTTCGCGGCGGCCAGCCGGCTGCCGTCGCTTGCCGACGACAGCGGACTGGAGGTTGAGGCATTGGGTGGCGCGCCTGGGCTGCGATCAGCGCGGGCCGCGCCTACGGCAGCCGAAAGGCGTGCCATTTTGCTTCATCAGTTGGCTGACAAACTGCGACCCTGGCGGGCAGTCTTCCGCTCCACGGTGGCTCTGGGTTTGCCCGGCGGGGAGCTGCACACCGCAGAAGGCGAATGCCGTGGCGAGATCAGCTCTGTGGAGCGCGGGCGGGGCGGCTTTGGGTATGACCCTATCTTTATCGTTGACGGAATGGGGCGGACCATGGCCGAACTGACCGTCGAAGAAAAGAACCGCCTTAGCCACAGGGCTAAGGCGGTGGAGCAGTTGAGGCATATTTTGGCGGGTTTAACAGGAGATTAGGCACGTTTTACTGAAATTCTGGGAATGAGGGAATGGGTTCTTAACGCGAGCATCCCATCCACACTTTACCGATTATTGAAACTGCACGCTTCCTACAATTGCGTCGAAGGCGGCCTTGCCTTCGGGGTTCCAGTGATTATCTCCGGTCACCTTGATCACCGAGCCCATTGCGATGAATGTCTGATCTCCCACGGGGAAGAATACGTACTCGCCTTCGATCTGATTGAATTGGTTTGTGGCAACGAATGCGCGGCTGTAACCAGAATAACCCCCAAGCTTGAAGTCCCTTAGATCTTTTAGTGTGATATTTTCAAAGCCGAGAAATAGCAGCATCGCAAACGGGAAGCCCTCCTCAGGATATTGGCCGCCAATCACTGCTGGGATCATTTCTTGTGTGAAGGAATCTGAGGGAGAAACTTGCATAATGATTCCAATCTCGCCATCCGGGCTGCTGACGTAAATGCCGCCGAACCCATCTTCCTCCACCTGGTAATTTTCAATCGACTGGAAGGAGACTTGGCCCAACTGCTGCCTTTCTGAAAGTGTGATGGGCGCAGAAGTACAAGCCGAAAGTAAAAAGACCAACAGGGGGATGTTAAGTTTATTCAATTTCATCTGATCGAAATCTCCAGCCTGGTATGTTAACCTGAGTTGGGTTTTTTGGATTATTTTGCTAAGCGTTGGCATCCTCACGTGCGACTTCTGTCGATTTTCATAAAATCATGGGCCAGCAGCCCGATCCATGCTAAGGCAGGATGTGGCGCCGAATGAACGACAACAGGTGAACGGCTCCAGTAGGCTCTCCGGCACAGGGCGGATGGCAGCGGACGAGGAGTAACCGGTGCTGGTCATACGCGCATGATGGGCAGAGATCGCCCTTGTTGTCATTATTTTGGATCGGGAGCGGACTTTGACCAGCTCTTTGAAAGAGATCTACCCTTTGGTGCTGCGGATTCCATCTATTACCAAACTCCAGGCAGCAGTCTGAATCGAGCCTCGCGCGCATATTCGCTGTAGCCTGTAAGCTCTGACTGCAGCATGCGGTCTTCAAAAGATGTTCTTACAACCATCAATGCGGCCGCGACAACTCCTGGTACCAAAGCCCAAAAGGATCCCAGCAACAAGGGGATTCCCAGAGACTGTAGAATGGCTCCCAGGTATCCCGGATGCCGCAAAAAATGATACGGCCCGTTCTTGCAGACCGTTTGCCCGCGCTCGGCCTGGATGCGCGCCGCAGTAGAGAAATATGCATTTGCCATCATGGCCCAACTGAACAGCTCCAGCCCGGCTGCAAAAACAATCGCGCCTCCTAAATTCCACCAATCAGCCAGTCCTTGCGTCCAGCCGAATCGCAGATCCAATCCTGCAACCAGCGGCACGAACAGCAAGTGGGCCAGGCTCCACATCCCTCCCACCACTTTGTCCCAATTCCTGGTTAACCTTGCACGGCCACGTTCGGCAACCGTCTCGGGGTTGGTTTTCATCATGAAAAAGCCATTGATGATAATGGCGATAAAGTAAATGCCAAGGAAGATCCAAGCCCAGTTCCAAGTAAATCTTCCTGCTGAAAGAAAAAGGATGGCAAACTGGACGACGAGCAGTGTTGCAACCTGCGCGAACCTCGCCAAGATTCCCGCCTTCATTCGAGATTTTTCTTTAGCTTGCGTCGGGTTTGATGTCGTGGCCGTAGACCCTCCGGGTTCTTTTGCTGGTCTGAGTGCTTAGAACTGATCCCTAATCGCTAATAGCTTCCTTACCCCAAGCTCACATCCAGATAAAGCATCAGCATGGCGCCTATCATCAGACCAGCCGTTGCCAGACGAGCCTGTCCATTGCGATGCGTCTCAGGAATAATTTCATTGCTGATCACGTACAACATGGCGCCGGCGGCGAAGCCCATCGCATAGGGGAGCAAAGGCCGTGCCATCTGCACTGCCCATGCCCCGAATAGAGCCAGTGGGATTTCAACCAGGCCAGAGCGGATCCCGGTGTAGGCCGCGTAGCTCGTGCTGGCCATGCCTGCATTGCGCGCCGAGATAGCAACCGCGAAACCCTCGGGAATGTTCTGGATGCCGATCGCCAGCATCAGGGGTATAGCGTTCGCTAAATCGCCAGATCCAAAGCCCACGCCCACCGCCAGGCCTTCCGGCATGTTGTGCAGGGTGATGGCAATGATGAACAGCCAAACTGCCTTCAGCGCGGGTACATTACCGCCTTCACGCCCTTTGACGATATGCAAATGTGGAATCCACAGGTCAGCGGCGGCCAGCGCAATCGCGCCAAGGCCGATACCGATCATCACCGCAAAGACCCCGCCGTACTGGACTCCTGGAATGATCAGGCTGGTGAAGCTGGCAGTCAGCATTACGCCAGCGGCTACTCCCAGGCCAGCGTTTAGCAGCTTCTCAGACGGTCTGCGCCAGATCAGGACCAAAAGCGCGCCGACCATGTTCAGGCACGCAATAACCAAGCCGCCCATTAGCCCTTGCAAAACCGGAGTATTGATAAGGCTGTTTTCAAATAGAAATTCCATTAAATCTCCGAAATAATTAGGTTTGGCTAAATAAATTATATGGCGCACCCCAATAAGAAGTAGGGACATTTGTCCCGAAAATTCAGACAAGTCAAGAAAAACCCACTCATCGTTTTTGATGGCCAGCAAGGCTGGTACCGCTGGGGGAGAGCGATGGATTGCGCTCTTAGCTATAATTTTTACACAGCCAATCCGCCGGGAATGGCTTAGTTCGTTTTGGGATGTAAGCCATGACTAAGTCTGTTTTGTTTCGAAAATTGGAAAAAGGCCAGAGCTTAACGGAGTTGGCAATCAGCTTTGTTGCCCTCATTTTGATCCTGGCCGTTGCCATTGATGCCGGCCGAATGTTCCTTTCCTATTTAGCGGTGAGGGAAGCGGCCGAGGAGGGAGCTTTCTACGGATCTATTAATCCCACTGACGATAGTGGCATAATCAACCGGGTGCGGACAAGCTCGAGCGCGCCTGTTAATCTGTCAGATACAACAAACGTAACTGTTGTACCTGCCGTGATCGGTGATGCCTGCGGGAATGGAACCAACCAGCTGGAGGTGACAGTGACTTACACTTTTGAACTGACCATGCCGTTCGTCAGCGCCGTCATCGGCACCAACCAATTTCCTATTTCTCTCAGCGCCAGCAGTAATATCCTGCTGCCCGATTGCCCATGAGGCAGTTGGCCAATATATGGTGAAGACACTTGCCCGGATCTCCCTGGGTATGCTACTGGCGATTGCTGTCATTGCCAGCGTAGTGCCCGCGCTTGCTTTTCAGGGGGGCGGCCCGCAGCGCAAAGAAGTCAAGCTGGATTTCGACGAAAGCTACGACGTCTTCATCGGGAACGCCGGCATCTTTGTCGATAATTCGAAAATGCTGGGGACGCTGGTAATGCATTCCGAGGAAGCCCCAGCGACCACCATTTGGCACAAATGGACGCAACACATTCTGGATTTCCAAGTCTATGATGTGAACGGGAAACCATTCCAATGGGTTTATGGGAACGTGCTAATCTACTTCAATCTGGACAGGTACCAATACTTAAAATGGGTGGAAGAAGAAAGCAACATGAGCATTTGGTATCAGGACAAGTTGAACGGCGGATGGAAGAAATGCACCACTCATTGGGAACCAGTGACCAGCCTCGATCACGGACGGTTGTGGTGCCTGGCGCGCTACTATACCCGCTATGCTTTGGGCTACACCCAGCCCACGCTGCTTATGAAGCTGATCAAACTCGGCACTATTACGATCACCCCCACGCCCTCGCAAACGCCGACGAATACTCCGGCAGGATAGAGTTAAGAACCGGCCTCGAAATTCGAGGCCGGTTTTAAAATACGTTACAGTTTGACGTATTGGTCGACGCGTTCTCCGATGACTTTCAGGCTGTCTTCCCAGAATTTCTTTTCGCGAATATTGATGTCGAAGCGCGCGGCAAGTGTGGCGGCATCTCCCAGCCCGGTACTGGCCAGCAGGTTGCGGTAATCCTTTACGAAGTCTTTGCCGCGTTGCTGGTAGATGGCATATAAACCGGTGCCAAACAACAAACCGAATGCATACGGGTAGTTGTAGAACGAAAAACCCGAAAAGTAATAGTGCGGTTTCCAGGTCCACATGTATTTGTGGAGATATTGAGGGTCCAGGCCTTCTCCGTAGGTTTGCTTCTGCGCATCTTCCATAATGGCACAGAAATCGTCGGCGGAGAGTTCTGCTTTGGCGCGGCGTTCGAAAATTTCCTTCTCGAAGATGAAACGTGAAGTAATGTCCACCACCACCTGGGCGGCGCCCTGGATATTCTGCTCGAGGATGGCAAGCTGCTCGGCCTTGGACTTGGCCAGCTTCAAGGAGGCCTCAGTTACGATGGTCTCGCACATGATGGAAGCTGTCTCAGCCAGTGTCATCGGGGTGATGGCCTGCAAATAGGTCTTGCCTACCAGGCATTCATTGTGATAAGCATGGCCAAGTTCGTGGGCTAACGTACTTACTTGGTCCGCCGATCCGTTGAAGTTCGCCAGAATACGGGACTCGTCCACGCTGGGCACCTCCATGCAGAAGGCGCCACCGCTCTTGCCTTCGCGCATCTCGGCGTCGATCCAGCGATTGTCGAAGGCGCGCTTGGCTAACCCGTGCAAGTCGTCGGAGAAGGTGGCGAACTGCTCTAAGATGAAATCGCGGGCCTCCTCGAATGTGTAAACGCGGTCAGTCTCGCCCATGGGCGCGAACACGTCCCACCAGGGCAATTGCTTTTTGCCTAGCTTCTTGGCCTTGGACAGGAAGTAACGCCGAAAGATTGGGAATGAATCACGCATAGCTCCCATTAATGCATCCAGGGTTTGCCGATCGATGCGGGCGATATCGACGGATGCGTGCAGCGCGTCGGTGCGACCGCGGCGTTTGTCGAGCGTGTTCACTTCGCCCTTGACGCCATTCAGCGCGGCGGCGTAGGCCTCCTTGGATTTCTCCCAAGCCTCCATCTCGGCCTGGTAGGCGCGGCGGCGAGTTTCCTCATCGGGGTGAGTGCGCAGGTTGATTAGCGCCGGCATGGGCAACTTTTTCTTTTTCCCATCCAGCACGAAATCGATGCTGAGCTGAGAGGTTGTGGTGTTTTGGAACTTGGTCCAGGCGTTCGCTCCACTGAGTGTGAGATCCGCCGCCAGGGATTCCTCTGCCGGGCTCATCAGGTACTGACTTTGGGTGTGGACTTCTTTAAGGTAGAACTCGTGGTCAGCCAGGGTGCCGGCCTTTGCCACCAATTCGGGGAGCTGTGCTCCCATACCTCCCACCCAGGCGCGGAAATCGACCTCCTGCTTGCGCAAGCGAACCCCCAGCAATTCGAGTTCGGATTCGATGCGGCGGGCCTCCTGGTTGAACGAATCGGTAGAAGTAAAAGAGGCGACGTAGGCGTTCAGTGTGCCGTAAAGGCGGCGCACAGGGTTCATCTTGTCGACCAAGTCTGACAACACGCGTTCCAGGTCGTCAATATTGCCTTGCGCCGGGCCGTCGTCCCGCTTTTCGACGCGATGGGTCTTCTGGTAGGTGTCGATCTCGTCGAGCTGCGCCTTGGCGTCTTCCACGGCGGCTTCGAACTGCATGCTATCCAGCCCGGGGTAGACATTGCTCAGATCCCAGCGCGGCACCATGCCGAGGTTTTTGGTGGCAGCCTTGGCAGACTTGGCTGACTTCTTGGCTGCCTTGACCGGCTTGGAGGGCTTCTTTGCTTTGGTGGACTTAGCGGCTTTCTTGGGCTTCGCAGCTTTCTTGGTTTTCTTGGCCATGAGGGGTTCCTTTCATGATGGACTGGTGGTTTTTTGGAAAATCGCCGCAAAAAAATGCGGCGATAAGGCGCTGCTTGCTACGCAAGCCAAACAGTGCGCCCCTGCATCCTAGGTAAGGGTTTGCAAAAGCTCACGGGCAATGTAGTCTGCCCAGTTTTCTGCGGTTCGTTCAGCCTTATGCCGCTGGCTGATCTCGCTGATCCTATTGGCTAATTGGTCGATGTCAGGTTCTTTACCCAAGAGGCTGGGCAGGCCGCCGGTTACCAGGTAATCTGCGTACCAGGCAGGCCACTGTTCGTCGAATTGCCCGTCCAGTTCGATCTTTTCGAATTGTGTGTGAGCGGCTTTGGCTTGTTGCAGCAATGCGGATAGTTTTTCCTGGACGATATCTGCCATCTAAAGGGAATTGTAACAGAGGGAAGTTTTGTAAAGGAAGTTGATTGATTAGCTTTCAGCGCTCAGCATTCAGCTGTCAGCTAAATCAAGATCACGAAAGATTTTCGAGAGCTGCGAGTCTGGTTGGAGGGAACAGGATTAGCGTCGGTCTGGACGGATCCTTCGCAACGCCAATGGCAATGCCGTTGGCTGGAACTTGCCGTTGGCATCTTCCCACGAACTGGGGTAGTTGATTTGGCTAGGTATATAAGTGGGTGCTATCCCCTAAAAATGCAAAAGTCCAAAAAATTACGGATAAACCTCAGTGAGCGCGGCAGGGATTGAACTGCAAACCTGCGGATTAAAAGTCCGCTGGTGGGAGGGAGCTTTCGTCAATGGATTTCGGAACGCACTACAAGACCGTTGGCCGCGTTACAAGGGATGAGAAGTCGCCTGTTGGCTGTTGGAAGACTTTCAATTTGAAATCCGGCACCACAGCCAGAAGGTGATCGAAGATGTTGGCCTGGATGGCTTCGTACTGTTCCCAAACCGTCGTGTTGGAGAAGATATAGATCTCCAATGGCAGGCCATTGGGGCCGGGATCCAGATGGCGCACCATAATGGTCATATCCTTGCGGATGTCCGGACGGCTGCGCAAGTAGGCTTCGATATAGGCCATGAAAGCACCGACGTTCGTGGAGCGTGGAAGGGTATCGGGGCTGGCGCCATTCGGTCCCCAAGTGCGCGTGGGCAGGTAATCTTTTAATAGATCAAATTTAGAGAGACGATGCAAATCTTCTTGATCGCAAAAACGAATGCTCTGAATATCGATGAAAATGGCCCGCTTGATGCGCCTTCCGCCTGCCTGGCTCATGCCGCGCCAGTTCTTGAAGGAGGCATCCATCAATTTATACGTTGGGATCACGGTGAACGTCTTGTCGAAGTTCTGGATCTTGATGCTGTGCAACGAGATGTTGGTCACGTCGCCATCGGCGTTGAAGCCGGGCACTTCGATCCAATCTCCCTCACGCACCAGGTCGTTGGCGGCGATCTGGATACTGGCCACTAGGGCCAGGATGGTATCGTGGAAAATGAGCAGCAGCACCGCGGCAATGGCGCCCAAACCGCTCAGAAGCAACACTGGTGATTGCCCGGTGATCAGCGAAACGCTGAGAATAGTGCCGACGGCTAAAAAGACAAGCTTGCCAATATCCAGGTATCCCTGGATGGAGACGCCTGTGTACGTTGCGCGGCTTTCGTAGATCAAGTTAACTGCTGAAAGTATCGAAGTGAATGTCAAAACTACAAGCCAAGTTATCAGGAGCAGGCTGCTTGTTTCAATTAATGTTTTCGCTTCCCATAGATATGCAAAGACATAAACAACGATGAGAGGGGCAACCCACGCAAGTCTATATGGGCGTAAATGTTTCACCAGGATGTCATCCCATTTATTTTGCGTGCGCGAGGTTAGGTAAATCAGGCCTCGGGCTACGATAAATCTAGCGACAAGGAACGCGAGGAGGGCACCCACCACCACCGCGATCGTTAGGTTGATGGGGTTGCTGTCGAGCCAGGTTTGCAGGGTTTCAGGGATCATTTTTCCTCTAGTAGGGGATTGCTTCGCTCACCAAATTGCTTCCCATTCCCCCTCACTCCGTTCGGGGTCAGGGCAGGCTGTGGCCATTGGCCTTCCCTCGTCGCCACCAAGGTGGCTCGCTGGGACAGGCTCTCGCAACTGCGGAAAGCAAAGGTTTTCTTGGTTCGCGCGTAATACGGGTTGGTTGAATACCAACCCCTATTTTTCCTTTGCGGCGAGCCGTGAAGGCAGCCGCTTGATCTCGAAGATGTCATTCACTCGAGTGTAATTGAAGCCCGCCAGCCTGCCAATCGGCTTCAGGGCGTGAATATCGATCTTGTAGTCGGGCAGCATTACCTCGTCGGCTACGTGGATGTGCACCACGTTGCCGATCACCACCCAACCGGAGCCCGGGCTGCCGTCGCCGATGTCCACGATCTGGTTCAACGTACACTCGAAGCTCACCGGGCTTTGAGCAACGCGCGGGGGGTGTACGCGCTTACTAGGCGCTTCGGTGAGCCCAGCCAACTCAAATTCATTGACCTCTGACGGTAATTCGGTGGCGGTGATGTTCATCGCTTCAGCCAACTCTTCGCTGACGATATTGATTACGAATTCGTTCGTGGCGCGGATATTGTAATAAGTATCTTTCGAGGCCGAATCCGTAGCGCGCACGCCGGGACAAAAGAGCAGGGTGGGCGGGTTATAACAAACGGCGTTGAAAAAAGAAAATGGAGCCAGATTCGGTTGACCCGCGAGGTTGATCGTCGACACCCAGGCAATCGGACGCGGCACTACGGAACCAAGGATGAGCCGATTTATCGCCGCCGCAGGTATTTCTGCAGGATTGATTTCCATAAGAATCTAGCCAGCGGTGAAGAAGCTGCCTTCTCCGTCGTCCGCCATCCAGGTATCTTGGTAACCCGGCTTCTCCAGTTCAAGAGCGTCCGCGGTGAGATTTAGCGGATGGAAAGTATCCACCATTACTGCCAGCTCATCTGTTCGCGTTTTACCAATCGACGCTTCGGTTGCCCCTGGCTGCGGTCCATGCGGCAGCCCGAAAGGATGCAGCGTGATGTCGCAACGGTCGATGCTTTTGCGCGACATGAAATTGCCTTCGGCGTAATAGATCACTTCATCGGATTGGACGTTGGAGTGGTTGTACGGAGCCGGGATCGCGTCGGGATGGAAATCATAGAGGCGCGGCACGAACGAGCACAGCACGAAGTTCCGACCCTGGAAGGTCTGGTGCGTTGGTGGCGGCATATGCAAAAGCCCGACACGCGGTTCGAAATCGTGGATGCTGAATATCCAAGGATACAGGAACCCATCCCAACCTACGACGTCATGCGGGTGATGATCGAGGATATGACGGCTGA
>DATDRZ010000121.1:0-4281 GCA_035291465.1 Anaerolineales bacterium
ATTATCGTAGGTGGGCGGCCGGACGATCCAGCGCGAAAGGCTGACGAAGAAATCACGAAACACAATCTCGATTACTTCGGACAGCCCGTTTATGAATATCCCATGTGGATGGGACAGGAAGATGGCTACCTGGCTGCCAGCGAGGTTATTCGCCGCAAGCCGGATTTGGACCTGACCACCATCACGCGCGCCGACATCGAGCAGCGAACTGCTACCGACCCCTTCACTGGCCAACAGGTCGAGCCGGGGAAACTACAAGACCAGTACACCGCCCGGCAGTATGAAGAAAAACTGATGCTCCCCGACCGTGTGAAAGCCATGTGCGAAGATTTGTTCGAGCATTTGCTCAATACCGGCAGGCCGCTCCAGAAGACGGTTATCTTCTGCGTGCGCGATACCCACGCCACCATGGTGACCCACGAGATGAACAACCTGTACCAGGCCTGGTGTCGAGAGAAGAACGAGTGGCCGGTGGAGAATTATGCCTTCCAGTGTACTGGAAATCCCAACCTGCGCCCGTCTGCCGAGCAGTTGATCCCCGACCTGCGCGGGTCAAAGTCTTCCCACTTTGTCGCCGCCACGGTGGACTTGCTCTCCACAGGCATTGACCTTCCCAATCTCGAAAACGTGGTCTTCTTCCAGTACTTACAGTCGCCGATTGAGTTCTACCAGCGTGTCGGGCGCGGCACCCGCACTGGCGAGCCGCGCGGCAGTAAATTGATGTTCCGAATTTACGATTACACCAACGCCACCCGCCTGTTCGGCCATCCCTTCTTGTCACGCGGCCACCCTTCCCGTGAATACCAGCCACCGTTGGAATACGCCCCGAAAGGAGAAGGGGTGCGCGAGACCGACCAGATGACGAACCTGATCCGGGTGGAAGGCTTCGATGTACACATCATGGGCGAGGGACGGGCGATTGTGGTTGAGCAAGATGGGCGCGAGACGCTCATACCGGTGGAAGAATACGAGCAGCGCCTGGCTGAAAAATTGACCGAGGTTGCTCCTTCCCTGGACGATTTGCGGAGGCGATGGATCTGGCCGGACCGCCGCCGCGAACTGCTCGAACGCCTACCCGGCGACGGGGCCTCGGTGCGGCTACTGCGCCGCTTGCGAGACCAGGAAGCCTGCGACCTGTACGACGTGCTGGCCGAACTGGCCTATGGCGCGGCTGCTCGCTCGCGTGCTGAACGCGCCGCGTCCTTTGCTTATAAACAGCGCCAGTGGCTCAAGGGACTACCCGGCAAGGCCGAGCAGGTGGTGTATGCCATGGCCCGCCAGTTCGAGCGCGGCGGGATCGAAGAACTGGAGACCACCAATATCTTCGACGCTCAGGAAGTGCGAAACGCTGGCGGCTTCGAAGCCTTGAAAGCCCTGCGGCTCTCGCCTGGCGACATGATTATCGAAACAAAAACGAGGCTGTTTGCACCATGATAGAAAAAACAGGAATATCAACTTCTTGGAAGAGAACCAAACTTGGCCAAGTTGGAAAATTTTTTGGGGGAGGAACTCCGCGAAAGGCAATTACAAAATACTGGGGTGGTAATATACCTTTTGTTACTGGAGCCGACGTTATTTCGCAGTATGTGAGTGAAAGTCGCTCATATCTTACAGAAGCTGGCCTAGCATCCGGCCATACTTATATCTGCCAACCTGGAACAGTATTACTTGTCACCCGAACTAGAGTCGGTAGGGTTGGTATTGCCGCCAAAATATTAGGTGCAAGTCAAGATATAAGCGCTTTTGTTTGTAGTGATGAATTGCTACCCGAGTTTGTGTATTGGTATTTATATTCTCTGTCTGATGGATTAACACAATCGACCCAAGGTATTACTATTCAAGGGCTAACGAGAGAATATGTGGAAAGCATACCTATAGTTATACCTTCTAAACTTGAGCAGAAGCAGATAGCAGATAGGCTGGAAAAGGAATTTCATGAAATTCGGCGAATGCGTGAATCCGCTGAAAGTCAAATGAGGGCTATTTCAGCTCTGCCGAACGCACTTCTTCGAGAAACATTCGGTGAACTCACGTTGCTTAGTGAGGAATAGGAATGACAACAAACAACCATTATGATGATGGCTTGATCACCGACCAGGTAGCGTTAGATAGGGCTGTATGGAACATATGTGATATCCTGCGTCGTGATAAAGCTAAAGGCGCGCGCCTGTACGTCCCCGAATTGACCTGGATGCTCTTCCTCAACGCCCTCGATCAGAAAGAAACCCTAGAAGAACAGCGCGCCAATGCATTAGGTGTGGCCTTCAATCCATCCATCGAGTCGCCCTATCGCTGGCGCGATTGGGCGGTGAAACCGTCTAACGGTCAACAGCCTGCAGGAGGCAAAGTGCCCGGTTGGAAGCGCCGCGAACTGGCCGGGCAGGCCATCGGGTCATTCCTGAAATTCGTCAATGGGGAGCTGTTTCCCTACCTGCGGGACCTGGGAAAAAAACCGAATGCCACCGACCGCCAGCGCGTCATTGCGATGATCTTCAGGAACAAAGAGCAGACCATCCTGGAAAGCGAGACCAATCTGCTGGATGCCCTCGACCGCGTGGATGCCCTGACGCGTGCCGAGATCAGCGACCAGCACATTTTCCTGGTCTCCCAGGCTTTTGAAGGCCTGCTGCCGAGATTGGGCGAAAAGAAAAACGACGGTGGCCAGTTCTTCACTCCGCGTGAAGTCATTCGAGCCATCGTGCAGGCTGTCAACCCACAGTTGGGAAAAACCGCCTACGATCCCTGCTGCGGCACGGGCGGCTTTCTCATCGAAGCCTATAAGCACATGGCTGCGCAAGGACCGACTGGTACGCAAATAGATCTGCTCAAAACCGAGACATTCTGGGGCCGTGAGTACGCCAACGAAGCCATCCCGATCACCCTGGCCAATATGATCCTGCACGACATTGACCTGCCGCGTGTCTGGCACGGCAACACGCTGACGGGTGTCGCCACCGAGCCGGCCCTCTTTGAGGGCGCGCCGATGCAGTTCGATTACATCCTGACCAATCCGCCCTTTGGCAGCAAGGAAGGCAAGGACGCCCAGGCTGCCTTCGCCTACAAAACAGGAAAGGGCCAGGTGCTTTTCTTGCAGCACATTATCGACTCTCTGGCGGATGATGGCACTTGCGGCATGGTCATAGACGAAGGCGTTTTATTCCACACCAAAACCGCCGCCTACCAGCAAACCAAACGTAAGTTGCTCAATGAATGCGGCTTGTGGTGCATCGTCAGTTTGCCCCCGGGAGTCTTCGTCAATGCGGGTGCAGGTGCCAAAACCAATCTGCTCTTCTTCACCAAAGGCCGCCCAACCAAGCGCATCTGGTATTATGACCTGTCGGATATTAAAGTCACCAAGAAGAAACCACTCACCCTGAAACACTTCGATGACTTCGCTCAAAGGCTGGCGCTCGATCCCGATGACCCCGGGCGTGTCAGCGAGCACAGTTGGTATGAAAATATTGAAACCATCCAAAAGAAGAAATATGGCCTGAAAGCTACCAATCCCAACGCGCCCGATACGTCTGACAAGCGCACGCGGGAGGAATTGATCGCCATCATCGAGGGAGCGCAAGAAGAGATTGAAGAGGGGCTGAGGGCGTTGAAGGAGATGATGGAGAATTGAGAAGGGGCTTGTTGGAGCCCAAGCAGCCGTCCCGAGGGAAGTAGTGAGCAGGGCGTTTGGGCTGCGAATTAAACGAAGGGGTTTCGCTTCGTTCTCGAGGTTCTGCGGCTTTCGTGGTTACTGACACATGAGGAAAACTCAACGCAGAATTGCCTCTCAAGTTTATAATGTGGGTAGAGGTGCGTATGATTACTTATCTTGATATCAGTCTTTTCGATTCTCCAGCACAAACCCTGGTCAATACAGTTAACACGGTTGGGGTAATGGGCAAGGGTATCGCGCTAGCTTTTAAGCAGCTCTATCCCGAAATGTACCAAGAGTACCGCAAGCTATGCGAAGAGCGTAAGTTCACGGTCGGTATGCTCTATATCTACCGGACGCCCAATAAAATTGTGGTCAATTTTCCGACCAAGCAGCATTGGCGCACCCCTTCGCGCCTGGATTACATTGAAGCAGGCTTGAAAAAATTCGTGGATCGCTATCAGGATTATGGCATTTCCAGCGTGTCTTTTCCTCAACTCGGTTGTGGAAATGGGGAGTTAGATTGGCAAAAACAAGTCCAACCACTCATGGAGAAGTATTTGAAGGATTTGCCCATTCCCGTATATATTCATCTTTACCCACAGGACCCCGACTTTGTACCCGAGCGATTGGAT
>DATDRZ010000122.1:0-6965 GCA_035291465.1 Anaerolineales bacterium
GCTTGGCCGAGCCTCCGGCGCCCTCGCAGGGCACCGGCAGCTGGAAATCTATCGAGCGCAAAGCCACTCCACACGATCTGGAAACCTACAAGGACTGGCAGAAAAAAGAAGTTGAAGCCATGATCGAATGTCGCGCCACGGCATCCAAGCTTAAGGTTGATGGCGTCAAGATCGTCAAAGCGGAATACAGCTTTGATGGGAAATCACTGACCCTTCTCTACAACACAGAGGGGGACGAAGAAGTCGATCTTGAGAATCTGCGCAAGGAGATGCAATCCACCTACAACAAGTCCAGGGTGGAGATGCGTCGCATCGGGCCGCGGGATGTCGCCAAGATCCTAGGCGGCATGGGCGCCTGTGGCCTGGAGACGCGTTGCTGCTCCATGTTCCTCACCGATTTCAGCCCCATCTCCATCAAGATGGCCAAGGCGCAGGGCATCTCCCTGGACCCGACCGAGATCACTGGCATGTGCGGCCGGTTGCGCTGCTGCCTGATCTACGAATATGAGCAGTACGTTGAAGCCCGCAAGACCCTTCCGAAGCGCGGCAAGGAAGTGGTTACACCTCTCGGCAAGGGCAGAGTTATGGACATCATCCCATTGAAGCAAGCGGTGATCGTGGGGCTGGCCGAAGGCAAGCGCGCAGAGTTCCTCAAACACGAGATCGAGCCATGGGATGAGCTGGAAGCGCTGCGGCGCAAATCCGAGGGACCTTGCGATAGGCATGAAAACGGCGGTTGCGATTGCGGTAAGGCAGCAGCCCAAAAACCCAAGACGGATGACTGATGGGAACAGTTCGCTATATCGTCAACAACGTCGAAGCAAGCCTAGACTTCTATACGAAACACCTGGGATTCGAGGAGCTGGAGAACTTTGGCAAGCCTTTTGCCTCAGTAAAGCGTGGCGACCTGACCCTCTGGTTAGCCGGTCCTGAAAGTTCGGCGGCTCGTCCAATGCCTGACGGTCGCAAACCGCAGCCTGGGGGCTGGAACCGCTTGGTGATTGAGGTCGAGGATCTGGCCGCACTAGTGGCGAAGCTCGATGCGGAGGGCGCTGTCTTTCGGAACGAGACGGTGAAGGGTCCGGGTGGGCAGCAGATCCTGTTGGAAGATCCTTCAGGGAACGTGGTGGAATTATTCCAGTCCGCCCGGTCGCAATCCTTCAAGTAGAATTAGCTTATTCAGCTTTCCCTCGCACAACCGGCAGAAACCTCCCGCGAAACCAGTGATTGAGCTTACAGACCGCCACCCCTTGGCACGGCTGGCTTCTTCATTGATCAATCTGGTATTGAAACTTTTCATATTCCTGGTGAGTCTTTGGCTCTTTATATTAGCCATCTCGTTAATGAAAGAAGGGGCGCGAGAGTTGGGTCCTTTTCTAAGGGAAACATTTTCGATCAAGAACTCTATCAATAGTCTAGGGTTCGGCTGGCTGTTCGCCTATGCCACGATGAGCGGGTCGCCGGTTGCGGCTGCATCGCTCACGTTCTTTGACGCCGGTGCCCTGACCGATGTCGGCGCCTTCAACATGATCACTGGCAGCCGCCTGGGGGCCAGCCTTATCGTATTATTGATCGGTTTCGTTTACATGCTTCGCGGTCGCGGGCGCGCGGAGAGTCTGGGTATCGGCGTGCTCTCGCTCATGGTAACCGGTACTACTTACCTGGCTGCGTTAGGCGTGGGTTATTTGTTTTTGCAAAGTGGAGCCCTGGATTGGGTCCAGATTGAAGGCGGGCTAGCGCTCTCGTCTTTTATCGAAGGGTTTTATGGACCTATTATTGGCCTGATTGTTCAATATCTGCCCGGATGGGCTGTGTTCGTAATTGGCCTGTCGGTGCTTTTGTTAAGTTTTAGATTATTTGATGATCTACTCCCGACACAATCGCTGCGCCAGAGCAGGCTGGGGCGTGTGTCGCGGCTGGTCTACCGTCCGGTGGTCATGTTTCTGCTTGGTGGCATCGTTACACTGGTATCCATGTCGGTGAGTGTTTCCATCTCCATCCTGGTGCCATTAAGCAACCGCGGTTTCGTACGCCGCGAGAATGTGATCCCCTACATCATGGGCGCCAATATTACTACGTTCATCGACACGTTGCTGGCATCCGTATTACTGCAGAATCCGCGCGCCTTCACGATCGTCGTAGTGGAGATGACCAGCGTGGCCCTGGTGTCGGCGGTGATCTTGCTGTTTTTCTTTGGACGATACGAGCGCGCCATCTTAAATCTGGTCAACCGGCTTGTGCGGACCAATCTGAATCTGGCACTATTTATCATTTTGATCTTCATAATTCCTTTCATGTTAATGCAGTTATGACCAACGCAACTTGCTTCGATGGAGTGAGCGCATGAAGATTTTGGTTTGCGGAAAACCCACGTCACATTCAGATCTTGCCGTGCAATACGCGCTGATACTGGCCAGGCAGACGAAATCCGAATTGGCATTTGTTCATGTGATCCGGCATCCCGATGGGCGCGAAGCCGGCAATTCTTATTTGAAGATGCTGGAGGAAGCTGCACAGGAAGCCGGATTGGAGGCCGAACTGTTGTTGCGAGTTGGTCACGCCTCTGAGCAGATCATTCACCTGGCCTATGAAGACGAGTTCGACTTGATCGTATTGGGAGAGGGCTCAAAAGAGAGTCTGCTTCGGCGAACCATCGCTCCAACCAATGAGCGCGTGGTGGCGAATGCTCCCTGCCCCGTTCTGATCGTCAAAGGGAAGAGACCGCGAGCTGAAAAGTTTCTCGTATTGCATAGCGGTCAGCAGGGTTTGGGGACGATCCATCGTTTCCTGCATCATTCCGGTGAGTTGCTGGGCAAGAAATCCGGCGTTGTTCTGATGCATGTGATGTCGCAAATCGGAGCCAGTTACCGCGTCCAAGATTGGGAGCTTCGAGCCGAAGCCAGCGAATTGATCAAAAAAGGCACCCTGGAGGGTCAGTGGCTGAAGGAGGGAATGGAGGCGTTTGAGCGGGGCGGGAAAGTCAATGTCATTCCTAAGGTGCGTCATGGGCTGGTCGTCGACGAGATACTTGCGGAGGTCGATCAGGGAGAGTATGACATTGTCGTTTTGGGCAGCCACAGGCGAAGAGGGTGGACTGATTTCCTTGTAGATGACATTGCCAAACAGGTTGTTGCACGGGTTGACCACCCGGTCTTGGTTGTGCATGGGGATCCAGGCGTCTAGCTTAGTGAGCCGGCTAACTCTGATTCCGTCAGATTACCTTAGGGAGTAACGAACCCATCCCTTGACGCTCGAAGTGGGGAGTTTTATAATATCTTCATTCACTTATCTGATTAATGCAACGAATTGCATTCATCTGAGGAAATCATGCTTAAAACACACTCGGCTTTCGACTTTCTTGAATACCTGGCCACCTCAGGTAACGGATCCAATGAGCCGATCCCATCCCTGGAGGCGTTGAGCAAGAAGCATGGGGTGAGCATCTCCGTGCTGCGTGAGCAGTTGCAGGTGGCTCGCGCCCTTGGCCTTGTGGAGGTAAAGCCGCGCACGGGTATCCGCAGGCTGCCGTATACCTTCGCTCCCGCGGTGCGCGAGAGCCTGTTTTATGCATTGGCGCGGGATCGGCATGCTTTCGACCAATTCGCCGATGTACGCCGCCACCTGGAACGTGCCTACTGGTTCGAAGCCGTCGAAAGGCTGGCCCCCGATGACATTGCTCAGTTGCAAGACCTGGTCAAGCGGGCTGATGAGATGTTGCACGATGACCCAATCCGCGTCCCGCACGCTGAGCACCGCGAGCTTCACCTGACGATTTTCCGCCACTTGGAAAACCCTTTCGTCATCGGATTGTTGGAGGCTTACTGGTCGGCGTATGAGAAGGTGGGTCTAAACCGTTACACAGGCATCAAGTATCTTGAGCAAGTTTGGGATTACCACCGCCGCATGGTGGAAGCGATCGCTGCCGGGGATCACGCCGAAGGCCATAAATTATTGGATGAACATTTCAATCTGATTGACAGGATTTTGGAATGAGCTGGTAGATAAGTTAACAAGTACACATGGATACAGGGAAAGCCGATCGGTTTTTTCACATGTTTACATAATGTACTTGTCTACTTCCTCAAAGGAGAACAGGATGGCAGAAGTTCAGATTAAAGAAAAGCAAAGAACGAAGAAGCAAAAAAACGTGGTCAATGATTTTTCCATGACCGTTGCCACCATGAACGGCTCCGGCAGCCAGACCTCGAACCTTACCTTGCTGCGTGCCTTGTTCAAGATGGGAATTCCAGTTTCTGGCAAAAACCTCTTCCCATCCAATATTCAGGGCCTGCCAACTTGGTACACCATTCGGGTTAGCAAGAAAGGTTACCTGGCTCGCCGTAATACCCACGAGATCGTGGTGGCGATGAACGCCGACACCTTCGTGGAAGATCTCGCCAGCGTGGCGCCTGGCGGCGCCTTCTATTATGGCGACCATTTGAAGTTTGAAATCAACCGAGACGATATTTCGATCTATTCATTCCCGGCAAAACAGCTTGCCAAGGAATCGGCCGCGCCGGCGAACCTGCGCGATTACGTAGCCAACATGGCCTATGTCGGTGTGCTCGCCCACATGCTGGATATCGATATCCAAAAAATCCGCGAGGCGCTTGAATACCACTTCGACAATAAGGAAAAACCTATCGCTATCAACATGGGCGTCATAGAAGCTGCCCACGCCTGGTCAGTAGCCAATCTCAAGAAGACCGATCCTTATCGCGTCGAACCGATGGACAAGACCACGGGTTATGTGATGGCCGACGGGAACACGGCCGCAGCGCTTGGCGCCATCTTTGGTGGCGTCCAGTTCGCCGCGTGGTACCCGATCACCCCCGCGTCCAGCCTGGCCGAGGCCCTTTCGCAGAACATAGGCAAATTCCGTGATACGGACGGCCAGGATGGCAAGACGTACGCCATCGTCCAGGCAGAAGACGAGTTGGCTGCAATTGGTATGGCAGTGGGGGCAGGTTGGTCTGGTTTGCGCGCCATGACATCCACATCCGGCCCCGGCATCAGCCTAATGACCGAATTCGCCGGGCTGGCGTACTATGCGGAGATTCCAATCGTGGTTTGGGATGTGCAGCGTGTCGGCCCTTCAACCGGTCTGCCCACCCGAACATCCCAGGGGGATATGTTGACCACGCACTTCTTGGGCCACGGAGACACCCAGCACATCATGCTTTTGCCGGGATCGGCGCAGGAGTGCTTCGAGTTCGGCTGGAAAGCCTTCGATATAGCCGAACGCATGCAGGCGCCTGTTTTCGTAATGAGCGATCTGGATCTGGGCATGAATCAGTGGATGACCAAACCCTTTGAGTATCCGGAAATGCCAATGGATCGCGGCAAAGTCCTGTGGGAGGAAGATCTAGAGAAGGTCAAGAACTGGAGACGCTTCGAAGATGTCGATCAGGATGGCATCACCTGGCGCACGGTTCCGGGCAATAAGCATCCGCGTAGCGCATGGTTCACCCGCGGCACCGGCCATAACGCCGCGGGAGCCTATAGCGAACGCTCCGCTGACTGGGAAGCCAACATGGCGCGCCTTAAGAAAAAATTCGAAACCGCCTGCAAATATGTCCCCGAAGTTGTGGTGGACGGTTTAGAGAGCGCGGCAGCAGGCATTATCGCTTACGGCTCCAGCGACCAGGCGGTGCTCGAGGCGCGCGATTACTTGGCCGAGGAAGGTTTGAAAACTGATTATCTGCGCCTGCGCGCACTTCCCTTTACAGACACGGTGGCCAAGTTTGTTGAAGGCCACAAAACTATTTATGTGGTTGAGATGAATCGTGATGGGCAGATGAAGAAACTCCTGCAGCTTGAATATCCTCAGTTCGCCACCCGATTTGTTTCGATAGCTAAACACGACGGCTTGCCGCTCAACGCCCGCTGGGTAAAAGAGTCGATCCAAGCCGAGGAGAACAGCCATGAGTGAGAACGGACATTCCGACGGAAAGCAGCCTTCGGCGGCGCCAGCGCCAAGCGTCCAGCTAAACCTGGTCGGGCTTTCCAAGAACGACTACCGTGGCGCGGCCACTACGCTGTGCGCCGGCTGCGGGCACAACTCGATCTCTAACCAGATCATCGCCGCGGCCTATGAACTGAACATCGTGCCCGAGGATGTGATCAAGATGAGCGGCATTGGCTGTTCATCGAAGAGCCCGGCCTACTTCTTGAACCGAAGCTTCGGCTTCAACAGCCTGCATGGCCGTATGCCTTCGGTTGCGACCGGCGCTATGTTCGGAGACCATCGCCTCAAGGCCATCGCCGCCAGTGGCGATGGTGACACCACCAACATCGGCATGGGCCAGTTCAAGCACGTCATGCGTCGCAATGTGCCGATCATCTACATTATTGAGAACAACGGCGTTTATGGTCTCACCAAGGGCCAATTTTCCGCCACCGCTGAACTTGGCTTGCGCCTTAAGTATCAGGGCGTCAACCAATTTACCCCTGTAGATATCGTCCAGGAAGCAATGGCATCCGGCGCCACCTTCGTGGCCCGATCCTTTGCCGGCGACGCCAACCAGGTGAAATCGCTGATCAAGGCGGCCTTGAGTCACCACGGGCTTGCCGTGATCGACATCATTAGCCCTTGCGTAACTTTCAATAACCAGGAAGATGCCCGCCATTCCTATAGCTGGGGCCGCGAGCACGAGGAACCCCTGCACGACTTCACCTTCGTGCCCCGCGAGCAAGAGATCCAGTTGGGCGAATTTCCCGAGGGAACTACCCGTACGGTTGAGATGCACGATGGCTCCACCATTGTGCTCAAGAAGCTGGAACGCGACTACGACCCGACCGACCGGGCGGCCGCTATGAGCCTGATTGAGGAGTCCCACAGCGAGGAGGTCTTGCTAACTGGCTTGATTTACGTCGACGAGAGCCGGCCTTCACTCACAGAAATCTACGGGCTGCCCAAAGAGCGCCCGCTGAACCGCATGACCGATAAGGACTTGCGCCCGGCC
>DATDRZ010000123.1:0-4343 GCA_035291465.1 Anaerolineales bacterium
CTGTTGACGCTGACCCAGGTACCTGGCTTCCTGATCGGTTCGACGCGCCAGCCTATTATTGACCTGACCACTGCCAACATCATCCCCGGTCGCGGCTGGGAAGCGGCTGGCCGCTTCTTTCTCGATCTCTTCCTCACCGCCGCGATCACAGGCGCGTTGATCGGCTGGGGGCTGGCGGGCAGCGGTGCGGCGGCCGGGCGCATGGCGCTGGCGGCAGTAGCCTTTTCCGTTGGACCCGGGCACAACATTCCCTTCTTCGCAGGCACCGGCGGCGCGGCGAAGATGTGGGCGATCATGGGATTGGTGATCTTAGTATCAGCGCTGGCGTTCGCGGCAACCCTTTATTTCCTAAGAAGAGCTTAAGTTGGAGGCACAAATGGATGCATTAGATCAACTTTACACTGCCGGCAGCTGGTCGGTCAAACCGGGCAAAGAGGAAGAGTTCACTCGCGCCTGGGATGAATTCGCGCAGTGGACTTCGCGGGACCAGCCCGGCGCCGGGCAGGGCCTTTTGCTGCAAGACATCGATAACCCAGCCAGGTTCCTTTCCTTCGGTCCCTGGGAAAGCGCCGAACGAGTTGCCGAATGGCGCGCGAAGTCTGAGTTCGCTGCGTTTTTGGCAAAGGCGCGCGAGCTGTGCGAGGATATTCGGCCCAGCACGCTAAAGGTTGTGGCGCAAAGCGGCTGATAACAGCTGGGCCAGCTTTCATTTTGTATTGTAGGCCATCATGCTGACGATCGACATCGACATCGCGCGTCGTTTCATCCTCGGCAAACAGGGCTTGTGGCCCGGGCGACGCTGGCGGGGCGCCAGGGGCACAGAGCAGGCTATGCGCGCCGTGGAGTACATGCAGCTTGACCCGCTGCAGATCATCGCCCGCAGCCACGACCTCACTTTGCACAGCCGCGTACTGGATTACAAACCCGGAATGTGGGAGCGACCCACTTACCAGCAGCGCAAATTCTTCGACTGGGGCGGCTGGTTGGCGGTGCGCCCGATGGACGAGCTGCCGCACTGGCGCGTAGTAATGCGCCATGAACGCGATATTTCCCCAGGGATTCGCAAAATGGGTCGCGAGCATACAAAAGCGATTGTCGAGATGCGCGAGATCCTGCGTGAGCGCGAAACGGTTAGTAATCGAGACTTTGAAATGGCCACGCGCAAACGCACTCAGAGCTACCGCGGGCGCAAAGATAGCGCCGTGGCTCTGTACTATCTGTGGCGCATCGGCGAAGTGATGACCCATCACCGCGAGAAGTTCGAACGGGTGTATGCGCTTACGGAGAATGTCGCTCCGTCGCCGCTGATCTTCGAAAGCGATGAAGACGAAGTGGACGCCTTTCTGATCAAGAAAGAAGTCAGCCATTATGGTTTACTGCGAACCAAACACATCCGCGATTATTTTTTGCGGTATGCGTCCGGGCGCTGGACGCCTAAATCGCTTCCGGTTGGCAAGGCCAAACAGATCGCTGATTCTCTTCTGGCCGACGGAGAGCTCATCGAAGTGAAGGTAGATGGCTGGAAGGAAGCGCACTACTACGCGTTGGGCAGCGACGCCAAGTTGCTGCGCGACCTGACGAGCGGACGCGTGCCCAAGGCGTGGAAGCCTATAGATGGCACGACAACCGATGAAGCCGTCTTCCTTTCGCCACTGGATCAGGTTAGCGCTCGCGGACGTGCCAAGGTGCTGTTCGGCTTTGATTATGTTTGGGAAGTGTACAAGCCCTTGCACCAGCGTAAGTATGGCTACTATGTGATGCCGATATTGTGGGCCGACAGACTAGTGGCGCGCTTCGACAGCAAACTCGACCGCACGACTAACACTTTCGTCATCCTGGGCTTGTGGCTCGAAGATAAGTCCCTCGGCAAAAATGAAGAATTCGCCGAGGCGTTAGCGCGCGGGTTTGCGCGCTTCGTCACTTTTCTCGGCGCGAGCAAGCTGGATGCAAGGGCGATCCGCGAACCGCTGCTGCGTCGACGCGTGTCCTCTAAAGCAACGGCGCAGTAAGCTGGCCTACCCTCTCTCGGATTAGCGTGCGCCTTCTGTTTCCTTGTGGAGCTCCCCACCCTCATTTCAAAGTCAGCGCTGAGCCGCCAATTCATTATCGGCAGGGCGAGAGACTGCCCGAGCGAGCCGCCGGAGCCTGCCCCGACCCTGAGTGGAGTGAGGGCCCCTCGCCTCACATCGAAGGGCGGGGTTACCCCGCCCCTACCTGAGGCATCCAGCCCAACAACGGACCGTTGTGGAAAGGGGATTTGACGCGAACGCAGACAATAAGGCCCAAAAGCTAGCTGTAGATCACATTTTCGAAAGTTGCCACGGCGTTAGGATCGAAGTGAGACCCGGACTGCTCTCTTATGTGTTCCATTACTTTGTCCTCGCTCCACCGTGGTCGATAGGGTCTGTCGGAGCGCAGAGCATCCCAAACGTCTATCACAGCAAAAATTCTGGCCGGCTCCGGGATGGCGTCTCCTTTAAGACCACGCGGATATCCACTCCCGTCCCATTTTTCATGATGGCAATAAGGAATATCCAGGGCGGGTTTAAGGAACTCGATCTTGGAAAGGATGTCATAAGCGACCTTGGGATGTTGCCTCATGATCTGCCATTCCTCCTCGGTCAATTTCCCCGGCTTGAAGAGTATGGCGTCGGGAATGCTCAGTTTACCGATGTCGTGCAATAAGGCGCCTCGCTGGATCTGTACCAGGTCTGCTTCTCCATAACCAATTTGGGTGGCTGCGCGCACGGTCAGGTCAGTGACCCTTAAGGAGTGCCCTTTGGTTTCAATGTCGCGAAGTTCCAGCGTTTTTGCCCAACCCTCGATGGTGTTCTCGTAAGCCAAAAGCAGCTCTAATTTAGTATGTCCCAGATCGTTGAATGTCTTTACATGGTCGACGGCTATGGCCGCCTGGCCGGCCAGGATTTCAAAGTAATCCAGCCATTCCTGGTTGTAATCCTTCTTTTGTCGGCGAAAGCATTCCAAGACACCCAGGATTTGACCCTTGGAAACAAGCGGAGTACCAAAATAGCTAATAAATCCTTCCATCTGGGCCAGGTCCCTGCGCGTAAAAGTGTCATCCGCCACCAGATCATCAATAACGATGGTTCTTTTCTCCAGGGCGGCTTTACCTGCAATTCCTTCCCCTATCTTCAGCTTTAAGCTTTCCGGCGTGGTGGATCGAAAACCCCGCGCGCCCGCTTGTTTGAAGAACAAAGAGGGCAGTTTCAAGAGCAGCATGTCGGCCGCATCCACGCCCAGCGCCGCAGAAACATGGCCCAGGATGGCATGCGCAACAGAAGCGAGGTCCGCGCCGGAGGTAATGACTTGATCGATCTGGCGAAGTGTGGAGATGCGTTCAAGCCTCTTTTCTGCATGGTCTAAAGCGGTTTTCAATGGCGTTACATCCAGCGAGAGGATGAACATTCCGGCCGGCGACCAGGGTTGAATGTGAAGCTCAAACCAACCGACAGCTCCATCCGGATAGGTGAACTGATTTTGCATGCGCTCGGGCTTGCCATCACGCATCACTCTTTGCAGAGTTACAAACAGTTCCGTATTTTCAATCCCGGGAAAGGACTCCATCATCGTCCGGCCAAGCAATTCTTCCCGCGGTTTGCCGGCCTGTTGGATCACGGCGTCATTGAGGTACACATAGCGCCATTCGGAATCGATGATCTGGCAACCTTCGAGCAGCTCATCGAATATGGACAGGTCTGTCCCAGTGGTTATCCCACTCATGTATCCTCCTCAACATAAAACCACTTGCAAAGCATTTTTATATTATTGCAGCCTTTTTGCCATCCAAAATAGGCTAAAAGTGCTAGCTTTGTGTCATTTTTGTGAAATTATTTTCGATCTCCTTGCATCTTTTTTAGTTCCACAGGTGCGTAAGTTAATCCGTTAATCGGACGGTGATTAAATGGATGCGCCAGCGCATTGCAGGTTGTGTTGGTGTTGTAGGTCATGGCGGTTTTGTAGATGTTGTAGATTTTGTCGCCATTGTAGATGTTGTAGGTGTTATAGGTATGACCACCAATCGGTTAATCTGTTAATCGGATAATCGGTTAATCGCAATATCGGCAGACCGAGAATCGATTAACCGATTAAACCGAAGCGATATTAATGACACTTATTTGGATAATGTGAGGAAGTTGCGCCGCAAATCAAGCGGTTGGACATTCGGCTCTGGCACGAAAAAGACAATCTGCGGCAGATAAACCCAAAGGCTGATTTGGGAATCATGCGATAATCGCCGGATGCACAATCTAAGACCTGCACTGCTCATCCTGGCCGCGCTGGCATTGCTCTCGGCCTGCACGCCGCAAGGCGAAGATCCGTTG
>DATDRZ010000124.1:0-2463 GCA_035291465.1 Anaerolineales bacterium
GCCGGGAAGCGAAGAGGCGGGCTTGAAAGTAAGACTTTAGACCACGGCAAGCTGCCCTTCGGAGGCGTTTGGGCAGCATGATATAATCGCCGGAATATTGGCGCCGCGCCTGAAAAAAGGACCTCAATTTCCGAATACAGCCAGTGTCGAGGAGATAACCTATGGAACTGCACCACTCCAGCCACGAAAAATACGATCTGATAAAGATCACCGGGCGCATTGACGCCTCAACATCCGATCAGTTAGAGCAGTTGCTGAAAACGGTCCAGGATGGGGGTCGCTATGACATCATACTAGACATGACGGACGTGGACTTTATTTCCAGCCGCGGTTTCTGGGTAATGGTTGAGGCTCAAAAGGCTGGGAAGAAGGAAGATAAAGGCGAACTTGTCCTGGCAGCCATCCCCGGGAAGATCCGGGAATCGCTCGTCTTGATAGGTATGTTGCCGTACTTTGCCGTGTTTGATGATGTTGCGGGGGCTATTGGTAATTTCTGAGACTTAACTTTCATGCCAACGCGCACATTTCCGGGCCGCTACGATTCGCTTGAGCAACTCGGTGAATATGTTTCTAATTTAGCGGCCGCCGCCGGGCTGGATGAAAACGAGGTCTACGCGGTCCAATTGGCGGTAGATGAGGCCGCCTCCAATATTATTGAGCACTCTTATGGTGGGGAGAATCGGGGGGATATCGAGGTTGTTTGCAATGTGCAAGACAACAAAATTGAAGTCGTCTTGAGAGACAAAGGAAAATCCTTTGTGCCTGAAGAGGTTCCTGAACTGCAGATGGGGGTGCCCTTGGAGGAATTCGGCCCTGGGGGAGCTGGGCTCATGCTGATGAATAAGCTCATGGATGAGGTACGTTTTGAATTCCGCCAGGGCGGTAATATTCTCACCATGGTGAAACGCAAAAAGCAAAATGCTTGATCGGTCATGCAGAGATGCCTGCCAAGAAGAAATCCCTCTCGGCCCTTACCCGCCAGCGCAACGCCGCCCATAAGGCGCGGCGGGAAGGACGCTGGGATACCGCCATCGCCAACTATTCGCGCGCCCTGGCTCACAAGGGGCTTTCTATTGTTGACCAAATTGAATTGCTTGAGGGCCGGGCGGCTTGCTACAAAAATACAGGGAACGTAAAAGCCGAGGCCGTTGATCTCAAGACGCTCTCCATACTCTTAAAATCCAAGCTGGGCGAACAGAACGTGGCTTTGCACCAAAGCCAGGCGGAGCTCGGCATCCTTGCCAGCATAGCTGAAGCGCTGGTGGATCAAGCCGACTACGAGAGTATTGGGCGATTGGTGGGGCAAAAGGTGCAGGAGTTTTTTAACGCCGAAATCGCCGGAGTGGCCTTTTTAAACGACACATCGGGCATGCTTGATGTGGTCTACTACTATGACAGTGGAAAACTCAAGCAGGTGCCGTCATTTAGGTATGGTCAGGGGGTGACCTCTTATGTGATAAAGAATCGCAGACCCCTGCACATCGCTAATGAGAAGGACCTTAAGAAATACGGCGCCATATACACCGAAGAATTGCCGTCGAAAAGCGCGCTCTACGCGCCGCTCATTTCAGGGAAGCGGGCGCTTGGGGCAATTTCGATTCAGGATAGCAAGCCGAACGCGTATGGCAAGCATGACTTACGCATTTTGAACGCAATCGCCGGCAGCATGTCCGTGGCTCTTGAAAACGCGCGCCTCTTTGATGAGTTGCAGGGACGTAATCGCGACATCAGCGAGGCGCTCGGCCAGCAAACCGCCACCAGCGATATCCTGCGCGCCATGGCCAATTCCCCAACCGACATCCAGCCCATCCTGGATGCGGTAACCGGCAACGCAGCCAGGCTGTGCGAGGCCAGCGATGTACAAATATATAGCGTAGAGGGTGATCGGCTAAGCCAGGCGGCACATTTCGGCCCCCTGCCTGCTTTGCAGAACGGCGAGACATTGCCCCTTGTGAAGGGGTTGGTCGTGGGCCGGGCGATCCTCGAACGCAGGACGATCCACATCGAGGATGCCCGCCTTTTATCCAAAACTGAATATCCAGAGAGCGCTAAACTCCAACGGCGCCTGGGCCATCGTACTGCGTTAGCCACGCCCCTGGTCCGCAAAGGAACCGCAATTGGAGCGATTGCCGTGCGCCGCAACGAGGTGCGCCCATTCACGGAGAGACAAATTTCGCTGCTGGCTACGTTCGCGGACCAGGCCGCAATCGCGATCGAAAATGTGCGTCTCTTCGACCAACTGGAGACGCGCAACCGCGAAATCAGCGAAGCGCTCGAACTGCAGACGGCGACCAGTGACATCCTGCAGATCATTGCCAGTTCACCGGAGGACATTGACAGCGTATTAAGCGCTATCGCTGAAAAGGCAGCCCTTCTTTCCGATTCTGAGGACGCGGTTATTGGATATGTAGACAAAGGTTTTCTAAGAGTCCGTGTTCATTATGGCTCCATGCCTTTCTGGAA
>DATDRZ010000125.1:0-7763 GCA_035291465.1 Anaerolineales bacterium
CCCGGCAGAAATCCTGAAGGCCGCAGCGGTAATCACTTTCCTGAGGGTTTTCTGATTGCTACTGGAAAGGGCATAAAAGAAGGGGCTATAAGCGACGCACACATCCTTGATCTCGCTCCTACCATTCTCAATTTGCTTGGCCAACCTGTGCCCGATCTTATGGAAGGCAAGGTTTTGTTTGCCGGTGGAAACCGACAATAATCAGGCCGAATCGAGTCAGAAATTAATTGGACTGCTTTCCAAAACGGCGTCCTGATCCAGGACGCCGTTGACCATTTCTTGCAGGTGAGCCACCGCCGCGGGCAAAGCCCGTTTTACCGCAGGGCTCAATCCAGTTCCCAGTTTGAAATTCGACCCTGAGATAGCAAGGGTTCGGATTTCAGGCACCTCGCCGGGGAGGGCCAATTCTGCCGCCAGCTTCAAGGTCTCAGCCAGCCCCCAACCGTGAGCGGATGCCGCATCAGCGCCAAAGCTTGCCAGGTCGTCTGGATTCAACTTGTATAGTGAACCGGGGCGCGCGTCGCAGTGCACAGCGTCGACGATAATGGCGACACGCGCCCCGTCCCACACATTGATAAGATCCAACCCGGGCAGCGGGTAAAGCTCCACGCGAACCCGGCTGGACGTTTGAGGATACTGCCGCTGCCAGCGGCACACGACGGCCAAACCGGCGCCGTCGTCACCGCGTAACTCCTGGCCGATACCGATGACTATAATTTCATTCATAAAGGCTTTCGAATAATCGGCCGTACGATTGAACGGGCGGGTTTAGTCGTGTCTGGAAAATAGAAGTTGATTGCGAGGAACCAAACCCGCCCCTGCAGATGGAAGAATTGATTGAACAGGCTGGTTTAGTCATGTCTTGGGATCCGCAACGCTGGCAAGGAACCAAACCCGCCCCTACACAACATCGTACACTTTCAACTTGAGGAAGTGAGTGGCGCAGGAGATGCATGGGTCATACGACCGCAGCAAGTGCTCGGCGGTCAGGGTGGCTTCGCCGTGAGGCATCTTGAGCAACTGCGGCGCCAGCTCCCAGAGGTCGGCTTCCATGCGGCCGAGATTCTGCGCGGTAGGAGGCACGATCTTGGCTTGTTGTACCAGACCTTGCTCATTCAAATCGTAGCGATGGTAAAGCAAGCCGCGCGGCGCCTCGGTGGCCGCCGCCCCCCGACCCGCCTTCAAGTTTAAGTGGGTGGCACTGGCGCCATTAGGAGCATATTCGCCGATCAGTCGGATGGCGCGGTCGAATGCCTCCACCGTTTCGATGGCGCGGGCCAACAAGCTCTTGTAAGGGTTGCGCAGCGGCAATTTCAGGTCAATATCGTTGGCCGCTTTCTTTGCTTTTGCGCCTAACTGATCGGAGTTAAGGTTCAATCGTGCCAGAGGGCCAACCAGGTAGGTTTGGCCGCCTGCCGTCCGGCTGTGCAAAGCATTCGAATGTCGAACGTGTTGCTCAAGATAATTGGATTCGAATTCCTGCTCGCTAATTTGCCCGCTGCGCGAAGACAGGATGTTGCCATCCAAAATGGCATACTCATCATCGCGGTGCAAGGCGACGAACTCGTAATCTAAGGTAAGCTGAGGATAGGGCAGGGTGCCTGCCCACGTCACTGCCCACAGCGCCTGTTCAAGCCCCCATTCCAGTTCAGGCAGCAAAGCGCGCAATTCTTCTGCGCTGGGCCAGCCATACCATCCGCCGACGCAGGCGTTCACCGGGTGCACAGAGCGGCCGCCAATGATCTTGAGGATCTGGTTGCCGATCTTCTTCATGCGCAACGCGTTCTTCACAATGTCCGGCGCGTCGGCGGCAAGGCTCAGCGCCGAGTCGTGGCCCGTTAGGTCCGGGGCCTGCAGCATGAAGATATGTAGAACATGGCTTTCGATCCATTCACCGCAATACATAAGCTCGCGCGCAATGCGCGCTTGAGGGGAAATTGCCAAGCCCAGCGCGTTTTCCAGGGCGCGCACCGAACTCATCTGGTAGGCAACGGGGCAGATTCCGCAGATGCGCGCGGTGATGTCCGGCACATCCTGTAGGAAACGACCGCGCAGGAATCCTTCGAAGAAGCGCGGCGGCTCGTAGATCTGGACCTTGATCTCCTTAACGGATCCGTCTTCCACGCCGATGTAGAGGGCGCCTTCACCTTCGACCCGCGCGAGAGCGGGCACGTGGATTGCCTCGAACAAACGAGGGGTCTCAGGCATGCTTGGCCTCCTCGAAGGCGATCAGCTGCGCGGCTTTCTCGAATTTCGGGGCGGCTCCGCTAATTGTGCGCAGCAACCTTATCGCCTCGCCCGGGTAGCGCTGTGAATCCTTCAGCACTGGAATGAACGGCTCCAATTCCGCGGTGGGCAACGGTCCGAAGCAGCCATAGCAGCCTCGGTTATAAGCCGGGCAAATGGCGCCGCATCCGGCCTGGGTAATAGGGCCCAGGCAGGGCACGCTGCCCGCAACCAGCACGCAGGTATTGCCGCGTCCCTTGCACTCGAGGCAAACCGAATATTGCGGCAGGTTGGGGCGGCGTTTTTGAAGCAGGGCGCCGACTACTTCCAGTAGGGCGTATTTGTTCACCGGGCATCCCCACAGTTCCAGGTCGACCTTCACATGAGCAGAGATGGGTGTCGAGGTGGCCAGGGTTTCCAGGTACTCGGGGTGCGGGTAGACCTGAGCGGCGTATTCTTTCACATTGGCAAAGTTGCGCAATGCTTGCACTCCGCCTGAAGTTGCGCAGGCGCCGATAGTGATCAGCGTCTTGCAATCGCGGCGGATCTGTTGAATTCGCTCAGCCTCGTGAGGCGTTGTCACGCTCCCTTCGACGATGCCAAGGTCGTAAGGACCCGGCTGGATATCCCGCGTCGCTTCAAGGAAGTAGGCAATCTCGACCGCCGCGGCCAGGTCAAGGAGTTCGTCCTCGAGGTTCAGGAATTGCAGTTGGCATCCGTCGCAAGAAGAGAACTTGTAAACGGCAATTCGCGGCTTTGCGCTCATCAGAAATGCTCCACGTTGAAGTAAGGCGCCAGTTGGTCATAGGTGAACACCGGGCCATCCTTGCAGATGAAGTACGGCCCCAGCTGGCAATGGCCGCATTGAGCATGCCCGCATTTCATGCTGCGTTCCAGCGAGAGGTAAATGTGCTCATTGGGCACCCGGCGCGCCAATCCTTCGTAGACCACAAAGCGCATCATGATCTCGGGGCCGCAGGTGAGGATTAAGGATTTCGCGGCTTCCATGCGCAGGCGATAGAAGAACATAGGCACCACGCCCACCAGGCCGGTCCACTCCTGATCGCCGCGGTCCACGGTGATGATGACCTCGACATCTTTCCGCTTCCACTCTTCGTATTCGCGCGGGTAGAGCAGGTCTGCCGGCGTGCGCGCCCCGTACAGAATGGTGATCTTTCCGTAATCGGCGCGGTGAGCCAACAAATGGTAGATCGCCGGGCGCAGCGGCGCCAGGCCGATGCCGCCGGCAGCGATCACCACGTCATGGCCTTTGTACTGCTCGACCGGCCACGGGGTGCCGAATGGGCCGCGCAGGCTGAGCACGTCGCCGGGCGCCAGGCGACTGACTGCATTGGTGACATTGCCAACGAAGCGCACGGTATGCCCGATGAGTTCGGGCTTGCCGGGGTCGGAACTGATCGAGATAGCAGCTTCGCCATAGCCGGGCACGTAGAGCATATTGAATTGCCCTGGGGCAAATCGATAACTGTGGCGCAGCTTCTCGTCCTGGAATTTCAGCCAGAAGGTCGAGACATCCTGGGCCTCGTGCACCGTCTCGACGACTTCAGCCCACAGCGGAGCCAGTAGTGCGTCCTTGCGTACAGCGGTGTTGGGGAGCAATGCAGTGGTCGTCATTCTGGCTGCCCTCGGCGAGTGTCACGCCCTTGCCGGATGTATGCGGAGGTCAAGGCGGATAGCTGGAGAGAAGGTAATGTGATTAACGCGGATGAACGCGGATGAACGCTGATTTTAGAAGCCTCTTTGAACGCTCCTTCGCCCAAGGCGATGTTAGGGAATCTGGAGCTGGTCATGCCGGTTGTTCCTCTCGCATGGCTTTGATCACTTCGGTGAGGTCTATTCCCGCGGGGCACCAGGTGATGCAGCGCCCGCACCCGATGCAGCCCAGCACACCGAACTGGCCCTGCCACGACCCCATCTTGTGGGTCAGCCACTGACGGTATCGCGTCAGCGTTGTCGGGCGCGTGTTGCCGAATGCCTGCGAAGAATACGCGGGATTGAAACAGGAATCCCAGACGCGGGTACGCTGTGTTGTGGCGCCGTTCAGGCTGGTAAGGTCTTCAACATCCCAGCAGAAGCAGGTGGGGCAAACCTGGGTGCAATTGGTACAGCTCAGGCAGCGGGTGGCCACGTCTTTCCAGCGCGGGTGCTCCAGATTACTTAGCAGCAACTCGGGCACCTTCTTAGGCTCGGGCAGTTCACGGCCCATCGCCAGGCGAGCGCGTTTGAGCCCTGTCTCACGGGCTCTAAGCATGGAGCGCATCGCTTCGCTGGTTGGCACGCCTTGCATAGCTTTCGTGCCCAGATGCGATCCGACTTCGATAAGGAATACTTCGTCCAGTTCGGTGAGGCGCAGATCGAATCCTTTGCCGGCATCAGGCCCCGTTCCCATGGATGCGCAGAAACAAGTTGCGCAGGGGTGGAAACAATCGGCTGCCAAGATAAAAATATTTTCGCGGCGTTTCTTATATATCGGATCACTGAAATCTTCTCGCAGGAATACTTTGTCTTGCACGGCGATGGCGGCCAGTTCGCAGCCGCGCACGCCGATGAAGGCGTAGTGGGGCGCATCGGTATTCAGCAGCTCTTCGTGCCAATGTCCGTTTTCGCGAGCCAGCTTGAAGAGTTCGCTGCGCGGTGGAAACAGGAATTGTTTCCAGCTTTGCGCGCCGGGTGTAATATCGAAATAGTGCGAGTGCCCGTCTTGGATCAGCCGGTAATGTCCGCCGTCTTGTTCGCTGAGGTAACCCTTGGGCAGATCGGCGATGCCGTTGATCGGCGCGTAAACCAGCGCCTGTTCTCGAATGCGCGGCCCAACCGTTTCGTAGCCGAGGTTCCTTAGCCCATCCAGTAAGGTGTCGAAATCTTCTTTCCGGATGGCGAGGTGGCTGCCGATAGAAATTGGTAACTTTGGCCCGGGCATGTTTTTCAGGTCACTCATCCTTGCACTGGACTCGCGTATAAATCGAGCAACTGCAAACGGGTCACCATGAGGCGTCCGGCAATGACATTGGCAATGCGCCGGAAAATGATGCAGCCCAAAGCGCAATCGCCATCGCAAAGCTTGCGCAATGCCTGGGCATCCAGAGAGATCAGGCGGCTATCCATCACGGCGCGAGCCGAAGCGGTGCGCTGCCGCACTACCGGGGTCACGCTGGACCAACCGACTACGTCCAGTGGTTCGGCGGTGTAGAGTGAGATGCGCCCCTTACCAGGAGCGAAAATTTCGATGGCGATACGGCCGTTAACCACGACGTAAAGGTCGTCTTCTTCGTCACCCTCTTTGAATAGATCCTGTCCCTGGGGCACCTCAACTACATCGGCGATGTCCACCAGCAGGTCGAGGTGGCGTTCGGTAAGCTGCTGGAACCAGGGGATGGTGAGTAATAGGTCGGCAAGTTGTTTTTTATGCTTAGGGTCTGTCATGATCCAAACTCCTTCTCCTGTCCGAACATTCCCTCGTCCCCGCTAAAAGCGGCTCGCTCGGGACAGGCCTGTGAAACTTGTCACTATCCGACCTTATAATACGCGAATTGCCAGACAATTCCTTAGAAGAATGTCCCGATTTTGGGGGGATATTCAGCATGTTCTGAGGTTGGAGGAGGTGAGCAGGGGAGCTGGGGTGCAAGGGAGCAGGGAGCCGGGGCGCTTGGGAGATGGAATTGGCTGGGATTCTGAGATAGCGGCAAAGTGCAATTGGGAATTTTGAATGCTGAATTATGAATTCAGAATTGCGCCAAACACCCCTGGAGGAAATGAGAAGGGCGGGAGCAGGGGAGCAGGGGGAGCAGGTTTTTATGTTCAGAGCTTGGTAAGAGGGGTAGGTGTATATAGTTACCAAATCCAATTGATCCGGGAAGCGTGGTTGCCGCTGCTGCGTGGGAAGCGGCTCTTGACATTGAAGAAATCGGGAGAGGCATTTACGTAACAGGGATTTCAGGACCCTACCCAGTCCCGCAACCGATTCCTCATCCTCCCCAATGATGAAACGGACATGAAGATACAAAATCTCCTATTCACTATCCTCCTGTTGGCTAACGGCTTGCACCTGACGATAATTGGCATAGCTAATATTCGCTACGGCAAGGAATATCTTGATGCTTTCAATATTGCCACTCGCGCAATCCAACGATTCTTGAATTAGCTATTTCCCAATTTAAAAAGGGAGGGAAAAAGAAAGGTTAACTACCGATTATTGTCAATCTTCTATATCTGGTTTGGTATTGGCTCGATTATCGCGGGCATTCTTTTACTAAATGATTACTTTCTTGGGTAAAAGGCTACGGTCGAATGATTCTACTAATTCGGCTTCTGATGCCAACGGCAACATGACCCTACGCCTGGAAGCCGCCGTCGAATGGACGCAAACCTTCAACGCGGAAAATCGGCTGGCCAGCATCAGCAACGGCATCGATACGTAGACCTTTGCCTATGACGGCGACGGCAACCGCGTGAAGCAGGTCAACTGCGGTTGGCGGTTTAAGTAATCTGGCAGAACAAGATGAATACCGCCAACCGCTTAGGAGAACGAGGACAGGTAACCTTGCGGAATGATGATGAGTTCCTCGTTCTCCAGGCGTCGAAGGCAGCCAGCCGCTTAGATGCCGCCGGCAGAGGCAGGTCACCATCTCGGAGAATGGATGGATCGCCGATGTATAATGAGGGAACAAGTGGAGTCAGAAATGTCCTTGAACTTGGAGCTTACGGCCGTTTATCGCAAAGTACGTGAAGGGTACATTGGCTTTGTCTCAGAGTTGCCAGGGGCCAATACCCAGGCGGCCACTTTGGAAGAGGCCAAGGCAAATTTGGCAGAGGCGGTTGAATTGGTGCTGGAGGCTAACCGTGCCATTTCCGAAGAAGCCATTAGGGGGCAAGACGTTATTAGGGAACCTCTCACACTAAACAAGTAACCAACAGCCTTGCCTTCCAGTGAAGCGGCGGGATTTGATTCAGCACTTGGAACGAAACCATTGTGAACTGTTGCGTGAGGGTGGCAATCATTCCGTCTACGTCAATCGCAAGGCGCAGAAAGTATCCACTGTTCCCCGACACCGTGAAATCAATCATTTCCTTGCGCGGAAGATCTGCAGAGATCTCCAGATTCCGGCGCCCACAGGCCGTCGGTAACCGGGCAGCGAGATCGACCACGTGTCCAATGACGGCTTCGGCCGCACGTATCCTTTCGATGGCAGTCCCGCACAGCTTCCCAGCGGCTGGATCGACAACTGCGGTTGGCGGTTAGGTGTGACGGGCAAATGGATGGTGAAGACCGCCAACCGCTTAGGAGAACGAGGACTTGTAACCTTGCGGAATGATGATGAGATCCTCGTTCTCCAGGCGACGAAGGCAGCCAGCGCACGCGGTCACCAGCGTCGAGCGCATCCTAGACTGGCTGTCATGGATTTGTTTCCGGCGGTGTTGATCCTTCAATAGGCGTTATAGAATTTCCGGCTTCGCCGGAAACGGGCGCATTGCAATGCGCCCCTACGCGACAAACCGCATGTTAATCAGCATATCCT
>DATDRZ010000126.1:0-14119 GCA_035291465.1 Anaerolineales bacterium
AAATCTAACCAAACTTTGGAGGCTTGACATGTTCAACAGCACAAAAATTCTAGCAAATCAACCCACGGGTGGCGGTATTGGTGGCAGCCCTGTCTTTTGCCAGCCAACTGGCGGCGGGATTGGCGGCGACCCTACATTCTGCCAACCCACGGGTGGCGGCATAGGTGGCAGCCCCATGTTTTGCCAGCCGACTGGTGGCGGTACCGGCGGCAACCACTAATCAGGTTGCGCCACGGCAATGCCTCAACTGAACATCCATTCGGTGCGAAATACCGAAGAAAGTACAACAAACAGGAGATAGAAATGTCTAAACTCAAACTAAACGCTATCGCTACACAGGCTTTGTTGGACAAAGAATTCAAGGCTGCTTTGCTCAGCGGCAAAGGGCAAGATCGCTTGGGCGCCTTCCAGTTGAATGACGAGGAAGTGCAGGCCGTGATGTCCATCCAGGCTATGGATCTGGATCAGTTCATCCGCCACCTGAGCGGCCTGATCCAGCCGACCCAGGCTCTAGCCTAAGCACGCGTTTTCCGCGGAAAGGCGCCCGCCTTTACAGTGTAAGGGTGGGGTTCCGCGACCGGTCAGCACAAAGAGCGTCTCAGGGCACAGGAGTGCTCTGATTGAAGTTCGATTGAACACAATGTATAGGACCGGAAGGCGTGACTGTTTGGTGTCGATCTGAACGCTTTATTAGCTTCCTTAAAGGGGCAAAAGCCTCCCTATAAAGATTTAACAGGAGGGGCCGAATCGCGCCTGGCGCCCACAAACGGGTTTGAAGGCAACCACACAGAAGAACTTGCTGCTCTGGCCCTGGCTGGCGCCAGCATTGTGTCCAGCCTGGAGCTAGACAAGGTATTGCAGGTGGTGGCGCAACAATTTACGTATCTGCTGGACGTTCAAGTCTGTATCCTGGCGGACTGGCGCCCCAACCCTGGAGGGATCAAGCCCCACACCACATTTTTAAATCCGCGGGCTGCCAAATTGCCTCGCGGATTTAAACCAAAGTCATTAGCCCAGGAGTTAGGTCTCACGCAGGTTGTGGAGAAACCAGGACCTGTACAGAAGCGGGCGGACGACCCGGCGCTCTCTATCAAGGAGCAGCAAGCCTTCAAAAAGGCAGGCGTTACCAGCTTACTTTTTCTTCCATTGATCGCTCAGGGCAAGACTATTGGACTCGTGGAATTGCAAGATACGCGCGGGCCGCGCGATTTCGATGAGCGCGAAATCTACCTGGCACAGACACTTTGCCAGCAGGCGGCGGTAGCCATAGAAAATGCCCGATTATTTGAAGCCACTCGGCGCCAGCTTCAAGAACTCACTTTGCTGCATCAAGTCTCCCTGGCGGCTACGGAAGCCACCAACGAAGATGAATTGATAGTTCGGGCATCTCAATTAATTCACGATAATTTCTATTCGGATAACTTCGGGATCCTGCTTGTCAATAAGGAAGGGACTGAATTACGTGAGCATGGATCTTACAAATCTCAAAAACCCGGGGGATGGCAAACTATTCCAGTAGGTCGCGGGGTTACCGGGCAAGTAGCGTCTTTGGGTGTGCCCATGAGGGTTGCCGATACGCGCAAAGTGGCAAACTTTTTGAATTACGACACCGATTCGCTTTCGGAACTCTGCGTGCCGTTGAAAATCGGCGACCGGGTAATCGGCGTGGCAAACGCGGAGAGTAAGAAGCTGAATCACTTCACTGTGAAGGATGAGAGGTTGCTGCTTACGCTGGCTGGACAGTTAGCCAGCGGTATTGAGCGGCTGCGCAACGCAGCTGCCGAACGCCAGCGCGCCAAGCAACTCGGTGTCCTCAATAAGCTGGCCGGCGAAATGAACGGGGTGTTGGATCGCGAGCGGTTGTTCAAGGTCGTCGTGGAGCGGCTCAACAAGGAAATGAACTATGTATCCACCGACATTTCACGTGTGGATGCAGAGAGCCGCGAATACGTAGTCGAGGCAGTCAGCGGCACCTTCGCGCCCCTGGTTTCGAAGGAAGGATATCGACAAGCATTCGGCGTCGGGCTTTTGGATATCGCAGCCAAGACAGGGAAGCCGGTCGTAGCGAATAACGTGCACGCGGAACCGGACTACAAGCTGGTGCCCGGGCACGAGATGATCAACTCAGAGCTGATCATCCCCATCAAGATCTACAAGCGGGTGGTCGCCCTGTTGAATATCGAGAGCAATGACCTGAATGCGTTCGATGAATACGAAGTAGCCGCACTTACCACGCTTTGCGAACAGATATCTGTTGCGCTGGAAAGCATCAACCTGTTCGATTCGACTCGTCGCCAGTTGCAGGAACTCACAGTTCTACACGCCATTACGCATGCGGCGGTTAACGCCGAGAACGAAGATGACTTGCTCGAACGCGCCACCGAAATCATCGGCGCCAGCATCTATCCCGACCAATTTGGCTTTTTAATGCTGGATGAGGACGGGCAGTACCTGACGGTAAACCGGTACTATCGAGGTGCAAATGGGGAATTGCACGGGCGCCGGTTTGCTCTGTCGCAGGGCATTGCCGGGCATGTAGCTGCCACCGGCAAACCTTGGCGCGTCCCGGATGTACGCAGGGAGCCCAATTACTTCCTCGTGAATCCCTCGATGCGCTCGGAGCTTTGTGTGCCCATCCTGGGAAATAGCAACCGAGTGCTGGGAGTGATCAACGCGGAAAGCGCCCAGCTGGACGTATTCACTGAAGCGGATATGCGCTTGCTGAATACGATCGCGGGACAACTAGGCACCGCGATTGAAAAGCTGCGACTCTTCGAGGCGGAACAGAAGCAACGCGAGCAATCGGAAACACTGCGCGAGGTGGCGGCCATCCTTGGCAGCGCCACTGAAAGCTCGCGAATCTTGGACTTGATCCTTGAGCAGTTGAAGCGGGTGGTGCCGTTTGACAGCGCATCGATCCAGATTCTCAAGGGTGACAAGTTAAGTATTCGCGCGATTGCAGGAACTCTAGGAGAAGCGGCCATTGGGTTCGAATTGCCGCTTAGCGAAGATAAGTTTGCCCACCCCATCGTGTATGAGCATCGTACCATCTTGTACGAAAACATAAGAGACCATCCGAACTGGCTGCACGCCCCTGGCGCAGAGGGCGTAAAGTCGTGGATCGGCGCCCCGCTGATTGTGCGCGGTGAATGCATAGGGGTGCTCACCGTGGACGGCTATGAGGCCAAACAATTTAACGCGGCCGATGCGCAGCTGGTTTCATCCTTTGCCATCCATGCCGGCATTGCGCTGGAAAACGCTCGTCTATTGGAAGAAGCGGAAGACGCTTACATACAGACAGTCAGCGCGCTGGCCAGCGCCGTGGATGTGCGTGACAGCTACACCAGCGGTCACAGCCAAAGGCTGGCCGAACTGGCCGTAATGACGGGGCGGGCGCTTGGCTGCAACGATGAAGAACTGGAAGCCATTCGGTGGGGCGCACTGCTGCACGATATCGGCAAGATTGGGGTGCCCGATGAGATCTTGCGAAAGCCCAGTTCGCTAGAAGGCCATGAAATGGAAATCATGCGCAAACATCCGGAAATAGGCGCCAGGATTGTCGAACGGGTTAACTATCTTGCGGATGTGGCTCCGATCATCCGCGCCCACCAGGAACGCTTCGACGGTACCGGTTACCCCGACGGGCTGCAAGCCGAAGCCATTCCTAAGATCGCTAGGATTATCAGTGTTGTGGATGCCTATGTGGCGATGACGGATGAGCGCGTGTACCGCAAAGCCCGCAGCCACGAGGCTGCCCTGGCCGAAATCAAACGCCACGCAGGGACTCAGTTCGACCCGGGAGTTGTGGAAGCGTTCCTCAAGTTAGCAGCCTAAGCTAAACGATCAGCATTGCATCGCCAAATGAATAAAAGCGAAAATTGTTCTTTATCGCTTCGTGATAGGTTTCAAGAATCGATTCGCGTCCTGCAAAGGCGCTGACCAGCATCAACAAGGTCGAGCGGGGCAAATGGAAGTTGGTCAACAATCCATCGACAACTTTGAACTCAAACCCGGGGAGGATAAATAGCCCGGCCCGCCCCTCGAAAGGCAGGAGCGACTTGCCTCCTACAGCCAGTTGAGCCGCGGTTTCCAAAACTCGAACCGAGGTGGTGCCTACAGCCACTACTCGCCCACCCGCCCGTTTAGTTCTATTCACTACCTCGGCCGCTGCAGGAGAAATTTGGCACCATTCACTGTGAATTTTATGATCCGCCGGATCTTCTTCGTTTACCGGGGCAAAGGTATCTAAACCAATATGGAGCGTTACCTCTGCAATTCGAACGCCCCTCTCCTTGATGCGAGCCAGAAGACTCGGAGTGAAGTGCAGACCTGCAGTGGGCGCCGCCGAGGAACCTGATTCGCGGGCATACACCGTCTGATAACGCTCAGGATCTACCAGGGGAGTATGAATATACGGCGGTAGTGGAACGTGTCCATGCTTCTTAATTATAGAAACTAACGGCCGGTCGAATGCAATCAATCGCTGGGCGCCGCCCAGGTCATCAACGATCTTGCCGCTCGCACCGCCTTCCAGCAGCAATTGGGCTCCGACGCCTAGTCCTTTCCCGCCGACCAGGGCCTTCCATTTATCGCCGCCGGTGCGCTCCAGGAGCAGCAATTCGACTTTGCCCCCACGTGGTTGCTTTTTTGCGAATAGCCGCGCCGGCACCACGCGGCTACGGTTGACGACCAACAGGTCGCCAGGATTCAACAAATCAGGTAGTTCACGGAAGATCTTGTGTTGCCGAGATCCGGTTTTACGATCCAAAACTAACAATCGCGCGGCGTCCCGCGGTTCAAGAGGCTCCTGCGCAATGAGCTCGGGAGGTAAGTAATAATCAAAATCAGAAGTTTGCAATGCTAACGAAAGAAACGGACCAGCAAATTTAGGACAACTGTTAAGATGATCGAGAGCAGGATGCTAGTGGCAATTGGGACTAAACAGGTTATTTGGTCATTACCAAACTGAAGATCTCCTGGCAAGCGGCCGATGTTGATCCCAAAGCGCGGTAAGAAAACAAATAGCCCACCAACCACCAGAAGAATAATTCCCACCGCAATGAGCAGGCGACCGAGATCAGGCATAGCTAGAACAGGGTTGGTGCCAGGCCTTCGCCTGGATAGGGCAGCCCCAAATGGGCGCAAGCCTGAGGCGTGGCCACACGACCTTGCGAGCGGCGCTCCAGGAAGCCCAGCTGCATCAAATAGGGCTCAACTACATCCATTATCGTGTCGGCTTCTTCGCTTACCGAAGCTGCGATGGTATTCAGCCCTACGGGCCCGCCACCGTACTTTTCAATAATCGCACGCAGCACGCGGCGATCCAACTCGTCGAGTCCCAGGCCGTCCACCTCCAGTAAATCCAGGGCTTCGTCAGCCATGGTTTTTGTAATGATCCCGGATCCGCGCACCTCGGCATAGTCTCGCACGCGTCGCAGCAATCGCAGCGCGACGCGGGGCGTACCGCGAGTTCGCCTGGCAATCAGCTCCAGGCTGCCATTGACGGTCTGCGTGCCTAATTGGCCGGCGGCGCGCTCAAGAATGGCGAGCATATCTGCAGGGTCATAATAATCGAGCCTGAAAGTCGCTCCGAAGCGAGCGCGCAAAGGTGAAGTTAGCAAAGCGAGTCTGGTTGTTGCGCCGATCACCGTGAAACGGGGTAGCTTGAGTCGAATGGCCCGCGCAGAAGGACCCTTCCCGATGACGATGTCGAGAGCGAAATCCTCCATGGCGGGATACAAAACTTCTTCCACAGCTTTGCCCAGGCGGTGGATCTCGTCCACAAATAACACATCGCCCTGATTCAGGTTGCTGAGGATCGCGGCCAGGTCGCCCTGGCGTTCGATGGCGGGTCCCGAGGTGACCCTGATGTTGACCCCCATTTCGTTGGCAAGGATATGAGCCAACGTAGTTTTGCCTAACCCGGGAGGTCCGTAGAACAACACGTGATCTAACGGTTCTCCGCGCTGGCGAGCCGCGGACACCAGGATGGCCAGGTTCTGCTTCACCTTTTCCTGACCGATAAGTTCGTCCAACGTGCGCGGCCGTAGCGCAGGCTCGAATCTGTCTTCTGCCCGCGGCAAGGGATCCATAATGCGGGGATTAGTGGACATAAAAAGATTATACATGCCTATCCCGAGTGAGACCTTGGGACGACAAGGGAGCAAAATCCTTCATGAATTAGGCTCGACTATAATGCACCCAATTAAACAGGTGAAGCCATGGCCGCCGTTCACGCTTCTATTCATCCATTGGTGCTGCATAAGTTAACGATTCTGCGCGACAAAAATACCGAACCCCGCAAATTCCGTGAGCTGGTGCGCGAAATTAGCGCATTGCTAACCTATGAGGCGACAGCGGATTTGGTGACCCAGCCTAAAGAGGTAGATACCCCCATGGGTCGAGCCAAAGGTTCGGCCACCAAAGAAAACATTGGACTAGTTCCCATCCTGCGGGCTGGCCTCGGGATGGTGGACGGCGTATGGGACCTACTGCCAGACGCGCAGGTATGGCACATCGGTTTGTACCGGGACGAGAAGACATTGCAGCCCGTGGAGTACTACAACAAATTACCTACCCTCCCAAGCGTAGGCGTATGCCTTGTGCTGGATCCAATGCTGGCGACCGGCGGGTCCGCAGTCGCGACCGTAACCATCCTTAAGAAATGGGGGGTGAAGCACATTAAATACATCGGCATTATCGGAGCCCCGGAAGGAATAGATAACCTGAGTAAAACGCATCCAGACGTGCCCATTTACCTTGGCGCAATCGACGATCACCTTAATGATGTCGGCTACATCGTGCCCGGATTGGGAGACGCTGGTGATCGGCAATTTGGCACAGGATGAATTCGTCTAACAAATCTGTAAGGTCAAGGGGGCAATCTGGCGACGTTGCTGGTGTAAACTTTGCTGCAACTTGGGGTCTGTTCGCCAAATGGTTGCTACTAAGAAGAAGCCGAATTCTGCGATTTCTGAAATAAAAACCCTTCGTGCCAAGCTAGCCCATCTGGAAAAGAAGTACACCCAGGTGGCCTTGGAAAAAAATTTCCTAGATCGGGCTATGAAGGATTTGAACTTCCACGACAACGCCCACGATGGGGTCGTCTATACCGACGCAGCCGACAACATCGTTTACGCCAACCCTTATTTCCTGGGAATGATGGGGGTGAAAGACAAGACTGAAATCCTGGATCAACCCTTCCCCGATTATATGTGGAACAACGCGCGGGAAGCCGATCGGCTTTTCAACGACATCAAGAGCGATGGTTTTGTGCGCGAGCGCGAAATGGCGCTCTACAATCGCGAGGGGCAGCCGGTGTTCGCCATGTGCTCCGGTGTGGTCAGCAAAGACAAAGATGGGAACATCCTCGGCACTGAGATCATGTTCTGCAACATCACCAGCAAGCGCAGTTTCCAGGCCGAACTGGTGGAGCAGCACGCGCTCCTGGATACTGTGCTGCAAAGCACGCCGGACCCCATCCTGGTGTTGAATTCAGCGTTGGACATCAAACGAAGCAACCCGGCTGCTCAGAAACTATTGGACCTGACCGGTAATTCAGAAGACAGCAATCTAATCACGGTGTTGGCTAAAACGGGTTTGCCAAAAGATATATCCCAAAGACTGGAAGCGAAACTCCTTGGCGAGAACAGTTTTAACTCTGAAATTCGGATCCAAGAGGGGCATTTCGACCTGCATACCGCGCCGCTCAAGTCAAACCAAGGCGGATGGGTATGCCTGTTTCACGATATCACTGTGCGCAAGCACACGCAGGAAATGCTTCAGCACCACGCATTCCATGATGTATTGACTCGGGTACCCAATCGCGCCTATTTCATTGATTATTTGCAGCGGGCCAACTTACGCATCAAGACAGAGCCGAATTACCGTTTCGCTATTCTTTTCATTGACGTGGATGGCTTGAAATTCTTCAATGACCGATATGGCCATCACATCGGTGATGAACTACTCATCAATTTCGCGCGCCGGCTGGAAGCCGGAATTCGCCCGGGAGACCTTTTGGCCCGCCTGGGCGGGGACGAGTTCGCGGTTTTCCTGGACGGCGTGCAGGACGAGAGCAGCGCAGCTATTATCGCTGCGCGGCTTCGCGAAGGGCTGGTGCAACCCTACCAACTAGGCGGTCAGATGGACGCGCGTACCACAGCCAGCATCGGTATCGCCCTTAGCGGACTCTCGACTACAAACGTGGACACGTTACTGCGGAACGCCGACAGAGCCATGTATCGCGTCAAGGAACGCGGCGGCAATAATTTTGAAATTTTCAGCGAGGAAATGCTGGCAAAGGTGAATTAATCAGCAATAAATAAGGTATACAAGACACGTGTAAACACAGCATTGTGTACCGATTTGTTTACTCGCGTACTTATTCAAAATATTCTTTCATCGGAATAAAATAGCTATCCACCCATCCCTGCCGGTAGATATCTCCGTGCGGGGGTAGCTTGGTGTGCCGCAAAATAAGTTTAGTTCCCGCTTCGACCGGCTCGAGCCTGACGTCGATCTGAGAATCTTCTTCATCATCGGCAAACTCGGAAGTCCGCCAAGCTTGGACGATCCGCTTGCCTGGTTCGAGAGTTAGGTTTTTCCCGGTAATGTAGCCATCCCAGGCATCAAAGGCATCCCCTACTTTCGCGCTAACCCTTGCCTTCGCGCCCGTCATCTTGGAATGTTGTTTGGAATCCAACCAGGCCTCGTAGACCTCCTGGGGTGGGCGCAGGATGATGGTGGAAATTTCGAATTCAAGTGCCAAATCGCCTACTAGCTCGCGGGCGCGGCGGCTCGTGTGATCTCTACGAATTCCTTCGCCTTCAAACTGGCTCCGCCTACTAAGGCTCCGTCAATTTCGGGTTGCGCGAAGAACGACTCGGCATTGGCCGCATTTACCGAGCCGCCGTAGAGTACACGCAAACCTTGGGCAATCTCTTTTCCGAACAGTCCAGTCAGTGTCGGCCTGACGACGTTTCGCAACAAGGCGTTCGTGTTTTCGGGGGTAGCGGCTTTGCCCGTGCCAATAGCCCAGACCGGCTCATAGGCGACTACCAGAGCCGACGAAGAATCAATTTGCACGCCTTCCAGCGCTGCCCCAAGTTGGCTGGACACCACTTGGGCAGCGCGGCCGGCTTCGTTCTGTTCCAGTGTCTCACCCACACACAGGATCGGGCGCAGACCCGCAGCTAACGCCGAATTGGTCTTCTTATGCACGTCCAAATCAGATTCGTGAAAAAGCGTCCGGCGCTCCGAGTGACCGAGGATTACATATTGGCAGAATTCGGCCACCATAGCGGCCGAAAGCTCACCTGTGTAGGCGCCCTCTTTTTCCCAATAGAAGTTCTGCGCGCCGAGTTCGATGCCGGTTCCATCCAGCACAGCCTGCAAAGGCATCAGGCTCGAGGCAGGCGGGCAGATTACCTTCTCGACACCCTTTATGGCCGCTAGGGCGGGCGCCATTTCCTCGATCAGGCGCAAAGCCTCGGCAGCGGTCCTATTCATCTTCCAATTACCTGCAACCAGAGGGGTACGAGACATCTTACTTATCCTGCAGGGCGGCCAAACCTGGCAGCACCCTACCCTCCAGCATCTCAAGAGAGGCCCCGCCGCCAGTTGAAATATGCGTGATCTTAGCTGCCAGCCCTGATTGCTGCAGAGCAGATACCGAGTCGCCGCCGCCTACGATACTGTCGGCTTTGGATGCGGCCACCGCCCCAACCAGGGCAAAGGTTCCCTCTGCGAAACGCTGAAACTCGAAGACGCCCATCGGCCCATTCCACACCACCGTACCCGCATCCGTTATTAGTTCACTGAAGGTCCTCGCCGTTTCCGGGCCGATATCCATCACGCGCCACCCAGGGGGCACGTCACTTACTGCCATCACCTTATGCTTAGCATCCGCGGAGAACGCTTCGGCAATCACGAAATCAGTGGGAAGATGCAGTTTTTCTTTGCCTTCGGCCAGCAGCGATTTCGCCGTATCAATGACTTCCGCCTCGACCAGTGAGTCTGCCATCTCTTTGCCCTGCGCCTTAAAAAACGTATTAGCCATCCCGCCGCCAATAAGCAATGCATCGACCTTGCCCAGCAAGTTGCGGATAACGCCGATCTTGTCGCTAATCTTTGCACCCCCCAGAATTGCTACAAAAGGTCGCTTGGGGTCAGCCAGCGCCCGGCCGAGGTATTTAATTTCCTTTTCCATCAGAATTCCGGCGACAGCCGGCAAATAATGCGCCACGCCCTCGGTAGACGCGTGAGCGCGGTGCGCGGACCCGAAGGCGTCATTCACATAAACGTCAGCCAAGCTCGCCAACGCCTTGGACATCTCGGGGTCATTCTTGGTCTCACCGGGATAGAAGCGCGTGTTTTCCAGCAGCAGAATTTCGCCTGGCTTTAAAGCCTCGGCCGCCGCATCCGCTTGGGGGCCAATGCACTCCACTGAGAATCTCACCGGCGCCGCTATCAGCATGCCCAAATGGCCCGCCACCGGTTTCAAGGAATACTTTGGATCATGTTTATCCTTTGGTCGCCCCAGATGCGAGCAAAGGATGACTGCTGCGCCCGAATCCAGCAAATGCTGAATTGTGGGTAGGGCCGCGCGGATGCGCGTGTCATCCTGCACCACGCCGCCTTGTATGGGCACATTGAAGTCCACCCGCACCAACACTCGTTTGCCGCGCGGGTCGATATCTCGAATGGTTTTTTTGTTGAACAAGTTTCCTAGTACTCTCTGGATGCCAGAGGTCCGGTGCGTTCTTGTAGCAGGTCGATCAGTAATTGAGCTAATTTGGCTGACTGATGATGCCCTGGGCGATCGGGATCAGCTACGGCGGCATGGTATAGCGCGTATTCCCTTTCCAATCCCTCTTCTGTTATCACCCACTTGGACCCTTCGGGCGGGGCAGCATCTTGTATCTGATTGCTGAGCACCATGTCGAAGAATCCGGGGCCTACGTGTGCCTCCAGTGCGCGGATGTGGTCGCCGCAGCGATAACCATCAGTTTCACCGGGCTGTGTCGCCAGGTTGCAAATGAAAATTTTCAGCGCAGGGCTGTTGCGCACTGCTGCCGCCAGATCTGGCACCAACAAATTCGGCAGGATGCTGGTGTACAGGCTGCCAGGCCCCAGCACGACCAGATCGGCGTTGAGCAACGCATTAACCGCATCGGGGTACGCCGGCGGCGCGTTCGGCTCCAGCCAGACATGCCGGACATCGCCGGGCATCACCGGGATTTGGCTCTCGCCGCGCACCCGTACCTGCGTATCCGCCATTGGCACGGCTAAATCAGCGACCAAGCGCACATCATGCAAAGTCGCCGGCAACACTTGACCGTGCACAGAAAGCACGCGCCCGGATTCCGCCACCGCTTCCTCGAAGCTTCCCGTTATCTCACTCAGCGCGCTGATGAAAAGGTTGCCGAAGGAATGTCCTTCCAGTCCATTGCCACTCCCGGAAAACCGGTATTGAAATAATTGTGTGATCAATGTCTCATCATTCGACAATGCAGCCAAGCAATTGCGAATGTCGCCAGGCGGCAGGACGCCCAGGTCGCTGCGCAATCGCCCGGAGGAGCCGCCGTCATCGGCAACGGTAACAATAGCGGTCAGGTTGTAAGTGTGCTCCTTGAGACCGCGCAGCAAGGTGGCCATACCATGTCCGCCGCCAATCACTACAATGCGCGGCCCGCGGCCGCGCTTGCGGTGGTCAGCCAGTGTATCGACAACTGGCCGACCGGGGAGTAAAAACGGGGACAGCAGGCTGCGATTCAGGTTCAGCACGCCATAAACCAAGGCGCCTAAACCTAACCCCCCGAAAATTACCGCGCGCAGGGTTCGATCTAAAAATCGAAGCGACAGCCAGGATAGCGCAGGCAGCCACCAGGTATCCGGTGCCTGTCGATAAACATCCAGCACCAAAATTGCCCCACCAACGCCAATCAGGAATGTCCCAAACAAAATAAGCAGGATCCAGCGTTTGACCCCCAAGCCGGGTGTGAGCCACCGGAACATGCGCAGGCTCCAGGCATACACCCCGCGCAGCCATTTGCTGATTCGCTGGCCCATATCTCGGGGGATGATAGCAGTGAATATAGCCAGCGTCAACGAAGCTTAAGGAATAGTACACAAGAGACAGGTAAACAAGGGTTCATCTTTTGCACTTGTCTACTTGTTTCCTTAATCCACTGGTTTACCCACTGTGCATCCGCGTTATCATTAGGCGGTTTCTTCAATGAACATCCTCGAAAAGCATTGGCAAATTCATCCGCACATCACGCCTGAGGCTGAAAAGAATCTTGCGGGTTTTCCCCCTTTTCTCCGCCAGGTGCTCTTCAACCGCGGCTTCGGTACCGCCGAGGAGTCCAACCGTTTCCTGGCAGCCCTGCCGGTGGACTCCATCCATCACGGAAAAATCAAGGGGTTGGGCGCGGCTGTGGATCGGCTAGCCTTTGCCATCGCTCACGGGGAAAGCATTGTTGTTTACGGCGATTACGATTGCGATGGGGTCACCGCCACGGCGCTCCTCTGCCAATGCCTGCTGGCCCTCGGCGGCCATGCCCGCGCCTACATCCCCGACCGCTTCGAAGAGGGCTATGGCCTCAATGTTGGCGCCCTACGCCAGTTGAAGGGAGAAGGCGCGGCGGTTGTAATCAGCGTCGACTGCGGCATCCGCTCGCTCAAAGAAGCAGAAGAAGCCCGCCGTCTCGGCTTGGATCTGATTATCACCGACCACCACACCCCTGGCCTCGAGCTACCGGACGCGGTGGCCATCATCAACACCAAACAAGACGGCGACGAATACCCTGAGAAGCAATTAGCCGGGGTGGGCACAGCATTCAGGCTGGCACACGCGCTCGAAAAGAAGCTGCATCCCGGCGACGACCTCAGCTCCCGTTTCCTGGATCTGGTCGCCCTGGGCACCGTGGCCGATATGGTCCCGCTGATCGGCGAGAACCGCTGGATGGTGCGCGAGGGGCTGAACCAGATTCGTCAACCGAAGCGGCAGGGGTTATTTTCATTAATCAGCATTTCGGGCCTAAAAGCCGCTAATGTCCGCGCAGGGGACATCGGTTATATGCTTGGTCCGCGGCTCAACGCCGCCGGCCGACTGGAGACCGCCAAGCGCGCTCTGTTGCTCCTGATGACCGACAGCGTATTCGAAGCCGGCAAACTTGCCCAGGACCTGGATAATCAGAACCGCGAGCGCCAGGACCTGACAGTAACCATGACCGAATCGGCCGAGGAGATCATCACCACCGCAGGCGGCGACCCTCTCTTGCTCTTCGCCCTGAATCCCGAATACAACCCCGGCGTCGTTGGCCTGGTGGCCTCGCGGCTCACCGAGAAGTTTTATCGACCCGCCATCGTAGGTCAGTGTGGTGAACAAACCACGCGCGCCTCCTGCCGCAGCATCCCCGAATTCCACATCACCCAAGCGCTGGAAAGCTGCGGAGAGCTCTTCGAGAATTTCGGCGGCCATGCCGCCGCGGCCGGCTTCACCGTGCTCAACGACCGCTTGCCCGAAGTCATGGAGCGGTTGAACACTTACGCGCAGGAAAAACTCGGCGGGCTCGCGTTGCGCCCTACCTTGGTCGCCGATGCCGAAATCGAGCTGTCAGCGCTGAAGCCCGACATCCTTAACCAGATCGATCTCATCGAACCCACTGGGTACGGCAACCCGCAAGTCAGTCTGGTCAGCCGCGGCCTGCAAGTGCGCGACACGCGGGCGGTGGGCCAGGAGGGCCGGCATCTAAAACTGGTGGTTACCGACGGATGGATCACCTACGATGCCATCGCTTTTCGCCACGGCCACTGGGCGCAAGCCATGCCCAAAACGGTCGACCTGCTGTATCGGTTCGAGGCTAACGAATTCAACGGCCGCAAGAGCCTGCAGCTCAATGTGCGCGATTTGAAGCCGAGTGCCTAAGCCGCCTATAGAAAATGATGAACCGAGACAACGCCGCCTGGGTCAACGATCTAAAAGATGTGGGCCCAAACCGTGAAGCCGCTTTAGACGACTTAGACGCTGAACTCAAGCCGGCTCTAAGGCGGGGAATTTCCCGTTGGCTTTCGACAAGCCACCCGGAATTCGACGATCTGGTTAAGGACGTAG
>DATDRZ010000127.1:0-2613 GCA_035291465.1 Anaerolineales bacterium
TGCCCATCCCTGTATGTCCCGTTCATTACTGCTAAGTTTTTGCCACATCCACCGCCCGCAGCCGCAGGATCATGGTGAGCACGCCAAGAACCACACCGATTCCCATGACGATGGCGCCCAGACGGATATCAGCGGTGATCTTGAGGGCAAAGAAAACCAGCAAACCCAAGTTGATCAGCCACAACGAAGTCGGCTCTCCCCAACTGAGCACGTGACGAGATTCCTGAGTGCGGGCGGAGAAGACCGCCAGTATCAGGTTGGTCATCATGCCCACGAAGCCCGCGTGGGCGAACACTGCGAAAAACCAGGACGGCAGCAAAGCAAAATCGCCTCCTGTGCCCATGACCGCGTAGAGGAAAAAGGCAAGGTACACGACCAGCCAGAGGGTGCCGAAGAAGGTCCAGGGCAGCGGGCCTTCTCCCCTCGGGCCGTTCACCAGGGCGCGCCAGCCCATCCTGATCAGGAAGACCAGCATGGCCAGCAATAGCAGGATGCCAAAAATAGGCAGTAGTTGGTCTAGAAGATTAAACAGGAAGCCGATAGGCACAAGCACCGCGGCCAGCGTCCAGGTTGCTCCTTGCAGGAGACCCGGCCAAGACCATCGCGTGGCAGTTCCCTTTACGATAAAGGTTTCCACAACTGCAGCGGCCACAAGGAACAAGTAGGTGTCCATCATGCCGGCGTGAAAGCCGACCCGATCTTGCATTGGCGGAAGGAAGGGACCCAGGGCGCGCTCCAACCCGAGCAGAACACCCATAGTGCCTCCCACGGCCGCCACTAATAGAGCGCCGGTAATCAGGATGTGCGGCGTGGTTACCGGAGATTGCCGTCGCAACTGCGAGAGTGAGAAGATGGCCGCCCACCAGATGGTGAGCGCTGAAGCCGTGCCAAAGATCGGCAGCAAAGTTACCAGCGGCCCTTCGGCGCGCGAAAAGGCGAGCCCAAAGGTGATGATGTAACCTCCGAAAACAAAAACGCCGGCGCGGGCCAAGTTGCGAACACCGCGCGCATAGGCATCATCCGCTTTGCGGTCGCCGGTGAATAGCCAGATCGCCAGGCCGATAGCGGAGAGCGTGATCCAACCAATGGATCCAGCGTGCAGGTGGATGAGCACCTGCCAGCGAGGGATCTCGCCAACAGTTAGTGCATTGTCGAATCCGAAGAAATTATTGATGAGGAACAAGATCGCAGAACCCAGGAACAGGAAACGGGTTTCTTTGCGAACAGCCGGATTTGAAATTTTAGGAATAGACATGTTATATGATCTCCTCTTCAAAATGGCGAATTGAGTTTTCCGTGTGCTCTTTCGTCTCAGCCCCCTCCTCCTAGAAGGGTTTGAACATCATCAGCCACAGGATGAGGATGAAGCCGCCGATGCCAACAATGCTGAGCAGCATTGGATTTGCGGCGGTGATGGCGGTTTCGAGATCCACCGCTGCTGTTTTTGAGTCCACCAGGCTTTTGATTTTGTCCAAACGGTTTCGGCCCAGAAACCCCATGAACACGGAAATGACGACCAATAAAACCAGAGCTGCCCAAATCCATATCCGCCCCCAAAAACCGCCCATGAAGCCCAGGGCGATCCCGGAAAGGAACATGACCGTTGACGTTATGGTGAATGGCATCTGAGCGCGATCGCGCACGGCCAGCAGCACCTTAAGCCGCTCGGGGCTGCGCTCCGATTGCATGGCGAACATGACAGCAGCCGTCGCACCATGCGCTAGCATGAACAGAAAGGCGCTCAGTACGTGAAGAAACACGATCCAAAGGTACATCGCTATCACTTCTTGAAAAAGTCTGGCATTGTGAGTAGCAAGCCCAGCGTACATAACGCGGCTGCCGAAAAGTAATAGATGGCGATTTCGGGGTTGTTGAATGCAGGGAAAGCCAACCCGCCCGGCAGAATCCAGGTAATAATCCAGGCCCATTTTTCAAACCTGCGAAACGGAATCCATAGCACGCCAAATGCATACAGCTCGAAGGCGGTATAGCCGACGAAAAGGGTAGCCTCATGACTCAGGACGAAAATGAGTGTTAAATGTCCCAGGATTGAAAGTGCAGCAATGATGATCAGGACGATCCAACCGATTTTAAAGCGGGAATTTTGGGTCGTGGGAATATTTGCGGTCATATCAGCTCCTGAAATGAACTCTTGATTGGGAAATGCGAAATGCTGGTCACTTGGAGGGATTGACCGCCACCTGGATTGGTTCCTTGGTGACGGGTAGCGGTGCACTGAGAACGGCCGAGGCGTGCCTGATCAGCGTCCAGACGATAGCGAAGTCGAACAGGGCAAGGACGGGGTGAAAGGCGGATACATACGGCAGTGCGTCGCGCATAAAGATGATCACTTCCGCCTGAACAAAGAACACAGCGAACAGCAGCCAGGTGAGCCGTTTCATGTTGCCAGGCAACTTGGCGAGATACATGGTTATCAACATTGGCAAGATTGGCACCCCTACCAGGTGACCAAAGCCGATATGCAGCTCCCAGCTGATTTGGCGGGCAACCACCACTAACCCGGCAAGAAACACTTGAGCCGCAACGGCTGCCAGAAATATCCACGCCGCGACCAGGTATGTATAAATTGCGGGTCGATTCATACTTCCTCCT
>DATDRZ010000128.1:0-2522 GCA_035291465.1 Anaerolineales bacterium
CATCACCAGACGATCGATGCCCATGCCGAAGCCGCCGTTGGGCGGCATACCGTAGGACATGGCCTGCAAATAATCTTCGTCCAGCGGGTGGCGCTCCTCGTCATCGGCCTCGTAGGCGCGGCCCATCTCCAGGAAGCGCGCCTCCTGTTCCAGCGGGTCGTTCAGCTCGGTGAAGGCATTGCAGATCTCCATGCCGCCGATAAAGCCCTCGAAACGCTCGACCGTGCCCGGGTCATTGGGCCGGTTCTTGGCCAACGGCGAGATATCGCGCGGGTAGTCGTACAGGAAGGTCGGCTGGATCAGGGTTGGCTCGATGAAATCCCCCAGCAGCCCGTCGATCAACTTGCCGCGCGGCGAACCGGGTTTGACATTAATGCCTTTGGCGCGGATGGCAGTTTCCAGGCTTTCGCCCGTCAGGTACTGGTCGATGTCGATGCCAACCGTGTCGATCAGCGATTGACGCAGATCCAGCCGCTGCCAGGGACCGCTGAAGTCAATTACCTGCCCGTTATACTCGACTTTGCGCGTACCCAGGACCTTATCGCATACATGACCGATCATATCCTCGGTCAACTGCATCACCTTCTGGTAGTCGGCATAGGCACAGTAAAACTCCAACTGGGTGAACTCCGGGTTATGCTTGAAAGACACGCCCTCGTTGCGGAAATCGCGGCCAATTTCATAGACGCGCTCGTAGCCGCCGACCAGCAGCCGTTTCAGGTACAACTCGAATGAGATGCGCAGGTATAAATCCTGTTTGAGCTGGTTGTGGTGGGTGACGAATGGTTTGGCAGCCGCCCCGCCGTAAATCGGCTGCAGAATGGGAGTCTCGACCTCGAGGAAGTCGCGCGCATCCAGGAACTCGCGGATGGCGCGCACCACCCCGGCGCGGGTCTTGAAGATCTGGCGCACCTCGGGGTTAACTGCGAGGTCAGCGTAACGCTGGCGATAGCGCACTTCCGGATCCGTCAGCGTGGCATGGCGCACTACCTGCCCATCCACCACCTCATCCTTGGCAGCCGGCAGCGGGCTGAGCGCTTTGGCCAGCATGTGGAAACTCAATACCTTGAGCGTCGCCTCGCCGGTGCGGGTGCGGAACATCTCACCCTGCGCCTGGATGAAGTCGCCAAGGTCGAAGTAATCCGCGAACAGCTTCATGCCCTCTTCGCCGACGTCATTGACGCGCATGAACAGTTGCACGCGCCCGGAGCCATCTTCGATGTGCGCAAAGGTGATCTTGCCCATGACGCGCATCGAGCGCAAGCGCCCGGCTAGCGTCACCGCAACGACCGGTGCGGTCCCTTCGACAGCATTCGCCTCGGCAGTATCGAAGGCCTGAATGGCTTCCACCGCCGAATGGGTTGGGTTGGCGCGGGTGGGATAAGGCTCAACGCCCATCCCTTTGAGCGCCATTATTTTTTCGTAGCGGATTTTCTCGAGGTCATTGAGTTCCATGGATGATTAACCTTTTCAGTCTTCTTAAGAAAAAACCCCGCCCATTTTGCTGTGGGCGGGGCGTAATGTTTACCCCAGAATTACTCCACCTTGACGATGGAAACCACAAACGTGCCTTGCGGCGCGTCGACCTGCACCTTGTCACCCTTCTTCTTGTTGATCAAGGCTTTGCCCAGCGGGGATTCATTGGAGATCTTGCCGATCGACGGGTTAGCCTCAGCGGCGCCCACGATCGAGTAGGTCTCGGTAACCTTGCTGCCCTCTTCCTTGATGACCACGGTGGCGCCAACCTGCACGGTATCCGCCAGCGGGACGTCTTCCACCACGCGGGCAGTCGCCAACAAAATTTCCAATTCCTTGATGCGGCCTTCGACAAACGCCTGCTCATTCTTAGCAGCTTCATATTCGGCGTTTTCGATCAGTTCGCCGCCTTCCATAGCCTCATGCAGCCGCTCAGCAATTTCCTGTCGGCGCTGGGTACGCAGGGTATCCAACTCGTCCTGCAGCTTTTCAAAACCCTCGCGGGTTAAGAACGAAGTTGCCATGTCTTTTCTTCTTCCTTCCAAACGATGATCGGTCAGCCCTATTAGGGCATCCCCCATGCCGGGATTCACTACCGCTTTTAAACGAAAGAAAACCACTCCAAAAGGAGAGATTCCCTTTTGGCGGATCACCCCGCCGTTGTTGCCCTAGACTATATCATAATTCCAGGCCCAATGCAAGAGACCAGCCACTTGACCAGGAACAAAAAGCGGCCTTATAGCGTTTAATAATGCGTAGATAAATCTAAAAAGGAAGCAAAACATGAACACATCATCTCGCAAGTTTTACCCATTGATCACCACTTCGCTATTGCTTGTGCTGCTATTATCGGCCTGCAATCTGTTCGCCGCGGAGCCTACCAGTGTGGTGGAAACGCCGGTAAACACACCCATCGTCATCGCCACCAACACGCCTCAGCCGGCCACTCCCCTGCCCGTTGAAGAGACTGCAGCTCCTACCGCGGAGCCGTTAGCGCCGGAATTTGGCGGTTTTATGGTGCTGACCAACGGCGAGTTTGTCGCCAT
>DATDRZ010000129.1:0-99617 GCA_035291465.1 Anaerolineales bacterium
GGCATTGGAACCTGGCTTTCATTATTTCGGCTGCTGCTATTGTCTTTGACCGCTGGCTTCCTGTTTTCGCCGCGCCCTGAAGGCTGGTTAGCCTGGGCGCCGTTCGGTCTCTACTTGGTTTTCAACCTCACTGATCTGGTCGACGGCTATGCGGCGCGACGCTGGGGGCAGACGACGCGCCTGGGTGAGAAGCTCGACCTGGATTTGGATAGCCGCGGGATGCTGGTCGGCTGCTTGCTGGCGGTTCAGTATGGCTCCGCCGGCTGGTGGTACGTGTCCGTCGGGTTGGCGCGCTATCTATTTGTTGCAGGGATGTGGAACCGCAAGCGACTGGGGTTGGCGGCGATTGAAAAGCCAAACCCGCTCAGCCGCCCATTGGCCGGGCTGCAAATGGGTGTGGGCACGGCGCTGCTGGCGCCGGTGCTGCACCCGCCTTACACGATATTGATCTCGACTCTGGTCATGATCCCGTTTATGGGGAATTTTTTTTACGACTGGTTAGTGGTTAGTGGGAGTAAACAAGGACACCCGTACACAAGGAAACAAAGTAAACCATCGCTTTTTTCACCTTCGATAAAAAAAGGCCTGCCGTTGTTATTTCGTGGATTGGTCGTGGTTTTACTGGCTTATCGAGTGTTGTCAGGAGAAATTACTGGCACGTCTCTATACATTGAGATTTTTCTTGCCGCGGGACTAGCGTTGGGCGCAGGTGTCCGCTTACTAAGTCTTTTGCTGCTAATCCATGTTGGGTTGGAATTACGGGGTCAGCCGCCTCCGGGAAACGAGCTATTGCTCTCGTTATGTGGCTTGGCCATTGTTTACCTTGGTCCCGGTTTGCTATCTTTGTGGACGCCAGAAAATTCGTTGATCCACAGGCGATTGGGAGAAAAGGCGTTCAATGAAAATTAGACGCCAGCTATTCTTCGCCTTTTGGGTCTTTCTTTTGTTTTTAGGTTTGATCCTGTTTTTCTGGTCATTCCGTTCGGTGCCGTTTAATGAGATCGTGCGAGTATTAGGCAGCCTGCAGCTTTGGAAACTCATAGTTTTACTGGCGCTGAATCTCGCCATCCTGCTGATCGCCCCCTCGCGCTGGTGGCTGATCTTGAGGGCACAGGGCAATCAAGTCCCTTACCTTGCTGCGGCTCGATACCGCCTGGCAGCTTCCGCAGTTAGTTATTTCACTCCCGGGCAGAATTTCGGGGGCGAGCCGCTGCTGGTGATCTCGCTGCGTAAGCACCATAAAATCAAGGGCAGCGAAGCTCTGGCCGCGGTTACGCTCGACCGGGCGATCGAAGCCTTTGGCAACTTCAGCGTACTCGCAGCGGGAATCGCCTTTGTTATCAGCCTGGGTCTCGTTTGGGACATGGAACTTCAAACCCCGCTGCTTATTGCGCTTGCGGCGTTAACGATCCCGGTGGCCTATCTGGCAGCGCTTTGGGCTGGATTGCGGCCGGTTGGCAGAATGTTGAGGCGCTTCAAAAACAATTTTATGGCCGGAGTGAGGTCTGCTGAGGATGGATTAGGGAGCCTGATCCGGAGGAAGCCCGCTTTATTCGCCGTAGGTTTGGCCGTCTCAGCCCTTGTTTGGTCCGCGCTTTTTTTCGAGTTCTGGCTGGCGCTGAACTACCTCGGGCTGAGATTGGAACTATCGCAACTGGTATTCGTGGTAACTGCAGGCCGCCTGGCACTATTGGCGCCAACTCCCGGCGCCCTGGGTGCACTGGAGGCCAGCCAAATGCTGGCGGTACAGGCGCTGGGATTTGACTCGGCCTATGGGTTGGGTTTGGGATTGCTCATCCGGGCACGGGATATTTTGTTTGCGCTGGCCGGATTGGTGTTGGGTGGGCTGGGGCTAAGGTAGGAGATTGCTTCGTCAGGCTGCGGCTCTTCCTCGCAACTGCGGAAGGCACATTCGCGTACGCACAGTGTAAACTCCGCCTTCCTTGACTGCGGAAAGCAAAGCTTTCCTTGGCTATGGTAGGATGGTGCACGTAACGAGGTCTTCGCCATGGTAGATAGCATCGCATTCGAGCGAGCGGTCAGCGCTCGGTTGCCAACACGATACGGGGATTTTCAGATCCATTTGTATTCAAACCAATTGGATGAAAAAGAGCATTTGGCATTGGTTATGGGGGAACTACCTGCCGATGAAAAGACGCTGGTGCGAGTGCATTCCGAATGCCTTACCGGAGATGTCCTGGGTTCCAGGCGCTGCGATTGCGGCGAACAACTGGCGCAATCGCTGGAGATGATCTCCAAAGCGGGGAGCGGCGTGTTGCTGTACCTGCGCCAGGAAGGCCGGGGCATCGGCTTGCGCGACAAATTGCGCGCCTACAATCTCCAGGATGAGGGGCTAGATACCGTGGATGCGAATCTGGCGTTGGGCCACCAGGCGGATAACCGCGATTACGATGCGGCTGCGCTAATCCTCAAAGACCTGGGTGTGGCCAAGGTCTCGTTACTCACTAACAATCCCAACAAGATCGAAGAACTGCAGCGCTTGGGCATAGAAGTGGTCGAGCGCATCCCTTTGCAAGGCGAGGTCAACCCGGAGAATGCGCGCTACTTGCTCACCAAGGCGGCGCGGATGAACCATTTGTTAGACCTTGCGGACAAGAACCCCTTCTCACAAAATGGGGCTGGATGAGTGGTTGGCTGCCAGCCTGAACCAAGCTGGCGATCTTGATCGGCCAACAGTTACGCTCAGTTACGCGCAAAGCTTGGATGGCAGTATTGCGCTGCACCGCGGCGAACCGCTGACGCTCAGCGGACCCGAAAGCATGGCGATGACGCACCGGCTGCGCGCTGCCCATGATGCCATTCTGGTTGGCATCGGGACTGTAATCAGCGATGATCCTCAATTGAACGTGCGCCTGGTTGAGGGGAGAAATCCGCAGGTCGTGGTGCTGGATAGCCGGCTCAGGCTGCCGTTGACGGCACGAGTCCTCAAAATCGGGAAGACGCGCGTTTTTGGCGTGGCTTCTGCGAACCAAATGGCACAAGTGAAACTCGAGCAAGTGGGAGCAATCGTTGAGCGACAATCAGATGAAAGGGCAACTCGAGTGAATTTGAGGGGGATGCTGGGAAGGCTAGGGGAGACCGGCATCAGGAGCGTAATGGTCGAAGGAGGCGGGCAGGTTATATCCAGTTTTTTGTCGGAAAATCTAGTTGATAGGGCGATCATCACAATAGCGCCACAGTTTGTTGGCGGCTATAAGGGATTGGAAACTGTGATTGACCAGAACTCTGAATTGGTGAATGAGGGTGTTGAAAAGCACGGCAAAGATTACGTATTTTGGGGGGAGATTGCTTCCTCGCAATGAATGGAGGAATGTGAAAAGAACCAGTATTTATTTCACAGGACCTCAAAGGGTCGAACTTAGGGAGGAAGAACTAGACGCCCCGGGAGCGGGCCAGATCCAGGTGCGCAGCCTGGTTTCCGCCGTCAGCGCCGGGACGGAAATTTTGGTTTACAAAGGAGAGGCTCCGCAGGAAATGGCTGCTGATTCGTATATCTCAGCCCTCCGCGGATCACTCGCTTATCCCTTGAAATACGGATACTCTATGGCCGGAGAGGTCATTCAATTGGGCGAGGGGGTCGGCGATGAATGGGAAGGCCGCCGGGTGTTCGCATTCAATCCTCACGAAACGGCTCTCAATGCGAACATCGCAGATGTTCAGCCATTACCGGATGGGATAGCAATCGAAGACGCTGCTTTCCTGGCAAACATGGAGACCGCGTTAAGTCTGGTGCAGGATGGGAAACCGCTTATTGGAGAAAAAGTCGTCGTGCTGGGCCAAGGTATTGTCGGCTTGCTGACCACGGCCCTATTGGCGCGGCACCCACTCATGAGGCTGGTCACAGTCGACGGCCTCGAGTTGCGCCGGGATTTTTCTCGCCGACTGGGGGCACATGAAAGCCAGCACCCTGAACAAATCGCCAGTCAGGCCGGGGACTTTCTAAGGGAAGGCAGCGTTGATCTGGTGTATGAACTGACAGGGGACCCTGAAGCAATAAATCTCGCACTCGACCTGGTTGGCGAGCACGGGCGCATTGTCGTGGGGTCCTGGTACGGCGCCCGGCAAGCGCCGATCAACCTGGGAGGAAAATTCCACCGCGGACGAATCAAGATCATCAGCAGCCAGGTCAGCCAGATCGAGCCAACCCTGCGCGGCCGCTGGGACCAGGCGCGACGGTTCGAACAGGCGTGGAAATGGGCGCGGGAGATCAAACCCAGCCAGTTGGTGACCCACCGGTTTCGGTTTGCGGAAGCGGCCGAGGCATATAAGTTGCTCGCAGAAAGCCTTGAATCAGCTTTAGGCGTTCTTTTTCAATACTAAGTTGCTAAGCTCTGAATTTCTCAGAATTCAACTTTCATAGTAAAACAAAGAATCGCCAACCTGCTTGGAGGAGTAGATGATTGATTTCTTGCATTCGCCGGGTTTCCTGGGCACCAACGCCAATATGTTTGCTGATTTCACTATGGCAATGATGCTGGTGATCCTGGTATTGTTCAGTGTCGGATTCTATCTGGCGGTTAAGGGTAAATACGATACCCATAAGTGGGTGCAAACCACCGGAGTGGTTTTGACAGGGTTCCTGGCCGTGTGGTTAATGGTGATTCCTTACCGCAATCTTGTGTTACAAGACCAGGGGGGACCGCGCGAGGCCATCTTTTACGCAGTGACTACCTTGCATGCAGTCATCGGGTTCTTCGCTTTTTCGTTCGGGACATTTGTGGCCTTGCGTGGGCATAAGCTAGTGCCAAAGTTCTTGCAGTTCAAGAACTACAAACTATTCATGCGCACTGCTTACGGATTCTACTTGGCTACCATTTTGCTGGGCGTATGGCTGTATTACACCTGGTATGTAGTGATCGAGAACCCGCCGATCTTCGAGTGAGCACTCGGAAATGTTTACGCTAGCGCTGCAACGCCGCTTCGAAGCCCGGCATCATTTGATTGGCGGCGACTGGGGCGCCGAGAACGACCCTCATGCCCATTCGTACCTGCTGGAACTGCGCCTGGAAGGCGAGGGGTTGAATAAACACGGTTACCTGGTTGACCTGGTAGATGTGGAAAGCCGTGTCGAGCAGTTGCTGGCGCGCTTTGGCGGCGCGGATTTGAATTCGCTAAGTGAATTCGCCGGCCTCAACCCATCGCTGGAGCACTTTGCCCGCATCCTAGGCACGGCGATCTCCAAGCACTTCAAGGAAACCCGGCTCAATGCGCTGACCGTCCGGCTCTGGGAAAGTGACAGCGTCTGGGCAGAATACCGTCAGGACCTCTGAGTGCGCATTGGGTTGATCGTTTACGGGGACCTGGAGCAAGCTTCCGGGGGCTATTTGTATGACAGAATGCTAGTGGCTCACCTGCGCAAACGCGGCCATCACGTGCAAGTTATCTCGTTGCCCTGGCGGAGCTACGCGGGCTTCCTCGCGGACAATTTCTCGCGTCGCCTTTTCAACACGATAAGACGCTTAGAGGTTGACCTGTTGTTGCAAGACGAACTCAATCATCCTTCTTTGTTTTTGCTCAACAGGAGACTAAAAAAAGAAACTTCTTTTCCAATAATCTCTGTCGTTCACATGGTGCGCAGCAATGCCGCGGTTCACCCTTTCTTGAAATGGTTTTATGGCTGGGTGGAAAGGCGATACCTGGATTCGGCAGATGGGTTTGTATTCAACAGCCTGGAAACAAAGCGTCTGGTCAATTCAATGGTTTTCCAGAGGAAACCATTTGTGGTCGCCACTCCGGGCGGCGACCGTTTTCGATCCAGGGTCACCCCAGCCGAGATCCGCGCCCGAGCGCGGCAGCCGGGACCCCTGCGTGTGCTTTTCCTCGGCAGCCTGACCCGGCACAAAGCGCCGCATCTGCTGCTGGAGGCAGCGGCTAAGTTGGGACCGGAAACGATCTATTTGACGCTTGCCGGCCGGCAAGATGTGCAGCCGGACTACGTTCGGTATCTTCGCCGATTGGCTGCGCGCCGGGGCTTAGGAGGTTGGGTTCACTTTATTGGCCACCTGGAGGGCAAATTCCTGGCGAGCAGGCTGAAAAGGAGCCAGGTCTTGGCCGTTCCTTCGGCCTACGAGGGGTATGGGATTGCCTACCTGGACGGCCTGGGTTTTGGTCTGCCGGCTATCGGTACGCGGGCAGGGGGAGCAAAAGAAATAATCCGGCATGGTAAAAACGGCTATTTGATTCCGGCAGGAAACGTGGCGGAGGTAGCGCGAGCCTTCAAGAAGTTGCACGAAGACCGCCAAAGGCTCACTCGAATGAGTCTGTCGGCGCTACGCAGCTTCCAAACCTTCCCGAGTTGGAAGGAAAGCATGGAGCGGGTCTATCGGTTCCTGAACCGCTATAATCAATCGTCGTCTCGCATCCATTCGCCACGGAGGAAGAAATGAGCGATCGCACTATTCGAGTCATCATTACGATCTTGGGTTTGTATACCGCCACTGTGCATTTAGTTGTTTTAAATCTGGGTGGACTCGAACCCCTCTTCATACTTAATGGACTAGGATATTTCGCGCTTCTGGGCGCCTTGCTTTTTCGGATCCCGGCAAACCAGCAACGCCTGGTGCATTACGCATTCATGGCTTACGCTGCGGTCACTATCATCGCCTGGGTGATTATGAATGGCGACCTCAGCGATCCGATCGGAGTGAGCACCAAGTCCGTAGAAGTATTGCTGATCATTTTCCTGTGGTTGGATCTGAAACGGCAAGCTGCATAACTATTTTTTAGTTCGCATATGGCCCCTCACCCTCTATCCCCCTCTCCCGTAACGCGGGAGAGGGGGCATGTTTCTGTGGGCGCGCTGTTTGGGCTGGCGCGTTCGCTGCTTATGTACTATGCCATCCCTGGGAGAGCGGGGGCCTGGCGACGGTTTTATCGCCGGTTCATTTCACCCGGCGACCTATGTTTCGATATCGGAGCGCATGTGGGCAATCGGACGGCAGCCATGCTTGCTATTGGCGCACGCGTAGTGGCCGTGGAGCCGCAGCCGCTGATGGCGGATACGCTGCAAAGATTGTACGGGAGGTTATCCGGGTTTCATCTAGTGAAAAAGGCCGTTGGCGAGGCGGAGGAGAAAAGCGAGATGCTGGTCAGCACCCGGACGCCAACTGTTTCAACATTATCAGGGGGTTGGGTGGATCAAGTCAAGCGGGCGAAAACCTTCTCCCGAATTCGATGGGACATGCGATCAGAGGTTGAGGTTACCACGCTGGATACATTGATTGCGGAGTTCGGCACACCGGCATTCTGCAAGATCGATATCGAGGGATACGAGCTGGAAGCGCTGAAGGGTTTATCTCAGCCGCTGCCGGCGATTTCCTTCGAATATCTTCCGCTCACAACGGACAGGGCGATCGCCTGTGTCGATCGCTTGATGGACCCGGGCAGGTATGCATTCAATGTTATTCGCGCTGAATATCCCCGCCTTGCGCTACCCGATTGGGTAGGCGCTCCAAAGATCAGAGAATGGCTCAATGCACGCGATCTGGATGACAGATCGGGAGAAGTGTATGCGAGACTTATTGATTGAATTGCCGTGACTACGATTTTCTGTTTCCACAGGTAGAATTGTTCAACCCCTTCGCTCGAGGTTTTGTTGACTAGAGAAGAATTACGTTCCAAAGAATCTGAAACTCAATCCGCCGGCTGGCACATGTTGAGCGCTTTCGTTTCACTGGCTATTATTGCCGGCCTGGTGATTTGGCTGGACCAATTGACCAAGGATTGGGTGCGCAGCAACCTGGCGCTTGGGGAAACCTGGCGCCCGTTTTCCTGGCTGCCCGAGTACGTGCGCATCGTGCATTGGCGCAACAGCGGCGCGGCGTTCGGCCTCTTCCAAGGGGGTGGGGGCGTTTTTGCCATCCTGGCGGTCATCGTTACTCTGATGATCATTTTCTACTTCCCGCGTATCCAGCGCGGCGACTGGTCTTTGCGTCTGGCTATGGGCCTGCAGCTAGGCGGGGCAGTAGGCAACCTGATCGACCGGTTGCAGCACAACTTGGCGGTGACCGATTTCATTGCGGTAGGCAATTTCCCGGTCTTCAATATCGCCGATTCAGCCATTACACTTGGGGTGATTATCTTATTCTTCAGTATCTGGCTGGGCAGTGGCAACGAAAGCGAACACAAACCGGAGCTTGGCAAAGAACGCGCTGCAAGTGAATGAGCGCGTAGTTCACCTGCGCGTTCCGGCTGATTTCCAAGTACGCCTCGATAAATTCCTTGTCATAGAAGTCCCTGATTATTCACGCGCCCGGCTGCAAAACCTGATCAAGGATGGGCACGTACTAGTTGCCAACAAAGTAGTTGTGAAACCCCGTTACCTTCTGAAGGGTAACGACATCGTTGAGTTGCACATACCTCCCGTTCGATCCGTCAACCTGATTCCAGAAGCGATACCTCTCGATATTATCTTCGAGAATGATGACGTTGTTGTGATCAACAAGCCCGCCGGGCTGGTGGTGCACCCGGCAGTGGGGCATGCAAAGGGGACGCTCATCCATGCGGTGCTAGCCCATGCGCCCGAGATCGAGGGCATAGGCGGTGAACTGCGACCGGGACTCGTTCATCGCCTGGACAAAGACACCTCCGGTCTCATCATCGTGGCGAAGAACGAAAGGACCCAGCGCTTGCTGCAGGAGCAATTCAATAAGCGGAAGGTTGAAAAGACTTATGTTGCATTGGTGGACGAACGGCCGCCGACAGTCCGCGGCCGCGTGGAGGCGCCCATTGGCCGCGATCCGCGCGAACGCAAACGCATGGCGGTGGTTTCAGCGGCAAAGGGACGGCAGGCAGTGACCGATTATCGCGTAATGGAAACTTTCGAAAAACACAGCTTGCTGGAGGTGAGCCCGCACACCGGACGCACGCACCAGATCCGTGTGCATTTGGCTTTTCTTGGTTGCCCGGTGGCGGGCGATCGAGTGTACGGTAAACGTAACCCGACTCTGCCACTCACGCGTCATTTTCTCCACGCATTTCGATTGAAGCTGAGGCTGCCGGGAGAGTTGGAACCGCGTTTATTTGAAGCGCCATTGCCTGAAGATTTACGACAAATCGTTGCGGATTTACAAACAAGCATTCCCAAAAAGGGAATAACCAAAAAGGCACGAAGAGCACAAAGTTGAATTCATATTTCTTGGCGCCCTACATGTCTTTGCGATTGGATTCCCTGTGAGGGTGAATGTGGCATGCCAGGCAAACGACTGGCAGGTTTGAAACCCGTCCTACAAAAAACACCCTGTATACTTCCTCTCATGAACACCATTGATCTTCGTTCTGACACAGTCACCTGGCCAACGGAGGAAATGCGCGAGGCCATGGCCCACGCCGAGGTGGGGGATGACGTTTACGGCGAGGATCCGACGGTAAACCGGCTGCAAGAGATGGCCGCTGAGCGCATGGACAAAGAAGCGGCTCTGTTCGTGCCCTCGGGTGCGATGGGCAACTTGGCTGCTTTGCTGGCGCATTGCCAGCGAGGCGACGAAGTCATTTTGGGCGACCTGGCGCACCCGTATATGTATGAAGGCGGAGCCATGGCGGCCCTGGGCGGCATCCAGCCGCGCACGCTGCGCAATCAGCCGGATGGCACGTTGCTGCTAGAGGAGATCGAGCTCGCGATCCGCGAGGATGACCCGCATTATCCGATTACGCGGCTTATCGCACTGGAAAATACACACAATCGCTGCAACGGCGTTCCGCTTTCGACGAATTACATTCGCTCCGTCGGCGATTTGGCGAAGAAGTATAAACTGAAATTGCACATCGACGGAGCGCGGATTTTTAATGCCGCGATCGCCCTGGGAATCCCGGCGGAGCAATTGGTGGCGCCTGCAGACTCGATCACCTTTTGTCTCAGCAAAGGCCTGTGTGCGCCGGTAGGCTCGGTATTGTGCGGCTCTAAGGAGTTCATTGCAAAAGCGTTACGCGAGCGGAAGAGGTTGGGGGGCGGCATGCGGCAGGCAGGCATCCTGGCCGCGGCCGGCATCGTGGCGTTGGAGAAGATGGTGGATCGATTAGCCGAAGACCACGAACGCGCCAGGCGGCTGGCGGCGGGGCTGGCGGAAATTCAACAATTGCGCGTCTACCCGCAGTACACGAATATCATTCGCTTCCAGCTGGCGGATGGAAGCAAGGTTAACTCTGATGAACTGGTTCCAAAGTTGGCGGAAGAGGGCATTCGAATCGGCCACGGCGGACCCTGGGGGTTCCGCGCGGTAACACACTATTGGATCAATGATACGGCGGTGGAAAAGACGTTGGCGGCGTTTAAGAAAGTGCTCAAGGCGTAGGGCGTGTAAAAGTCGGCAACCCAAATTGCTTTCCTAGTTGGTAAGTATGCAGATAGACAGTAAAACGGCGGAAAGCTTCTGATGTCCATGTTATCATGCGCAACCCAATCGCCTGAGCAAGAGTGGACCGAAACAGAGTTTTATTGTGCACCAGAGCTATAATATAAAAGTCCCCTACATTTTCCTGTAATTCACCTTCCTCGGTAAGCACGAATTCAAATGACGAGAAACATCGCGGTGGTCAAGAATTACTTCTCGAAATTTCTGGATGCGGGGTTTCTCATCTCAAATGTTGTTATTCCATTAGTAGTTCTCGCAACCTATTGCTTGTTGCTTTCAGCCATTCTGCCCAATGGCGTAAACAGGAACTTTGCTTCCAGATCGTGGGGTTATTTTCTGGCCTTGGCGGCGGTTTCCGGCTTGCTTGGCCTGGTTCTCTGGCAAAGAGAAAAAAAGATAAAGCCTTCGGCCAGAAAAGGCGAAATGATCACCTGGTCCGATCTGATTTTGCTATTTCTTCCAATGATGCCGGTAGTTCAGTACATCATTCGCAATATAGAGATCCTGTACCTCGAGCAGATAGTTCTTGTGATGGTCATGTTTCTGGCCTTTTCGCTCGTGCTCATCTTTGTGATTCCGAAGTTCCTTCGCCGTCTTGCGTCCGAACGCACCCTTATGCTGCTAGGTGCGGCTTTCTCCTTCACTCTTTTTTATATGGCCTCCTTGACCAGCCGGTTTTCTTGGTTCGAATACGGAAGTGTGAAAATCCAGTGGCCGTTTCTGGCTGGCATTTTTATCCTCATCTGGCTACTTTATGACCTGGGGTACAAACAACTCCTCCATGTGCTAATCGTGGTTTTCTTCATCAGCAACAGCGCCATCCAACTCAGTACTGTAGAACGAGTCCAGGCGATTGTTAGTTTTGTGGATTATGAGGCAGGCCGCTCAATCGGAAAGAATCTTGCCCAGCTTGTCGGCGATAGGAGGCCGCTTTCCACTCCCAACATATACTTGCTGATCTACGACGCCTATCCCCACAACGAAACCTTGCTCTCGCATGGGATCGATAACAGCGAGCAAGAGAAATATTTGGAGGATCTGGGGTTTACGCTGTACCCGCACACCTACTCCGTGGCCGCCTCGTCCATACCTACAATGACCCGGGTGCTCAACGCCTCTGCTGAATTTGACAATACCAGGGTTGCCGTGGCTGGAAGCGGAGCGGTACAGAACCTGCTGAGCTCTTTTGGCTATACCACCTACGGAATATTCCGCTCGGACTTTTTCTTCCGGGGCATAGAGCCCAGTTATGACCATTCTTATCCGCAGGTCGAACCGCCTGGTTTGATACTTTCGGAAGCCATTTTGATGGGCGAATTCCGTTTCGACATCGGAGTTCAAAGGCAACCAATCGAAGAGTATAGGTCGAGCAAGCGACAGGTATTCGCCTCGGACTCAACCGACCCCGTTTTTCTTTATACGCATAGCCATTTGCCTGGTCACAGCCGTAATATAGGCAAGTGCCTTCAGAATGAGTCCGAATTGTTCGAAGACCGTTTACGGCGTGCCAACGAGGAAATGCTCCTGGATTTGGATGTACTGGTTGGGATTCACCCTGAGGCGATCATCATCATTGCCGGAGATCACGGGCCTTGGCTCTCGAAAAACTGCTCTGCCACCGCACTGGGAGGTTACGACAGCTCGGAAATCAACCGCCAGGATATCCAGGATCGTTTTGGAACCTTTCTGGCTATTCGCTGGCCTTCCGCAAACTACAAGGAATTCGATGCTATCGAAACCTTGCAGGATGTGTTCCCTGCCATTTTTGCTTATCTTTTCAATGATCCAGGCATGCTGAACGCACGAATCAGACCTGAGACGCTGGAGCCAGATTGGATCAGTGGGACTCGGGTGATTGATGGCATTATTCAGGGAGGCGTGAATGATGGAGAACCTCTGTTTTTGGATGGGCAGTAGCGGGCGATTACTGCCTAATTTTTGTTGGTCGCAGAGGGGATCTATGATCGCGAACTGTTTTTAAGTTTCCGCTGGCGCCAATCGCAATGTCCCTTACAAAGAAACATTAAAATTGTGAGAAAACTCTTATGCTAGCCTTACAACCCTTAACTGATATAATGCCATTCTTACTGTTATTAGCATCGTATTATTGTTGGAGACAACTTAATGGGTGATTTCCTCACGGTCGAAGACATCGAAAAAGCAGCCCAACAAGTTCAAAAGCGAAGTAAACAGAAACCTCGGGTAGGTCTGATCCTTGGTTCAGGCTTGGGACCGTTGGCGGAATCGGTTGAGAAACCGGATTTCATTGCCTACTCCGAAATTCCTGGGTGGCCGATATCCAGTGTGGCCGGCCATGTTGGGCGTCTGGTACTGGGCACACTGGAAGCGCAGTCTGTTGTTGTCATGCAAGGGCGAACCCATTATTATGAAGGTTACGACATGCCGCGGCTCGGGCTGCCCGTGCGCGTAATGCAAAATCTCGGCATAGAAATTCTGATCGTCACTAATGCAGCCGGCGCGGTGAATCCCCAATTCGAGCCGGGCGACTTGATGATGCTAATCGATCACTTGAACCTGGTAGGTATGGCGGGTCAAAACCCGTTGCGAGGTCCCAACCTGGATTCGCTAGGCCCCCGATTTCCGGATATGAGCCAGGTTTACGATCGCAAACTGCAGAGCGCGGCGCGCCTGGCGGCCGAGGAAGAAAAAATCAAATTGCACGAGGGCGTGTACTGCTGTCTGGCGGGACCCAGCTTCGAGACCCCCGCAGATCTGCGCTTCTTACAAAGGGTGGGCGTGGACGCAGTGGGAATGTCCACCGTGCCTGAGGCTATCGTGGCGCGGCACGGCAACACGCGTGTGTTGGGGATATCTGGTATCAGCAACAAAGCAAACCTGGACGGCGCCACCGAGACGACCCACGAAGAAGTGCTGGAAGCCGGTCGGGTACTGGTGCCCAAATTGACCAAACTAGTGCGAGGGGTGCTGCGGAAGCTTTCTTAGCGTAATTTTTGTCGAATGGCGGAAGTATTAAGATTTTTCGTGCAGTACGAGGCGGTTCTATATTTCGTTCTTGGGTTGAGCGGCATCATTTATTTGTATCGCTTCTGGCTGGCCTGGCAGGAGGTGCGCGTGGCGGTCTACGGCCTGGAGCAGGAGGCTTCGCGTGCACGCCTTAATCAAGCGGCCATGGTCTTGTTTATTCTTCTGGTCGTGGCCGCAACCATCTTTGTCATGGTAACTTTTGTTTCCACTGCCATGCCCGTCGTGCTCGCTACACCCACTTTGGATCTTTCAGCTGGGTCGCTTTTCGATCCCCTGGAGACTCCGCAGCAGACCGCCAATGTAGCCACCGCGACAGCGCTGCCCCCGGTCAGCATCGACCCGACAGATTGTGTCGAAGATCAAATCATCATCACCTCGCCGGCAGCCCAGGATGTTTTACAAGGCACTATCGATATCGAGGGCACTGCGGACATTCCTAATTTTGGCTTTTACAAATTCGAAGTGGCACGGGCGGAAGAGGAACTGTGGCTCACGATTCAGGCAGGCCGCACCGTGGTGAAAGAAGGCGTTTTGGTCGAAAATTGGGACACGTCGCGTCTTCCAGCTGGCGATTACGTCCTTCAGCTTCTGGTCACCAATAGTGCCGGAGAGGAACTGCCACCATGCCGAATACCCGTGCGAATTGAGCTGCCGCAATGATGGAACTAAGTATGGGTCTACGCATTCGTTCGGCAAACGAAGAGGATTATGAGCGCTTGTTGGAACTCGAACATGGCTTTTCCACTGAATACGTGTGGCAAATGGAACTCAGCCAAAACCCGCGCATGGGCGCTCAATTCAAGGAGACTCGGCTGCCGCGCCCCATGCAGGTGAGCTACCCACGGTCGCCAGGCCGACTACAAGCCGAGTGGAAGCAGCGCGCTGCGCTGCTGCTAGGTGAGAGCGACAATAAGATTGTAGGGTACACCAGCCTGTCCTCAGGGTTGGCCCCCGGCGCTATCTGGCTGACTGACCTCGTAGTGGATGTTCCGTACCGGCGCAAAGGCGTGGGTACGCGGCTGATCGCTACAGCCCAGAAGTGGGCGCGGGATCACGGGCACGTTCGCCTTGTGCTGGAGATGCAATCGAAGAATTACCCCGCAATTAAGTTAGCGCAAAAATTGGCTTTTGAATTCTCCGGTTACAACGATAAATATTACGAGAACCAGGATATTGCTCTTTTCTTTGCCAAGAGGCTGGCATAGGATGAAGTACTTCGTTATCGGTTATTAGTTATCATACTAAATGGATTTGTTGTCAATTTTAGAAACGCTTAACCGAGTCTTCGAGGCCGGCATCGCCATTACGGCCTTATCGCTATTTTTGAGGTCACTTACCTTTAATTTGCGGGACCGGGTGTCGCGCGCCTTTGCCGTAATCCTGGCCTGCATGATGATCTCCTCGGCAGGAGAAGCTGTTTCCGCGTCGCTGGCGGGACAGGGCGGGCTCGATTTCTGGTTGCATTTCCAATGGGTGGGCACGATTTTTCTGCCCGCAGCTTATCTGCATTTCTCGGACGCGCTGTTGGAAACGACGGGCAGACCCTCGCGGGGCCGACGGCGGTGGGCGGTGCGACTTTCTTACCTTTTCTCCACGATATTCCTCGCCCTGTTATTTACCGGACTTCTTCTCGGTCGACCCGTATCCAACGGCGAGCCTGTTCCGCACCTCAGCAGTACATCGCTTTCGTGGGTTTTCACCGCGTATTACGTCATCGTTATTGTCCTGGCCCTGGTCACCGTTTGGCGTGCCTGGCAGCGCACGGTGTTATCAGCCAGTCGCCGTCGCATGATTTATTTGTTCTTCGCCTCGCTGGTCCTAGCACTTGGCGCCTATCCCTTCCTTTTGTTCGGATCGGGGATGGCGGCAGCCTTTACGGAGGTCTTCTTGCTGAGCGCTGCTGCCGGCAGTGTGCTGGTATTTTGGGCGATGGTGGTGATGGCTTATGCCACGGCCTTCTTCGGTGTGCCTTGGCCGGACCGAGTAGTTAAAAGCCGCTTGTTCCGCTGGCTGGTGCGCGGTCCAGTTACCGTGTTCATTGTCCTGCTTTTGCTCCCGGGTGTTAGCCAGATCAGCTCAATCTTCAGAACCAGCGAAGCGGTAATGTTACCCATCCTGGTGGCTTTATCTGCCCTGCTCACGTCGCACGTGCTCACGCTTGCGCTGCCTACTTTGGAAAACTGGCTGCTGTTCAGTGGCGGGGAGGGGGCAGATGCGCAATTTGTACAAGATCTACAGGAGCGGGTGCTGACCTCTGCTGACCTGCGCCAATTCCTGGAGGCTTTGCTCTCTGCCGTCTGCGATCGCTTCCAGACAAAATCCGCGTTTGTGGCCATCCTTGAAGCAGGGAAGGTGCAGGAATTGCTCGGGGTGGGCGACAAGAAATCGCTTGGCAAAAAGAAGACTTCAACTGAACTTGAACAGCTAGCCCAACGTGCAAACGGGGAACCCCGCGTTTTTTCCTGGGATGCCTTTTGGCTTCTGCCGCTCTATGCGCCGCAAGGAAAAATTCTGATTGGCTTGCTGGGTGTGCGGCGGATGCGCAAACTGGAATTGAGCGAAGAACAACATGAAGGGCTGCTCAGTCTTGGCGAGCGCGCGGCCTTGGCAATCGATGACCGGCGACAGCAGACTCAGGCCCTGGTTTCACTACAGACTCTGGGTCCACGCGTAGATTTGATCCAACGCCTACGCGCCGCGTCTCGCTTCGACCAGAGCGAGGTGTTCAGCGACTTCGGCGAGCTGCCCGAATATGGCGACCTGGTGCGCTGGGTCAAGGAAGCGCTGACCCACTACTGGGGGGGACCGCGCCTCACCGACAGTCCGTTAAGGGGTTTGCAAGTGGTGCAAAAGGCTCTGAAAGAACATGAAGGCAATCCCGCCCAAGCCATGCGCAGTATTTTACAGGAAGCTATCGAGCGTAATAGACCTGAGGGAGAACCGCGCCTCAACGGCGAATGGATGCTCTACAACTTGCTGGAGATGAAATTTCTCCAGGGTCGCAAAGTACGCGAAGTGGCATCCCGACTCGCCATGTCAGAAGCAGACCTGTATCGCAAACAGCGAGTTGCCATCGAATCGGTGGCGCGCAGCTTGCTGGAAATGGAAACCCATATCATTGAGCAACAGAATGGAAAGGAAGAAGGAAAGTGAACGGGCACGACGAATTTAATCCGCAGAAGAACCTCTCCGAAACCCCTGAACCCGATGACGGCTGGTGGAAATCGATCCTGGCCGAAGAACAGAAGTACGCCGGACCCGAGCGAGGCCTTCGGCGCAGGGCAGCGGCGCAGGAGGGCCGGCGGCCGCGGATGCAGGGGAGCCGAGCAACGGTGGAGCCAGGAAGCACAAGGGGGCATCTCGAGAGACGAAGCGCCGCCGTGCAGGATGAACGCAAACCACAACAATTAGGTTGGGTCGACTGGACGCGTGTGCTCGAGCTACAGGAGCAGGAAACTGTGTGTTATGCCGAAGTGGTTGGTTTCAACCGGGGCGGCCTGCTGGTGCGCACCCAGGAATTCCAAGGCTTTGTACCGCGCTCCCAGTTGGCAGCAGCTACGAATGGTCAGAAGATCACCGAGCGACTGTTGGAATCCTACGTGGGCCGCGAGATGGAATTGAAAGTCATCGAATGCGATCCCGAGCGAGGGCGCATTGTGCTCTCGGAGCGCGCGGCGCAATCCGCGCCCGGTTCGCGCCAGGGATTGCTGCAGACCCTGCAGGTTGGGCAACAGCTAGAAGGAGTGGTCACTAACGTGACCCCCTTCGGGCTATTTATCGATCTCGGCGGTGTCGAAGGCCTGGTTCATATTTCCGAACTTTCCTGGGGGCGCATAGGACACCCGCGTGAGGTCGCTGCACCCGGTGACCGGCTGAAGGTCGTCGTCCTCGAATTGCAAACCGACCGCGGGCGCGTGTCGCTTTCCGTCAAACGCGGCCAACCTAATCCCTGGGTCACGGCCCACGAGCGCTACCCTGTTGGTTCCGACTTCGATGCCGAAATCACCGAAGTAGTGCACTTTGGGGCATTTGCAAAATTGGAGGAAGGGCTCGAAGGCTTAATCCACATCACTCAAATGGGTTTGCATCATCGCCTGGACCCGCGGCTGGTGATGGAAAGCGGCATGAAGGTCAAAGTTCGCGTTCTGCAAGTTGAGGGTGGAAGGCAACGCCTCAGCCTTCAATTACTTGGCGAACCGTGGAAGGAACAAGAATCTGCAGGACCCTCCTGGCTAGATACACCTGGAGATCATGCGTAAAAGAACGTTCGTGGCCCAACAGCCGCCAAGCGGTGGTTTGGCTCGGCTGCGAAATTTCAGGCTGAACCTCGGTTCTTACGTTGCCGAGGCAGTTGGGATGGTTTTGCTGGCGGGAGCTCTGCTCACGTTGCTCGGTCTGCTGGGCTTGACCGCGGGCAACATCCTCAGCCCCTGGATTCACTTGCTGCGCCGCTGGCTGGGTTGGGGTGCGAGCCTAATCGTGCTTACCCTGGCGTCTGCTGGGTGGCGCCTGCTGATTAGTCGGCGCACAGCCTATGGCTTTGCCTGGGGGCGCGTGGTAGCAGAGGAGGTGGCCGCCTTCTGTGCACTTGGCCTACTCAGCCTCTTTCTCGGGCAATCGCTGGAGACTGCCGAGGCGGGCGATGCAGGCGGCCTGGTGGGCTGGGGTCTGGTGGAAAGCCTGCGCCTGCTCTTTGGAAGTTTCCTGCCTAATTGGCTTGCTCTGGCTATTGCTGGTTTCACCCTCATCCTAATATTCCTGGTTGCTACGATGTCATCGTTGCGCCAAACTGCCTGGCTGCGGTCTTCAATGGAAACACCCGCCTCGGTTACCGTACCGGTCGCAACGCCTGTCCTATCCATTTCTCCCGTCGATGAGAAATCGGTTGCGCCTGAGTCTGTCACAACAATGCCTAAATCGCAACACCTTCCTGCGGAGTTTCGTAAGGATTTCCGTGTTGAAAATAAACCAGCCAAATCTGCAAAGCCGAGTCGACGTTCCGCGGATTTACCCCCGCTTGGCCTGCTGGCCGAGGAGCAAAGCTCACGCCCGGACGAGCGCCACATCAACCAGATGGCTGGATTGCTGGAAAAGACTCTCTCCGAATTCGGCATTCCAGTGCGCGTTGTAGGATTCCAGGTTGGACCTACTGTCACTCAATTCCATTTAGAACCGGGTTATATCGAGAAAGCTGGCGAAGAAGACAGCGAGAACCGGCAAAAGGTGCGCGTGGCTCAGATCTCGGCGCTACAACGCGATCTAGCACTGGCGCTCTCTGCACAGCGGTTACGCATCCAGGCGCCGGTGCCCGGGCGAGCCTACGTGGGCATTGAAGTGCCGAACTCGCGCACCAGCCTGGTTCGGCTGCGACCCGTTTTGGAGAGCCAACCCTTCCAGAAGCTAACTTCACCACTGGCTATGGCGCTGGGCCGCGATGTTTCAGGACAACCGATTGCGGCAGACTTGATTAAGATGCCGCACCTATTGGTGGCAGGCACCACAGGGTCGGGCAAGTCGGTGTTGATCTCTGCGATCGCCATTTGTTTAGTGATGAACAACAGCCCCGAAGATTTACGCCTGGTAATGATCGATCCCAAGATGGTAGAGCTGGTGCGCTTCAACGGGCTGCCCCATCTGATTGGCAAGGTTGAAACCGAACTCGAGCGCATCAATGTAGTGCTGCGCTGGGTGGTGGCGGAGATGCAACGCCGTTATAAGCTGCTCGAATCGGCGCGGGCGCGCGACATCGAGGGCTACAACCAGAAGGTGACGGGAAAGGACGCTGATGAGCATTTACCTCGCATTGTGGTCTTGATCGATGAGTTGGCGGATCTGATGATGTCCACGGCCGAGCACACCGAAGCTACACTGGTTCGCCTGGCTCAGATGGCGCGCGCTACAGGAATCCACCTGGTTGTGGCGACACAACGCCCTAGCACAGACGTGGTCACTGGGTTGATCAAAGCAAACTTTCCAGCGCGTATTTCCTTTGCGGTGGCTTCTTCCATTGATTCGCGCGTAATCCTGGATACGACAGGTGCCGAGTCATTGCTGGGGCGCGGCGATATGTTGTATTTGGCGCCCGAAGCCGCAGCTCCGCTACGCTCGCAGGGCGTAATGATCACCGACCAGGAGATCGAAGCGGTGATCGATTATTGGCAGCAAGCCTGGGAGATCGAAGAGCCGGAGCCTGCACCTTGGGACAAGTTGATCCAAAAGGAAGCATTGATCACAGACAAGGATGATTTGATCGAAAAGGCGATTGGGGAGATTCGCCGGACTGGAAAATCCAGCGCTTCGCATCTACAGCGCGCCCTGCGCATCGGTTATCCACGCGCTGCGCGCTTGGTGGATGAGCTGGAAGAGATGGGTATCCTTGGTCCTGTGCAAAGCGGAGGGCGCGAACGCGAAGTGCTAATGAATCTGGATAATTTCTCTGAAACTGAGGAAGGCGAAGAATGAAGCCCACCGCTGCAAAAAAGCCACCCTCCTCCGTCTTTGCCAGGAGTAGCCGCGGAGCGGCTACGACGAAGCAATCCCCAACCTCGAACTTGGAGATTGCTTCGCCTGTTTCACTGGCTCGCAAAAACGATAGCAGGCAAATCACCTTCACTGATCGATTGCGGATTAACTTTCGTTTTGTACTGGATCCGGCGGTCGAGTTCCTCGATCGCATCGGGGTCCATCCCAACTATTTAACTGCGATTGGTTTACTAGGCACTACGGCCGCGGCCTATCTCATTTCGCAGAGTCAGTTCACCTGGGCTGGGGTTGTCGTTTTGGTCATCGGCCCCGTGGACGCGCTGGATGGCGCGCTGGCCCGTCGCCGCGGCGAGCCGCAAGCCTTCGGCGCTTTCGTCGATTCGGTGGCCGACCGCTATTCGGAACTAGCGCTGTACGCTGGGTTGTTGTGGGTGGCGCAGGCCAGCGGCGACCGGCGGTTGAGCTTCCTGGTGTATTTCGCCGCTTTCGGGTCGGTGCTGGTGTCGTACGTGCGCGCCCGAGCGCAAAGCTTGGGAATGGATGCCAAAGGCGGTATCCTCACCCGTGTCGAGCGTTTCATTATCATGACGGCATGTTTGGTAGTTAACGCTCCATTTATTGGCGTCGGGATTCTCGCCATTGGCACAAACCTCACCGCAATTCAAAGGATTCTCTATGTCCGCCACCTTTCAAAAACAACTTAACCACGAAGACAACCTTCGCTTGCTCAGGGCAGGCTCCAACACGGAGTTATTCATTATTTTCTTCCGATATAGGATTGATTAACCGATTAACTGATTTGACTAACACACTACCTCCTTATCGAACAAACTGACTATGTTTTTCGACCAATACGGCATCCACCTTGGCCCTCTCTATCTCCGTTTCTACGGCCTCATAGTCGTGGCTGCCATTCTGGCGGGCACAGTCCTGATCGAGCGACTGGCAAAAGCCCGCGGCATGAACGCGCAGTTCATCTGGGACAGCTTGATCTGGACAACGGTGGCCGGGGTCGTCGGCGCCCGACTGTGGCATATATTCACTCCACCGCCATCGTCGATCGCGGTGGGTCTGACCACTCGGTTCTACCTGACACATCCTCTGGATGCAATCGCTGTCTGGAACGGCGGGCTTGGCATTCCCGGCGCTGTCATTGGCGGCGGGCTGGCGATGTATGTTCTCGCTCGCCGGCGCGGCGAAAGCTTTCTGGCTTGGGCCGATCTCATCGCGCCCGGGCTGGCGCTTGGGCAAGCTGTCGGCCGTTGGGCGAACTTTGTCAACCAAGAACTGTACGGTGCGCCGACCGATTTGCCCTGGGCAATTTATATTCCTCCAAACAAGAGGCTGGCTGGCTTCGAACAGTACGCGACCTACCATCCCCTCTTCTTATACGAATCACTGTGGAGCTTGGCGTCCGTTTTCTTTCTGATATGGGTTGGAAGAAAGTATCAGAAGCAGGTCGAAAAAGGGAGCATCTTTTTGATTTACTTGATCACTTACCCCACTATTCGCTTTTTGCTGGATTTCCTACGCCTGGATGCTTCCATGGTTGCGGGTATCAATGCCAACCAGGCAGTGATGGTGGTGGTAGGAGTGGTGGTGGCTGGGATTTTGCTTTTTCGGCATGCGCGGAATAATTCAAATCGCTAGAGGCCCACATGCCTCGTGCTAAAACGAGAGGGGAAAAGCCCCCAATCAGAAAATCGATATACCTCTGTTGCCAACAATCTTGATAAGTTGGCCAGGAGGTTATCTTGACTTTGGCCTGTTCTCCAAAGTGCGAGCAAGGATTTCTTCCATGCCTGGTCGAGGGGATATGTTCGCCGATTTTTCCCTTGATGGTTTTCGGGCGGGCTGTTCCTCCTCCGACATAGCTTTTCGCAGGGCGATCTCCATAGCTGTGGGAGCGGGTTTCTCCGGCTCTTCCTCGGGCTCTGCCGCGGCCTTTGGTTCAGGCGCTAACGCCTTCATGCTCAGCTTGATCTGCTTCTTGCGGCGATTGACGTCCAATACGCGTACCTGGACTTCCTGGCCAACGGTCACAACGTCCTCCGGCTTGCGTACATAATCATGCGACATTTCGCTAACATGTAACAGCCCGGGGCGCTCTGCGCCAATTTCCACGAAGGCGCCAAACTTTTCCAGCTTGGTAACGTGCCCTGTAACCACCATATCTTTTTTCAGGTCTGGCCACTCCAAGCTCAGGGGTTGGATAAGAGTTAGCTCAATGCGATCATGTTCGGGGTCTACTCGGCGAACCCAGGCGTCCACAGAGTCGCCTTCGTTCAAGATATCTTCTACTCGCCGTACAGGTTCCTTGCGCATTCGGGATATGGGGATCACCGCGAGTTTCCCAGCGCCAATATCTACCACAGCTCCTGACAAGGTTGTCTTAACAACCTTGCCGTGCACTTTATCCTTTTTATTGAATTGAGGCTGAGGAGTGGGGGTTGGCTCCGGCATTAATCGACTCCACAAAATTGTATTGTTATTGATTTCACAACAAGTCGCGAGTTTACCTTAGCTAAGTTGGATTGTAAAGGATTTGAATGCTTTCTAATACTTTAAGCCGCGTGAATTCGTTTCTGGATCATCAAGATGGCGGCAAGGCTTATAAAAACGACGATGCCCATGGCCGCAAACATCCCCTGAACTCCCAGCAGATCGATAAAGGCGCCACTTAACAGATTACCTGCGGCGAAGCCAACACTAAGAAGCACGGTGCTAAACAATCCTTGCGCCGTTGCATTCAAGCCGCGAGGAGCGTGCGCAGCCGCGTAATTCACGCCTGCCAGCCAAACAACTGCAAATGTCAATCCATGCACAACCTGAATCAACAGGACCTGGGTTGAGTCAGTGACGAATGCGTAATACAAGTTTCGAAACCCGATTACGCCCAGGGCGATATACAACACTCCTCGATTCCCAAAGCGCCGCAGCATGGGCGCCGAATAGAACATTACCGGCAGCTCGAAGATTGTAGAAACCGCCAACATAATGCCTACGGCTGTGGACACTGGGATCAGCAGTCCAAAAAGCGAATGGATATCACCCAAATTCTGTAATAACAAGGAGAGAAACCCGTTGTTGGCAGACATGCCGACGGCAGAGAGAAAAACAGTGGCGAGAAACAACAACCAAGCTGGATCGGCCAGCAGTTTGTACAGACCTCGTAAGTAATCACCTTGCGATGGGTTCTCCTCAAAACGAAGACCCTGAACTAAAAAGAAATCGATTAACATCATGCCTGCATAAATCCAGAACATCCACATGAGGCCGGCTTTGTCCAGAATTATTCCGAACAGGGGAGCGCCCAAGCCCCAGCCAACGGTTCCCCACAGTCGAATTTGCCCGTAGCGATCTCGTTGACTGCCAAGCATATGGATAGTGGCGCTATCCTGCAATGAAAACACTTGTGACGAGAAAGCTGCGATCAAGAATACGGCCGCAAAGATCAATATAAAATTCTGCAGGACAGGGATCAGTGCATGGACAACAATGATCGTGGCCACTCCGCCCATCAAAACAACCAGATGCTTACTTCTCGAGTCTGCCACGCCATTCCAAAATGGCGTGGCGATTAGGCTTAGCAAGGGGCCAACACCTAAGAGGATGCCGATCTCGAGGCCGGTAAATCCTAAGGAGGAATAGTACAACGCGATATATGGTCCTATTGCCGAATAACCGGCAAAAGTAACGAAATAGATTGCGGAAGCCCGAAGGCGTCGGGACAGGGTTAGCGTTTCAACGATAGGGGGTTGGATGACCGGTTGCATCGATCGCGTCCGCGCACGGGTTTCCCCTCGTAATCCGTTCACAAGAACCCTTTTTGATGTTCGTATGAAGGAACCGCCTTGCCTGCTTTGAGTCCAGGAAATGGAATGCAGAGGTTTAACCTACCCGGTGCATCCGCAGGATTGTCTTAAGATGATCTCAGTGGGAAGAAGGGTGACGCTTTTGACTGGCTGAAGATTTATGAGATCGAAAAGATTCCGCGTAGCAATTCGGCCGACTTCATGTGTGGGGGCTTTGATTGTGGTTAGTGGAGGATTCAAAAATGCAGCATAGTGAGAATCGTTGAAACCGGCAACGGAAACATCTCGGGGCACTCGCAGGCCAACCTGACCCAGGGCATCCATCACGCCGATGGCTGCAGAGTCGTCTCCAGCAAAAACCGCATCAAAAGTTCGCTTTCCATTTCCATCAAGGAATGAACGCATGGATGCACAAGCCACGTCGCGCTGGAAGTGCCCAGCCAAGATGAAGGCTGGATCATATTTGATCTTGTGCTTATCCAGCGCCTCACGGTAACCCTGTTCCCGCAAAAAGGATTCCTCCTGTCCCTTGGGGCCCCGCATGAACAGGATTCGTTTGCGGCCGTGTTTCGTTATTAGATGGTCAACCAGCTGGAACGTGGCAGCCTTATTTTCCACAGTGACGCTTGGAATATTTAAGCCTTTGGGGCTGGATCTTTGGATAAGGACAAGCGGTAGGTTTTGGGAGTGGAAAACTTCCAAATCATCATCCCCCAAGCTGTCCGCGATTACCAGTAGGCCATCGACATTCTGGGCGCCTAACGCCGGGTAGCTGCCTTTTCTGCGATCCGGCCCGATGGCGGCCACCAGCAAGTTGTAATCATTCTGCTGTACCTCAGATTCAATGCCATGCAAAAGAAGGCTGAAGAAATCATCATTGGCATTGTTGTTGTGAAGCAATCCGATCGCCATCATTTTCTGAGTGGCAAGCTGGCGAGCTGCAGCATGGGGAACATACTTAAGCTTAATGAGCACGGCGGCGATGCGCTCGGCGACCGGTTCGGACACAGGCGCAGTGTCATTAATGTAACGGCTGACTGTTGCTACGGAAACCCCCGCTTGACGGGCGACATCGCGGATGGTGGCTGCTGGGGAACTTGGCTTTCTCGCCATTGATGATGAAACCGATTACATTATCCTATCAATAAATCGAGAGGTCAATGTTTTCTCATCTTCTATCTATTGATGCCTATCTGTCACGTTCGCATTTGAAACTGAACGGCGCGCAGAGAAGCACAAGACCGCAATGCTGACCTGATCCCCAAATCCGGGGCAAATAGATCGATTCGTTAGAAGATGGTTACGCGTGTGCCCTGCCCCGTAACTTCCTGAACGGAGGCGTTTGCAACCGGCGTCGTCCAGCGAAAGAGCCACTGCGCATGGTCGGGGCGGATATTCACGCAGCCGCGGCTCATGGGCGCTCCAAAATTGTTATGCCAATAAGCCCCATGCAGGGCATATCCCCCTTCGGCGAAGAACATGACCCACGGCACGCCCGGCAAAAAACGATCGCCTAGAGTATCTGTCAAACGATTATCTCCCATGTACCTCGAGGGCATTTTCGAATAAATGTAAAATGTTCCTGTCGGGGTTTCTGTAGGAAGTTCACCTAAACCAGTATTTCGAACACCTGAAGAGATGGGAATGCGCAAAACTACACGATCTTGATCAAAAGCAGTGAGGCTTTGACCCGCCAGAGATATCTCAATCCGCTTTTTCGTCGCGGGGACATCTGTCGAAATTGGAGTCAGGTCCTTGTCGGGAATGGGTTGTAGAGTCCGCGCCTCGGCGTAATATTGCACGCCCTCCCAGGATTCCGTAACCTGATACCAGGCGCTGCCATCAGGTCCATCTACCACATCAGTGACCCAATGGTTGGACTGAAAGTAGAGGAGGTACCGTTGCTCAGGCCGCCACCCGGTCTGGGAGGAGTAGGTATAGGGGCGAGTGAAGGGTACAGTGACTCGACATAACTGTCCGGTTTCTGGCACGCCCTCCAGAATCGTGTTGTACTGGGTGCTTACCTGCTGGATATACGCGCTATGGACGTAACCCTCCTGGATGCGATACCAGAGCGGGTTGTAGGCGGGACCGCTAAAGGGAGCAAGCGGATACTCGATGTCCAAGAGCTCATCCCGAAATCGATATCCCAGGGTATTCGCGTTTAGCCGCGGTGTGTCAAAGATGCTAACGGAGTCGTAGGCGACTCGGCCAACCAGCTCAGCGGACGTCGATCCTTGCTTATTGCGCAAAGAGGCGGTCATTCCAGTTAATGCCGATATACCGGCCAACTTCAAAAACTCTCTACGAGAAAGATACTGTTTCACGTGGAGATTTTATCGTCGCACATAAGCCCCTGCAAGTAGCGTTTGCGGACCTCAACTGATTTGGCGTCCTGGTGCGGCGGTACATCAGCTAGCGGGACTACTAAGGCTGGCGGTGGTGTCCGCAGATTCTGGTTCATCTACTATTAATCGGAATAACCATTTAAAAACAAATGAGTGCCTGATGCCATAGAGCCTCATTTTGCCTATTGCATCATTGACAAGATTTTCCGACCCACCTACACTTAGCCAATGCTGGCCCGGGTCTTGTCTTGTGCGGTGATCGGGCTCGATGGGGTCATCGTCGAAGTAGAAGTTGACCATCGATCGGGTTTACCGAAGACGATAGTGGTCGGATTACCGGACGCGGCAGTCCAGGAAAGCCGAGAACGTGTCCACGCGGCAGTGAAGAATTCGGGATTTCCCTTTCCGCGCTACCACGTCACCGTGAACCTGGCGCCGGGAACAGTTCACAAAGCTGGCCCGGTCTATGATTTACCCATTGCCCTGGGTGTGCTGATTTGCACTGAACAGATTCCTTCTTACAGTCTGGACGGTTCGGTTGCCCTGGGGGAGTTGTCGTTGGACGGCGTTGTGCGCCATGTAAGGGGCGTGCTGCCAATGGCCGCATTGGCACGCGAACAAGGCATCAAGCGTCTTTATGTTCCCAAAGAGGACGCCGCCGAAGCCGGCTTGATTCCCGATCTCGAGATTTTGCCGGTTTCAAGTCTGCGCGAATTAGCCGATCATCTGCTGGGATCAAGTCAAATAGCTCCCTATCAGCGAGGAGAGGTCGAAGAAGATCAAAACATCGACCAAAGCATTACCGACCTGCGTGAAGTCAAGGGGCAGGAACAAGTGAAGCGTGCCCTGGAAATAGCGGCCGCCGGTGGACACAACATGCTTATGGTCGGCCCTCCCGGGGCTGGAAAGACCCTCTTGGCGCGCGCCCTGCCTGGCATCTTGCCGCAATTGAGCTTAGAGGAGTCGCTGGATGTCACGCGCATCTATTCCGTCTCCGACAAGCTTCCGGAACGGCGTCCTCTGATCCGCACGCGACCCTTCCGCGCGCCACATCACACCATCTCGCACGCCGGGCTTGTCGGCGGCGGTAATTGGCCGCAGCCGGGAGAGATTTCGCTGGCGCACATGGGCGTTCTGTTTCTGGACGAAATCGTTGAGTTCGGACCGCGGGTCCTGGAAGTGATGCGCCAACCCATCGAAGACAAAGTGGTGACTATTAGCCGCGCCCAGGGATCGCTCACTTTTCCAGCCAACTTTCAGTTGGTTGGCGCCATGAACCCTTGCCCGTGTGGTTATTACGGGGATCCGATCAAGCCCTGCACCTGTTCTTCAAGCACGATCACTCGCTACCAGAAACGCATATCGGGACCTCTGCTAGACCGCATCGATATTCATGTCGAAGTACCACGGGTGAATTATGAAAAGCTAAGTGATGACCGCTTGGGCGAGTCTTCCGAACGCGTGCGTGGCAGGGTAGGAGCCGCTCGGGAAGTTCAACGCACTCGTTTTGCCAACACAAAGGTCCATCACAACGCGGATATGAACGTTGCAGATGTGCGCAAATATTGTGAATTAAGTGAAGAAGGACGCACTTTGATAAAGGCTGCTATGGCTCAGATGCAACTTACGGCTCGCGCTTATCACCGTGTACTTAAGCTGGCCCGTACCATTGCAGACCTTGCCGGCGTTGAGCGCATCGCGCCCAACCACCTGGCAGAGGCTCTGCAATACCGTGCACGCGCTGCCTATTTTCAGTAACTCTTTAATCCAGGTTGCCGGTTTACAACCTGATTACAAGCCGTTAGTAAAATCAGGTAAATAAATCACTGCGAGGTGTCTATGTCTCCATCATCTAAGCAGGTCATCTTTCCCGGCGAAGGCGCAAAACCCATCGGACCCTACTCGCCAGCGATACGCTTTGGGCATCTGGTTTTCACGTCGGGCCAAATTGGGCTGGACCCGGAAACCGGGAAGCTAGTTTCCGGAGGTGTGGCTCCCGAAGCCAGGCAAGCGCTCGACAATATTGGCACCCTTCTGAAAGCAGCCGGTGTCTCATTTGACAATGTGGTGAAGACCACTTTGTTCCTTATAGACATTGGCGATTTCTCTGCCGTGAACGAAATCTACGCCCAGTATTTCGGCAAGGAACCGCCCGCCCGCTCTACCTTCCAGGTAGCTGCTCTTCCCGGCGGGGCCTTGGTCGAAATCGAAGCGATTGCGCACCTGTAGGTGACATGGCCGGAGAATTAATCCTGTTGGTCGATGATGAACACAATATCACCGACCTGGCGGCGCTTTACCTAAAGCAAGAGGGTTTCCGTACGAATGCTGTTGCTGACGGCGAAGCCGCGCTGGAGACTGCGCGCAGACAGCAGCCAGCGCTTATGGTTTTGGACCTGATGCTACCTGTGCTCGATGGCTATGAGGTTTGCCGGAAACTGCGAGCTGAAAACAACTCGATACCCATTCTTATGCTCACGGCGCGGGATGACGATGTGGACAAGATCGTCGGCCTGGAGATGGGCGCCGATGATTACCTCACTAAGCCATTCAATCCCCGTGAGCTTGTGGCGCGCATCAAGGCGTTATTACGGCGAAGTGCGCGGGCGTCTGAAGCCGAGGAGCCAATACATCTTGGGAACCTTACAATCGATGTGGCGCGCCGCGAAGCCACTGCAGATGGAAAACAAATCCCTTTGCGCGCACAGGAATTTGACCTGCTTTTCGTCTTTGCACGGCATCAAGGTCTGGTGCTGAGTCGAGAACAATGCCTGCAGTTAGCCTGGGGATATGAATATTTCGGGGAAACGCGGACTGTTGACGTTCACGTCGCCCAACTGCGCAAAAAGCTGGGGCCTAGCAACGTGAGAATCGAAACCGTGACAGGGGTGGGCTACAAACTGGTGGCCTGATGTTCCGCTCCATCAACTCACGCCTGCTGCTTAGTTACGTTGCTTTGATCGCAACCATCTTAGGCATCGTGACTCTTTTGCTCATCTTTTTCCTGATTCGTAATCCACGCCTGGCAAGAGAGGCGGAAAGCAATCTGGTTCTGGCAGCCGATGCACTGCATCGGCGACCCATTGCCGGTTTACAAAATACCGATCCAGTCATACTGGCAAACGCCGTTGAGCAAGCAGATGCGTTGCTGGATGTCCGGGTCGCGCTGATCTCGCCGGATGGCGCCTTACTGGCAGATTCCCGCGCAGACACAGAAAGATCTTTGCCTGTTTCTGAGATTGCTGCCCGCCCGCAAGGAAATGCGGAGATTGGCGATTTCAAAGATTCCGACGGTCAGACCTGGATCTATACAACGCGAAATCTTCCAAGGAGGTTCATTCTCGTGGTTGCCACTTTGCGCCCTAAAGCTCCTCTCTTGTCTTTTTTTACGGATGAGTTGTTTCCACCCATTTGGCGCGCCGGGCTTCTAGCTCTGCTGCTTTCACTGCTGCTCGCCTTCCTGATGGCTCGCTGGATCACCTCTCCCCTGCAGCGCGTGACGGCCGCAGCCCGCGATCTGGCCAGTGGGCAAATGCGAACCATTGAGCCGAATGGTCCCAGCGAGATCCAATCTTTGGCCCAAACGTTCAACGAGATGGGCAGGAAGGTGACCGCCAGCCAACAATCCCAGCGGGATTTCGTCGCCAACGTTTCTCATGAGCTGCGCACACCACTCACTTCTATTCAAGGCTACGCCCAGGCCATCCTGGATGGAACGGCGGGCACTGGCGCGGCACTTAAGCAGGCCGCCCAGGTCGTTTACGACGAAGCGGGACGTATGCACCGATTAGTAGTTGACTTGCTGGATCTGGCTCGACTTGATTCCGGCATCGTGCCGCTTGATGTGCAGTCCATTGATCTTAGAGGGCTGTTGCACGAGGTTGTGGAAAAGATGACCCCTTTATCCAAGTCATCTAAGGTTTCATTATCACTGGATGGCGAAGCTAGCATCAAGGTTAGGGGAGATTACGATCGTTTGACCCAAGTCTTTACCAATCTGGTTGATAACGCAATCAAGCATACCCCTGACGGCGGCCAGGTTCGGATTTCAGTTGCGCCTGAAAAAGATTTTGCCATGGTCGCAGTCAGCGACACCGGGCGAGGCATCGCTGGCGAAGAGGCGAAACGCATCTTTGAGCGTTTCTACCAGGTCGACAAATCGCGCAAAGCAGGCCGCGGGCGAGGTAGTGGATTAGGTTTGTCCATCGCCAAGCAAATTGTTCAAGCCCATCATGGAACCATTGAAGTAAAAAGCAAACCCGGCGCGGGTTCTCACTTTATAGTGCGGTTACCGCAGTCCCAACAACAATCAATTTCGTAAGTTTCGAATAGAATCCTGGACATGGCTCGCGTCAGCATAATCATCCCTTGCTTTAATGAAGAAAAGACGATCACCAGACTTCTTGAGGCGATCCATGCCCAAGATTTTCCGCGAAAAGACTTGGAGGTAGTAATCGCCGATGGGCTATCCACAGACGGTACGCGCAAGCGTATCTCGGAATTCCAGCGGCAACACAAAGGGCTCGATATCAAAGTCTTGGATAACAACGCTCGCACTATCCCGGCCGCCCTAAATCTGGCTATTCGCACGGCAAAAGGAGAAAGCATAATTCGATTGGATGCGCATTGTATTCCCCAACCCGATTACGTCAGCAAAAGCATGGCTGCGCTGGAAGCCGGCCGCGGCTGGAATGTTGGCGGGGTTTGGGATATCCAACCTAGCGCCAATGGTTGGATCGCAGAATCCATCGCAGGTGCGGCCAGCCACCCGTTAGGCGTCGGCGACGCCTTTTATCGCTATACAGGTCGGGCAGGCGAAGTTGACACCGTGCCTTTCGGCGCGTTCCGCCGCGACCTTATCGATCGGATCGGCGGATTTGACGAAACATTATTGAGCAACGAGGATTATGAATTCAACACGCGGATCAGGAAAGCCGGGGGGAAGGTTTGGCTTGATCCGACAATACGTTCAATCTACTTCGCCCGGCCCACCTTAAGCCAGCTCGCCAAGCAATATGCTCGCTATGGTTACTGGAAGCAACAGATGCTTCGTCGCTATCCGAATAGTTTGCGCCTGCGGCAGGCGCTGCCTCCAATATTTGTTCTCAGCTTGATCACATTTTTAATAGTAGGTTTGATATGGTCGTTAGCGCTCTGGGTGCTATTGGTTGAGGTGGTATCATATTTCGCAATCCTCTTCGGCGCGGCATTGCGCACAGCCCTGGAACACAGAAAAATGCAGCTTTCTCTCGGCATCCCTCTTGCCATGGCGACCATGCACATTTCCTGGGGCACTGCATTTTTATGGTCTATCGCAAATCCAAGGCGTTAGCTGGATCACCGGCCTCTCGAATGGCTGAAACCAAACAAAAATCCACCCCCAGGGCCTGGCGCCTCGGCGTCAGCGAACGCCGGGTTTTGCTTATGCTCGGCGACTTCGCCATGGCCAGTATCGCTCTGGCTATTGCCCTTTATTTTTGGGCAGCCGGCATCCAAGTGGAAAACGTCCGTCAAGCCATCGAATTCCTTCAAGTCCGCCCGCCCGGCTGGTTTTATTTTCTTCCACTATTCTGGTTGGTCTTGCTGATAGAAACCTACAATCCTCATCGCGCCTCCAATTGGAGGCAAACATTAACTGGCTTGATTACCGCGGCCTTCGTTGGTATGGGTATTTATTTCATATTTTATTTTGCGTCTGCGCCAGGTTCCTTGCCCCGCCGTGGTGTGGCCAGCTTTGCGCTGACCGCCTGGATATTGACTGCTGCCTGGCGTTTACTGTACATACGCATTTTTACTTCTCCCCAATTCACGCGCCGTGCCATTTTGGTTGGAGCTGGGATTAGCGGTCAGGAACTTCTAAAAGTGATCAACGGCATCAAGCCGGCGCCTTATCAAATTCTTGGGGTACTAGATGATGACCCACAGAAAAAGGGGAGCAAGATTAACAATCAACCTGTTTTGGGAAATAGCGAATTATTACTTCCGCTTATGGAACAACAGGGGATCTCCGACATCTTGGTGGCAATCAGTGGACGCATGCGCGATGACACATTTCGCGCCTTGCTTGATGCTCAAGAGCAGGGTGTGGAAATTGTCCGCATGCCTGTTGCGTACGAGGAATTACTGGACCGCGTTCCAGTTAATTTTTTGGAGGCAGATTGGTTGCTGCGCTCCTTTGTAGATGAAGCACGGGTTAATCGCTTCTATCTATTAGGCAAACGACTCATTGACATCATCGGCGGGTTGCTAGGCGTCGCCATTCTGATAATTCTGACCCCTTTCATTGCTTTGCTCATCTTAATCGATTCGGGGAGACCTATTATCTTCTCCCAAACGCGCGCGGGTAAGGGTGGAAAACCCTATCGCATCATCAAATTCCGAACCATGCGCGTGGATGCTGAGGAGACCGGGAAGCCACAATTAGCCCGGGAAGACGACCAACGCAGCACTCGGTTCGGACGCTTCCTACGCAAAACTCGCCTCGATGAGTGGCCGCAATTCATCAATGTTTTACGGGGCGAAATGTCCTTGGTTGGCCCCCGGCCGGAACGGCCGGAATTGATGCGGCACTTCGAGGAATTGATCCCGTTCTATCGGGCTCGTCTTCTCGAGAAACCTGGTATTACCGGCTGGGCGCAGGTGAATATTGGTTACGCAGCGACGTTGGAAGAAATGAGCGTAAAGCTCGAGTACGACCTGTATTACATCAAGCGGAGGGGCCCGATTCTGGATTTCATCATCCTGTTGCGTACAATCGGCACGATATTTGGTTTCCGGGGGCGCTAGGTGACCCGTGTACTCGTCACTGGCGGAGCTGGCTTCATAGGTTCCCATTTGACCGAAGCGTTAGTTGCCCGCGGTGATCAGGTTCGCGTATTGGACAACTTCTCGTCCGGGACCCCAAGAAACCTCAGCGACGTAGAAAGCCGAATCGAACTGGTAAAGGGCGATCTGCGCAATCGGGCCGATCTTATGGAAGCTCTCCAAGACAGCGAAGTCGTTTTTCATGAAGCGGCATTTGTTTCTGTTCCCGAGTCCATTGAGAATCCGGGTGATTGTTTCGATATCAATGTTTCCGGAGTGGTCGGACTGCTGGAAGCAGCACGCCAGGCGGGCGCGCGCCGAATCGTATTGGCCTCCAGCGCAGCAGTATACGGGGCCCGCGCAGATTTTCCTTTACGCGAAAAGGGGTTTACTGACTGCCGTTCACCATATGCCACATCGAAGCGGTTCAATGAAAACCTGGCAACGCTTTACACTCAAACTTACCAGTTACCTGTTGTCGCCTTGCGCTACTTCAATGTTTATGGTCCTCGCCAATCGCCTACGTCTGAATACGCAGCCGTGATCCCGAGATTCATTGAGAGACTGAAGGCTTCCCGAGCGCCGATTGTGTATGGAGATGGCAAGCAGACACGCGACTTTGTCTATGTGGCCGACGTTGTTCGTGCCAACTTGTTAGCGGCTGAATCTGAAGGAGCGGCCGGTCAGATCATTAACATCTGCTCCGGTACAGAAACCAACCTGCTCGACCTGCTGGATGTGCTCCGTTCCATTTTTCCACAAGCGCCGGCTGCGGAGCTTGTTGCGACGCGTCTCGGTGACCTGCGGCGTTCCGTTGGCGACCCCAGTTTGGCCGCTAAGTTGTTGGGTTTTAGGATCCAGATCCCGTTGGATGAGGGATTGAAACGATGTGTGGCAGGGTGGCAAGAATGACATTTCGAGCCTGGGTTCGCAGCAACAGGCTTTTCTTTGCCGATCTGGTGCTGATTGTTCTCGGTGTTTTATTTACCTTCATCCTTCGCCTTAATATCGAACAATTTATACTGGATTACTTGCCGGCATTCTTCTGGATGCTGCTGATTGCCTTGGTTATTAAACCGTTTGTATATCGCCGATTTGGGCTTTACCGGCGCGTGTGGGCGTATGCCTCCATCGCCGAAATGCGACTCATCATCTTGGCTGTAAGCGTGGCGTCGCTATTGGTTGCAATTGTGATCTACGCCCTTTACTTCTTCCGACTGTTTGCGCCGTTTGCCTTGTCTCTGCCCGTATTTGATTGGCTTGTTTCGCTGGGCGCTGTGGGCGGCCTACGCTTTGGGTTGCGGTTGCTTGCCGAAAACCGAACTACCGTCGAGAGGGTGGCAGGAGCAAAGGCACGGAAGGCGCTGGTCGTTGGGGCTGGCGATGCCGGTGCCCTGGTGGTTCGCGAGCTACAAAAGAACCCTCAACTGAGTCTGGTCCCAATCGGCTTCCTGGATGACGACAATGAAAAGCAGGGCCAGCATATTCACGGGGTACCTGTTGTCGGCGCGCTGAACGACCTGCCGAGACAGGCAAGACAACTGAAAGCTGACGAAGTCATTATGGCTATCCCCAGTGCGCCCGGCTTCATCCTGCGCCAGGTTGCCGATGCCAGCCGCCAGGCGGGTTTGCCGTTCCGTACCATGCCCGGAATCTACGAGTTAATTGGCGGCAAAGTCAGTGTCAACCGCCTGCGCGAAGTGGATATCACCGACCTTCTGCGCCGGAAACCGACGCAAATAGATCGCCAGGGTGTAGGCAGCAGTTTGCGCGGTAAACGGGTTTTAGTTACCGGCGCTGGTGGTTCGATCGCCAGCGAGTTGTGCCGGCAGGTAGCACGCTGGTCTCCTTCCCAGCTTATTCTCCTAGGCCATGGGGAAAACAGTATCTTTGAAATATTCGTAGAGCTACACAGCGATTATCCGGATTTGGAACTCCAACCGGTAATTTCAGACATTCGGGATTTAGGCCGTTTATCAGCGGTGTTTAATCAATTCAAACCTGACATTGTTTTCCACACAGCCGCTCACAAACACGTTCCCTTGATGGAAGCAAATATTCCCGATGCGGTAACAAATAACATATTCGGAACAGAAAACGTGGTGGAATCGGCTCAAAAGGCAAAAGTTCCTCGGCTTGTTATGGTTTCTACCGACAAGGCTGTGCAGCCGTCTAGCGTTTACGGTGCTACAAAACGCATCGCGGAATGGATTGTCCTTGATACTTCAAACCATGGGGCCTGGGCTTACTCTGTGGTTCGTTTTGGCAATGTGCTGGGCAGCCGGGGTAGCGTGGTGCCTCTATTCAAGCAGCAAATTGCAACAGGCGGTCCGGTCACTATTACCCATCCAGAGATGGAACGTTACTTCATGACCATCCCGGAAGCTGTTCATTTAGTGCTGCAGGCTTCCGCCTTCGCTGAACAAGGCAAACTTTATATGCTTGAGATGGGCAAACCTGTTCGGATCTTGGATTTAGCCAACGATCTGATTCGCCTTTCAGGGCTTGAGCCCGGCGAGGATATCCAGATTGAATTCAGCGGCCTGCGTCCCGGCGAGAAGCTTAGCGAGCAATTATTGGAGCAAGGCGCCGAATATAAGGACACCAGCCACCCGGACATTCGCCAGGTTATCGAACCGGAGCAGTTAACCGGAGAGAAACTTCAAAGCGCGGTTTCCCAATTAATTGAAATGGCCGGGCGATCCAACGACAAGGAAATCATAAACCTTCTAAATGAACTTTTGCCTGGTTCCGAAATTGGGAGTGCCCCTCCTCCGGACATTACCGCCATTGCATAGTCGGGATGTATACAAGAATGCAAATAGAACCGAACAACTGGAATTCGCTGATCTCGCAGCTCCCGGACGCGCACCTTTTGCAAACCCGCGAATGGGCGGAGGCCAAAAAATTATTCGGCTGGGAAGCCCATTACAAAACCTGGGAAGATTCCGAAGGCAACCTGACGGCCGCGGCCCAAATCCTTCAGCGTAGCTTTCGTATCCCCGGCACCGGGCGCAGAGTTTGCATGCTTTATTCGCCTAAAGGACCGCTACTGCGAGATTGGTCTGATCGTGACTTGCGCGTGCGAGTCCTTGCCGATCTGGCTGAGTTCGCTCTGTCAAAAGGCGCGTTTTTTATCAAAATCGACCCGGACGTCGATTTGGGCATTGAATTACCAAGCAAAATTGAGAGGGAGTCAACAGGTGCGTCATTGGTTAACGAGTTAAATCAGAGTGGCTGGCGGTTTTCAAATGAGCAGGTGCAGATGCGCAACACTATGCTGATCGACTTGCGCAAATCGGAAGATGAACTGCTGGCTGCCATGAAGCAAAAGACCCGTTACAACCTGCGCCTGGCCGAGCGCAAAGGTGTCAAAATACGTAAAGGCGGCTCCCAGGATTTTTCACTCCTCTACCAAATGTACGCCGAGACCTCCGTGCGCGACGGCTTCGTCATACGTTCTGAGGCGTATTACCGCGCCGTCTGGGACCGCTTCTTCGCGGCCGGTATGTTGACTCCCCTGATTGCCGAAGTAGAAGGTGAGGGTGTCGCCGGCCTGATGCTCTTCATTTTCGGCGAGCAATCCTGGTATCTCTATGGGATGTCGCGCGACAAGGCTCGTGAATGGATGCCCAACTATTTATTGCAGTGGGAGGCCATCAGAGCCAGTAAACAAGCCGGGTGCCACACTTACGATCTATGGGGAGCCCCGGATGAATTTAATGAAAGCGATCCCATGTGGGGTGTCTATCGTTTCAAAGTTGGCCTGGGAGCCTACGAGGCTCGTCGCATCGGCGCCTGGGACCTGCCTATCAGGCCCTTACTCTACTCTATCTACACTCAGGTGTTGCCGCGTATCATTTCTGTCATGCAGTGGCGCGGCCGCCATGGAACCCGCCGTCAGGTTTTAGCTGGAGAACCAGGATGAAGGCGATCCCGCGTGTCGGATTAGCCCAGTTACCCACTCCTGTGCACACAATGCCAAGGCTATCTGCTCACCTGGGGGGACCCGAGCTATGGATCAAGCGTGACGACCTTACGGGCCTGGCTTTCGGTGGCAATAAGACTCGCAAACTTGAGACTCTGTGCGCGGCCGCCCAGGCGGACAATGCCAACTTGTTGATCACTGCGGGAGCCATCCAATCCAATCATTGCCGACAAACAGCGGCTGCGGCTGCACGCTTAGGCCTCGGCTGCATGTTGGTCCTCGTGGGCCAACCGCCGGACATGCCTTCGGCAAATCTATTGCTCGACCATCTGCTAGGTGCAGAGATTCGCTGGTCCACCAAAGCAACTCGAGACGAAATGCTTCATGCAGTCTTTGAGGAAACAAAGGCTTCAGGGCGAAGGCCGTTTCTAATCCCTTATGGGGGATCAAACTCAACGGGGGCGGCTGCTTATGTATTAGCCTTGAAGGAATTAATTGACCAGGATGTCCGCCCAGATTGGATTGTCTTTGCAACCTCATCGGGCGGAACGCAGGCGGGGTTGCTGGCCGGTGCTAAACTCCTTGGCTACCAGGGCAATCTCCTTGGTATCAGTGTGGACGAACGGGCCAATGATCTGCGCCCGCGCATCGCTGAGCTGGCTGAAGAAACGATCACCGTCTTTGGAGAGCCGGCGGCGTTTTCAGAGAACGAGATCGCGGTGAATGACGATTATTTGGGCAACGGCTATGCCATTATGGGCGCGCCGGAACGCGAGGCCATCCAGCTGTTTGCCCAACAAGAGGGTATTTTTACCGACCCAGTGTACAGCGGTCGGGCTGCAGCGGGCTTGATCGATCTTGTTCTTAAGGGTCTCTTTAAAAACGACCACCGCGTGCTGTTCTGGCACACTGGCGGAACCCCTGCTTTGTTTACGGACACCTACCAAAAGGAATTAGGAGCTATTCGATAATCCGCGGGTTGGGAAAAGCTGGCGATAGCGCCGGGCGATCGATCGAATCGCTTTATCGATTCGCTTGCGATTTTCGGGGACCTGGTGCCAGCGGCTGGCTCCTGAAGGATGCGGGAGCGGCACGATCCAACGCCCATCCTGGTGCAATTCAGTTCCGATCAATTCCTCGAGTGAGTTATCGGTGCCAAAAAACCTTTCAATTGCTAACCGGCCAATCGGGATAATTAATTTTGGATTGATAAGCTTTAGCTCTTCTTCTAGAAAATGGCGACACAGCTCTTGTTCCGCACGTGAGGGCACTCGATCGCCCCCGCCGTTTTTCATCTTTCCCGGAAAGCATTTCGTCACCGCGGTCATATATTGCGTACTGCGAAACCAATCTTCATCGATCCCCGCCTTTCCCAACCATTGAAAAAGACGCTTACCGCTGCCCGCGTTGAATGGCCGGCCAGCTTCGACTTCTGTGATGCCAGGCGCCTGCCCGATGGTCATAATCTTCGCGCCCAGTTTTCCTTTCGTGATCGCAGGTGGCTGCACAAAATAGCCCGCTTGAAGGCAAACCCGGCAAGCTCGCATCTCACGCTGTAGCAACTCAAAGCGATTTTGGCGCAAGCTTGATTTCAAACAAACTCCGGTCTTAGCTTATTTCGACGAAAAAAACTCGGCGGCCCGCACCCAAAGCGGTGGGCCGAGCACTAGAATGCCGATCATGACTGCTGCGAGGGCAGCGATTACGACAAAAGCGGCGCTTACGTCTTTAGCGACCTTGGCCAAAGAATGGTGATCTGGACTGACCAAATCGACTACGACTTCGATGGCTGTGTTAGCAAATTCGGAGAGCCATACCATGGTCATTGCGAGCACAATCAGCGCCCAGCTACCAAAGTCCAAGTGCATCCATAACCCGGCGGCAATCACCACCAGGCTAATCACTGCGTGGATTTTGGCATTAGGCTGCGTATGCCAAACATACCGGAAACCTTCAAGTGCAGGTCGGAACGAAGCCAGGCGACTGCGGAAGAAATTTCGCATTGCTAAGAACTGGAACGAGCCGTTACGGCATTATCGACATCTATCCTCACCCCCAAATTGCGCAAAATCTCATCCTGCACCGCCCACATCTTTTTTTTCCTGTTCGGAGTGTCATGGTCATGCCCCAAAAGGTGGAGCACCCCGTGGACCACGAGTAACTGCAATTCATCGTTCAGTGAATGCCCGGCGGCGCTTGCCTGATGTCTTGCGCGGGGCAAGGAAATCACTATATCACCTAAGTACCCGGCTCCGTTCATCATGGGACTACCTGCAGGGAACGAGAGAACGTCCGTGGGTTGGTTAATCCCGCGAAACTGCTTGTTGAGGCGGCGCATTTTTTTGTCGCCCATTATCACAAGCGACAAATCACTCATTTCCTCCCCCAGGTAAGCCAGTGCAGCTTCTGCCGCACGGGTGAGCAGTTTTTCTATTTTAAGTTTGTTGTATCCCGACTCGGCCGAAAAATGAATCATGACTTTGGATTGGGGTTTTTCAACGCAGGTTGGGCATCCAACGCGCCCATGGTTTGTTCATCCAACTCAGGATAAATGAGTCGCGGATGGTAAACGCCTCGTAATCCGGAGACGTAGGATTCCAATACCAGCTTCAAGTCGCGCATCGTTAAACCCGTGTCATCCAACTGACCCTGCGCCAGGCGATTATCGATGACGCTCTTAACCAAGTGGCGCAACTCTTCTCTCGTTTCGGGTCGCTCGGCGCGCGTGCGCGCTTCACTCCCATCGGCTAGCATGACCAATGCGGTCTCCCGAGATTGAGGGATCGGCCCCGGATATTGGAAGTCGACTTTATTAATCTTCTTCTCGTTTCCTCCAGCGGCTTCAAGCGCCCTGGCATACTGGTAACGAGTGATCAACGTGCCATGATGTTCGGCGATAAAGTCGGTAATACGCTTCGGCAGGCGATGCTTGGCCGCCAGTTCCAAGCCATCCGGTACGTGGCGTAAAATCATTTTGGCGCTTTCTTTGGGACTAAGAGAATCATGTGGGTTGGTGCTGCCGTGTACCTGGTTCTCGATGAAATAATGTGGCTGCCGCGCCTTGCCAGTGTCGTGGTAGAGAGAGCCCACTCGAGTTAACAACGCGTCTGCGCCGATGGCCTCCGCGGCCTGCTCCGACAAGTTGGCGATTAGGAGGCTGTGCTGGTAGGTGCCGGGTGCGTTGCGCAGGATGAATTGCAGCAGGGGATGATCGGGTCTGGCCAGTTCGAGTAATTGAATGGTTGTCGTAAGACCCAGCCAGTGCGCCAAAAACAATTGCAGGACGATAGTTAAACTCGCGGCGATCAACCCATTGAGTGCCGCTGCTCCAAGCAGGGTAAGCATCCCAAGCAAATCCGTCGAGGCCAACGGGAGCCGGTAAGCGATAATGACCGCCGCGCTGGCTACGCCCACGGCGGCGCCCGACCAGAAAAACGCCATCACACGCTGGGTGCGTCGGAGGAAAAGGACTCCAAACAACGTTCCCAGGAAGTAATACAAAGTCAGGTCGAACGCATTCGGCAAGTTGTAAGCAGCTAGCACGCTGAGAATAAATCCAAATACGATTGCAGCCTGCGTGCTGAACAGGCTTGCTACCAGCAGACCAAAGCTTGCAATCGGAAAGATGTATGGGATCACCGTTCGGTCGACAATTGTCAGACGAGCCGCGAATAGAAACACGACAAACAGTACGGCCGTTAATACCAACCCGCGTAAATTCTCAACCAAGCCCGGCCGGTATAAAAGATAGAGGATGACCAACAAAAAGGCAGCCAGCGTAATGGCCCCAGCAGCAACATAATCCTGCCAGCGCGCTTCGGGCTGGACTAATCCGAATTCCTGAAGAGCCTCCAGGTCTTCTTCGTTGATGACTTGGCCGCGCTGGACGATGATCTCGTCGCTCAAAAAGGTTCGTACCACGGGCTGGACTGCAGAGCGTGCTGCTTCGCGTGCAGCCTGTGTCAGGCTGTCTGAATAGAAGCTGTTGGGAATCACGAAAGCCGCGGCCAGTTCTGCAATCAGACGCGCCTGCTCTTGTGGTATCGAAAGACTTACCAACGCCGGGATGCTCTGCCTGGCTTCTTCAAGACGATTCTGACGAATTGTGTTACGCATCACTTGCTCCAGCACGACAATCGTCTCTTGCTGGATATTTTGCCAGGCGCTCTCGTCAAGCAGGAGGAGGGCTTGTGCGCTCTCCTGTCTCAGGTTCATGCTCTGTAAAGCCGAGAGGTCACTGATTTTCTGTTCCAGAGAAGCGAAACTATCCTGCCGCACCGTGTTGATGAAATTGAGTGCAATGCGCAGGCGATCAAGTTGTTCGCGGGCCACATCGGCATCGGCAGGCCCGTAAACCGGCGCCACCGCATTTGCAGCTTCTTCGCGTTGTTGCAAAGTGAGAACTTCGCTCTGATAGCTGAGTGTTTGAGTGGCCAAAATATCCTGGCCGGCCACATCACCCACTTGCAGGCGCAGGCTGGCTTGCGTCGCAGTAAAGGGCAGGATCAGAACTGCAAACGACAGCGCAACACAAGCCAGCCACATCACAATCAGGAAAGTGCGGCGGCGGCTCGACCAGCGGGGTTCTCGCTGGAGACTGGTTTGATCAACCATACTTTGAAAACGAATTAACCTTGCAGCCTGCTTCGAACGAGTTGGCTGACCTGTCCCCCATCCGCGCGGCCCTGCACCTTAGGCAGTACCGCCTTCATCACTTTGCCCATATCCGCGGGTGTGCTGGCGCCTATTTCAGCGATGGCAGCCTGGACGATGGCCTCAAGCTCTTGCTCACTCAAACCTTTTGGCAAGAATCCTTCAAGGACCTTCATCTCTGCTTTGGCATTCTCCACCAGGTCCTGGCGGTTTGCCTTCTCGGCTTCGGCCAGCGCCTCCTGCCGAGCTCTGACTTCCTTCTGAAGGATTGCTAATATCGCGGGATCATCCAGTTCACCCATCTTTTGGACTTCGGCTTCTTTGATCGCAGTCAGCGCCACGCGCAAAGTGCTCTTGCGCACCGCGTCATTGGCGCGCATGGCGTCTTTAAGGGCAGCTTCTAAGTCTTTTTTTACCGCCATGAAAGAAATTATACCTTGCGGACGGGTATCGCCCTTGAGTCAGCCCATAGGGTGTTTCATGCGGTGACCGCCCAGCAAATGCATATGCATATGCATCACCACCTGGTTGCCATCCGAGCCGGAATTCATAATCAACCGGTATCCGCTGTCAGCCACGCCTTCTTCCCTGGCAATTCCGGGCACTACGGTGAGCATTCGAGCAGCTACCGCGGCGTGCTCGGCATTGAGATCATTGGCGTTCACCAAATGTTCGTTCGGAACGATGAGAATATGTGTGGGCGCCAAGGGGTTAATGTCTCGAAAGGCGGTAACCAAATCATCACGGTACACCTGATTGGAGGGCACCTCACCGCGGACAATTTTGCAGAATATGCATTCGTCAATCATAAAGGTCTCCAAAAAAGGAAGGTATGCAAGCAGTGTGCATAGCTTCCATCTTAGATTTTCATTTTGGAGACAGTCAACCCCCTGGCAGCGGCCTACGGTGCAGAGGCGACGAAATTGTCGAACAACACGTCTGTTCCGGCCAGATCAAAGGTGCCGGCATATAAACCCACGTCGCCGCTTGCGATCGTACTGTCACTTACTTCGCCCAGTAGTTCACCGTTCGCATACAAGGTCAATGTAGAACCTACGCAATCCAAGCGGATATGGTTGCTTTCGCTACCAAGGTGGATGGCTTCACTGGCTTGAAACTGGTCATAACCGATCATCTGCAGATCGTTGCCATCAGAACGGCGCCAAAACCCAAAGAACCCGTCGCTGCTGATTACTGCGGCGTAGTAGCTGCCGGGGTCGGCATGGCGGCAGATGACGCCGAATTCGTTGTCATCGGGACCGGCGACTTTCCTAACATCGACCTCAATGCTCACGTCCGCATAAGATCCTTTGTTGGGGTTAGCCCAAATCGAGTAGTTGGTTTCATCCACAAAGATGCGATAGCCGCCATCTTGATAATCAGTGGAACCTTCCACTTCGTTTACACGATCCCAACCACTATTGGGGTCAGAAAAATCGTCGCGCAATGGAAGTCCTGTGGCCCCGCTACAAGCGGAGACAACTAAAACCAAAAAGGCGATTACTGCTACATTACGCGTTTGCATGTTCTCTCCAATCTGGAAAAGAATAAAGTCATTCTAGCACGATAAAGGGGACACCCTAACGCGAATATCGGACGATCAGCTCACTGGCCAGTTTAGCTTCTTGACTGCCAGGCGATAACTCGATCACTTTGTTCAAGTGGGCTAGAGCCTGGTCGGTTTCTTCATTGGCCAGCAGGAACAGGCCGAAATAGTAATGAGCGGGTCCGAATTCTGGATAAAGCTTCACCGCTTGTTCCAGGTAGACCCTGCCTGCGATTTTGTTGCCTAATGATGAATATGCTCGGCCTACCAGCACCATGGCCTCGGCATTTTCCGGTTGCTCGCGCAGCACTCGCAAGGCGGCTGACAGGCCAAGCTCTTCCACAAATAACTCTGACCCTATGGAAAATCGGGCTACATAAGTCCAAGTGCCCAGATCGTCCGGCGAAAGTTGGGCGGCTGCATCGAAGTGCTCCCGAGCTTCGTTGACGTCGCCCGCAAGCAATGCATTCTGCCCCCATTGGAGTTGTATCGAAGCATTATCTGGTTCATGGGAGGCGGCGCGGTGGTAGAGCAATCCTGCTCTCAGGTAATCCTGCTGCCGCTGCCAGTACAAAGCGGTAAACAGCAGAGCCGATAGGGATTCGGGATTGAGGTCCAGCGATCTTCGAAGTGAAGGATACCCATCCTCGCCATTTTGTTGCTGAGCCTCTCCCAGATAAGCCCACGCTTCTGCGTATTCCGGATCAAGTTGCACCGCTTTTAGCAAGGCGTTCTGTGCAAGCTTCCATTCGCCGAAGGCGGCCAGCGCCTGACCGCTGGCAGTAAAGAGGTAGGCGCGGTCATCGGCCAGGCGGGCAGATCGGATGGCTTGTGTCAGAGTACGCGCAGACTCGGCCAGGGGATGCGATGAGAAGGCTACTTCTTCCAGTAATGACAACGCTGCCAAAGGGTCGGTCGCCATAAGCTGCACTCCTTGCTGGTAACTCAAGTCCAAGGGATCTGCGGTTGGTACCAATGTTGGGGTTGGAATGGGCCCGGGAACCGGAAGCCAGGTTCTCAGGAAGGTATTGGGGAGAAGGATCAAGATCATTCCAATCAGGATGCCGATCCACCCGTGGCGTTTTAGCATTTTCACCATCGCGATTATACGAGTCGGGCAAACAAGATAATGTTACCTTTTCTGGCGGAGGCGGTCATCATCACTTGATAGGGGATGTTCTCACTTACTCCGTTTGCCTGCTTGATTAAAGCACAAGCTGCAAAGTTGTTCATTTCCTGATGATGTTTGACAAGTCGGTTGCACAGGGACGTGGAAGGGTTAAAAACCCTCGCGGTATAATGCCCCCGCTGTCCTACATTTTGCAAGCCGATAAGATCCCCAAGAGGTTTAATGGATTTTCAATTAAGTGAAGAGCACCGCATGGTGCAAAAAATGGTGCGGGACTTTGCCCAGTCTGAGGTGGTTCCTGTAATCAAAGAATGGGACCGCAAACAAGAAATGGCCCCGTTCATTTTGCCGCGCATGGCGGAACTTGGCATTCTGGGCATCAATATCCCGGTGCGCTACGGTGGGCAAGGGTTCGATTACCTCGCGCTCGGATTGGTGTGCGAAGAGTTGGAAGCTGCGGATAGCACGCTACGCGTGGTAATGTCGGTGCACATGGGATTAAACAGCATGGCATTGCTACAATGGGCAACCGAGGAGCAGAAACAGAAATTCCTGACGCCGCAGGCCAAGGGCGAGAAGATCGGTTGTTTTGGACTGACCGAACCGGGTGCCGGCTCTGACGTTGCCGGGATGAAGGGCACCGCAAAAAAGGCCGGAGATGAATACGTGTTGAACGGAGAAAAGATGTGGATCTCGCTGGCCACCAAGGCCCATCATGCTTTGGTGGTGATGCGCACGAATCCAGATGTCGCAGACTCGCATGAGGGGCTTTCCGCTTTCATCCTGGAGCTCGACCGAAAAGGGGTGAAGACCGGCGACATTCACGGAAAGCTGGGTATGCGCGCCGGCTCCACTGGCTGGATTTCTATGCAAGATGTGCGCATCCCTGCGGCTAATCTGCTAGGACAGGAAGGCGAAGGATTCAAGATCGCCATGTCCTGCCTGGATAACGGCCGTTACACAGTAGCCGCCGGCGCCACTGGACTCATCCGTGCAAGCCTGGATGCAAGCGTGAAGTACGCCCATGATCGCCGAGCCTTTAATCGTGAAATTGGGCAATTCCAATTAGTGCAGCAAAAAATCGCATATATGGTGCAGCAATATGAGGCTGCGAGGCTGCTTTACCTGCGCGCAGGTTGGATGAAGAACATGGGGCAGCGCAATACGCGCGAGACCTCGCTGGCCAAATGGCACGCCACCGATGCCTCGTTTGATGCGGCTAACGAAGCTATCCAAGTTCACGGTGCATATGGTTATAGCGATGAGTATGATGTGGAACGATACCTGCGTAATTCGCGGGGCGCCATCATCTACGAGGGCACCAGCGAGATCCATCAATTGATGCAAGCGGGCTACGCACTCGGGTATCGCAAGGATGCGGAACTGCGTTGTGAACTGCCGGCGTATGACGTGGAATACTGGCAAGCAGAAAAATAGGGAATCGAGACTAGAGACTTGAGACTTGAGACTTGAGACTGACACAAGTTATTTGTTATTGCTTTGAAACCGCAAAGGAGAGAGATTGAAGATCGCAGTCTTTGTAAAACAAGTGCCCGATTCGGCAGCCAAGGTGGCGCTAGAAAATGGCGTAGTGTCCTGGGGTGATGCACCGCTGGTTATCAACCCTTGGGATGAGTATGCCGTAGAAGCCGCGCTATCGCTGACCGAGCAACATGGTGGCGAGGTGACCGCAATCAGCCTGGGCGACGAAAGTGCAAAGGAAGCGCTTAAGCACGCCCTAGCCATGGGCTGCGGCCATGCAATCCTGATCAGCGATCCAGCGCTCAAGGGGATCGATTCTGCCGGCGTGGCGCGCGTATGTGCCGCTGCCGTGCAGAAATTAGCGGATATAGACGTTGCAGTCTTCGGGAAGCAAGCTATCGACTCGGATACTGGACTGACTGCGGCCATGGCAGCCCGAATTCTCGGCTGGCCGGCGCTAACTCTAGTAGCTTCTATCGCGCAGCTGGACCCCGCTGCCAAGACGATCCGCGTTCAGCGCGGGATCGAAGAAGGCCGGCAAATCGTGGAAGGCAAGTTGCCCGCGGTGATCAGTATCGTAAAGGATTTCGGGGAGCCGCGTTATCCGTCTTTCATGGGCATACGCAAAGCTTCGAAGGCGGAGATTCCTAGCTTGACACTGGCTGAGCTGGGCACCCAGGCGCCTGAAGCCAAAATCACCTGGCCGGAACTGATCAGCCCGCCCAAGCGTAAAGTGACCAACGAAATGATCACCGGTGCCAGCGCGGATGAAATCGCAGCCAATCTTGCTGACAAAATCATCGCCGAGGGAGTGCTTTGATGGCTACCCGTCATTCGATGGGGGGCAAGATCTTCGTTTACGTCGACCATTTCAAGGGCAAGCCGCTCCCCGCATCTTGGGAAGTGGTGGGCGCGGCGCGTAAGATCGCCGGCGAAAACGGCATGTCGGTTAGTGCGCTGGTTTTGGGTCAGGGCGTCGAACGAATTGCTCAGCCCGCGTTCCAATATGGCGCAGGCGAGGTGTTGCTCGCGGATGATGCCAGCCTGGCCGATTATCGACCGGAGCCGTATGCCGCGCTGATCTCCAAGCTGGCGAAAGATTCCCAGCCCGAGGCGATATTTTTTCCCACCAGCACCCGCGGCCGGGAGCTGGCCGCGATGGCCGCCATAGATCTCGATACTGGCGTAATTCCAGATGTGATCGAGATCGAACACGAAGGCGGAAAGTTCACTGCGACCCGTCCCATCTACGCAGGCAAGCTACTCGCCAAAGTGACCTGTTCCGCCAAACCCGCGTTGTTGACACTGCGCGTCCGTGCCTTTGGCAAGCCGGATAAGGACATCGGCCGTTCAGGTGACATCACGAAAGTTTCACCAGCTTTGAATGAAGACCAGATAGCGACTAAAGTTGTGGATTATGCGCCCACGGAAGGCCGGGTGAGTCTTGGTGATGCCGCCGTGATCGTTTCCGGCGGGCGCGGGCTCTCAAATAATCCCAGTCTGCAGCCACCGGCCGATATCACTGATGAGAAGCAGAAGGAGATCTGGCGCGCACAGCAAGGGTTCAAGATGTTGGGTGAACTAGCCGAGGTCTTGGGTGCAGCGGTGGGTGCCAGCCGAGCCGCCGTGGACGCAGGTTACATTCCCTACGCGCACCAGGTCGGACAGACCGGAAAAGTCGTTTCTCCTGATCTCTACATTGCTTGCGGGATCTCGGGCGCCATCCAGCATTTGGCGGGCATGCGCACTGCCAAAGTAGTGGTGGCCATCAACAAAGACTCCGATGCCCCTATTTTCAAACTGGCGCGCTTTGGAGTAGTGGGTGATTTATACGAAGTCATCCCCGCGCTAACCAAGGCTTTCAAAGAACGGCTACACAAGTAGAAATGGCAGCAAACAACTAAATAAAACACTTCGCAAGCATCAAACAAAAAGCTTGCGAAGTGTTTTTTATGCCACTATGTCCAGAAAAACGGCGTTAATTGCTTATTTGGCATTCATCGCCTTCGGTATTTATGAAGGTATTTTAGGCGTGGTTTGGCCTTCAATCAGTCGTGACCTAGACATTCCCCTGGAATCGCTGGGCATCGTCTTGGTCATAAGTTTGATCGGGTTCGTACTAGTCAGTTTCACCAGCGGCTGGCTTATCCAAAGGAAATCTCTTTATTGGTTGCTGCTGGCCAGCGTTCTTTTACGACTCCTCGGGTTTGGGGGAGCCGCGCTTTCTTCAACATTCGTACTTTTGGTAATTTCCCTTATGGTTGCCAGCATGGGCGGTGGCGGACTGGATAGCGGAATGAACGGCTTTTTCTCCAGCCGCGGCAGCGCAAAGCAACTCAACTGGATGCACGCATCCTTTGGCATCGGGGCAACGCTGGGACCATTCCTGGTCAGCGGCCTGCAATTGCTGGGTGGAGACTGGAAATGGGCGTTTGCGGTTGTCGCTCTGGTGTTTGGTATCCAATCCATCCTGGTTCGATTAAACCCGAATGTCTGGGAGCTCGATCCAGCGGCTGTAAAAGACGAATCGGAAATAACCAGCAAAGCTGGATTAGTAACAACGATGCGCCTCCCGGTAGTCTGGCTAAGCGTCCTGGTCTTCTTCCTCTACACCGGTACCGAGATCAGCACAGCACAGTGGAGTTTCACCTTGTTCACTTTAGCGCGTGGCGTTCCGGAACTAACCGCCAGCACCTGGATTGGAATCTATTGGGGGATTTTCACCCTGGGACGGATCTTTTTCGGATTGATCGCCAATAGGGTTCGTTTGGACCCCATTCTTCGCCTTGCTCTTGTGCTGGCAGCCCTTGGAGCTGCATTGCTTTGGTGGAATCCCGCCAATTGGGTCAGCTTTGGCGGCCTGGTGGTGATGGGATTGGCATTTGCGCCGATCTTTCCGATATTGATCGCCACAACGGTGAACCGCGTCGGCCACGCACATTCGTCGAACGCCATCGGCTTCCAAATCGCGGCGGCCGGTCTGGGGGGAGCAGTGCTGACCGGATTGATCGGCGTCTTCGCGTCGGCAACCACCCTGGAAAATATTGGGCTCAGCATTTTATTGCTGGTGGGATTAACTTTTGCTACTTATGTTTGGCTGGCGCGTACTGCTTCAAGCAATCCGCATTAAACAATCAGCTGCTAGCCAAAGCGATCTCACCAACGAGATTGCCGTTTAAATAGATCTGGTAATTGCCATCAGGCTGCCCAGCCATGGGTATCTCTATCGTTTCCTCAAAGGAGTGCAGGCCTTGAATGCAGGTGGCTGCCGGGCTAATAGTGCTGTAAACCTCAACATCGATGCGCCCAATAGCCGGACCTTCGTATTCATAGTGGAATTCATGGCAGGCGGTGGGCAGATCTCCGGTGATGTGCAGAGAAATGGCCGGCGGATCAGTCAGCATCGCGGAGACTTCGACCTCACCGATGTAGACGGGCTCGCGCACCTGTGTGCCAGTCGGCGAGCAAGCCGCGATAGTCACAATAAGTAATAAGGCGAAAATCGGATTGAGTATTTTCATTTTTTACGCCGGGTACCTAAATTCTCCAACCAATTCGCCGTTTAGATAAACGGGATAGGAAGCTTCTCCCGATCCTTCCATTGGGATTGGGATGCTTAAGTCAAATGGTTCCAACACCTGGATGCAAACTGTGTTTGGGTCGATCTCGCTCCAGGAGGTAACGAATATGCGATTCTGCTCATCGGGTCCAGCCACCTGCGAACGGAATTCATGGCATGGCGTTGGAAGTTCGCCAGAGATGTGCAGCGAGACCTGCACCGGGTAGCTTTCCATAATCAGCAGGTCTGAGCTGTTGATGTACACAGGGCCGCCGGTCGGTGTAGGCGTTATGGGCCCGCAAGCGGCAAGCAATAGTATTGCTCCAATAAGAAATCCGATTCGTTTCAACATTATTCCTTTTAACGCCGCGGGGCTCGCCTATGTTCCCCACCAGTCAACATTCCGAAAAAAGGGAGGAGAAAGCGATTGTGTCAATTCCGTAGCTCCATAATGGGGGAATGCCACGCCCGCTTCGCGGGCTCGCAATGGTTTAACGCACGCTTCATGCCTCCCAGTTCCCTAACCTTTGACTACTGCAACAGGCCTTAGTCGCGCCACTTTACGAGCGATGCCAGCTCTGGAAACGGTCTCCACGACTTCATCCACATCCTTGTAAGCCTGGGGAGCCTCTTCGGCAAGGCCGGGCAGCGACCCGGCTTGCACATGAATGCCGCGCGCTTCGAGCTCGGCGCGCAGTTCGCTGCCGCGCACGGTCTTCTTGGCCTTTGAACGGCTCATGGTTCGCCCGGCGCCATGGCAGGTAGAGCCAAAGGAGCGGGCCATGCTGCCTTCCGTGCCAACCAGGACCCAGGATGCAGTGCCCATGCTGCCGGGCACCAGGACGGGCTGCCCGGTCTTTTGAAATTCGCTGGCCAGGCCGGGCGTTCCAGGGCCAAAGGCGCGAGTAGCGCCTTTGCGGTGCACGCAAACTTTGACGGTTTTGCCGTCAACTGTGTGGTTTTCCACCTTGCCCATGTTGTGGGCTATGTCATAGACCTGGTGCAGGCGCCAATTCTTCACGCGCCCGGCAAGCGATTCTTCGAAGGCCTGGCGCGCGTGATAGGCGAGCAATTGCCGATTGGCAAAGGCGAAATTGGCAGCCGCGTTCATTGCGCCTAGATAAGCTTTTCCCTCCGCGGAATCCATGGGCGCGCAAACCAACTCGCGGTCCGGCAATTCAATCTTGTAACGCTGGATTGTGCTTTGGAAATCGCGTACATAATCGGTGCAGATCTGGTGGCCGAAGCCGCGTGAACCGCAGTGGATCATCAAAGTCAGGCAACCTTCGCGCAAGCCCATGACGTCGGCTGCCTCTTGATCAAATACCTTGTCGACCACTTCAACTTCAATGAAGTGGTTCCCCGCACCCAGCGTGCCGATCTGGTTGGAGCCACGCTGTTTGGCGCGTTGGCTGACCCTGGCCGGGTCCGCGCCGGGGATGCGACCGAATTCCTCGGTGCGCCCGAGATCGGATTCGCTGGCGAAACCTTTCTTCAGTGCCCACTGCGCACCCTCGCGCATCACCTGGTCCAGCTCTCTTTCGTTCAGGCGATAATGACCACCGACTCCCACTCCGCTGGGACAGTGTTTGTTCAATGAAATCGCCAAATCGTCGAGTTTAGCTGAAACTTTGTCCAATTCGATCTGGGACGCAAGCAGTCGAACGCCGCAGTTGATGTCGTATCCAATGGCACCAGGAGAAATCACGCCATCGGGGTACTGGGTGGCGGCTACACCGCCTATTGGGAAGCCGTACCCCTGGTGCATATCGGGCATCACCACCACGCGACCTACGAGTCCCGGCAGTGTGGTTGCGTTCACCGCCTGGTCCAGAGATTTGTCACCGGCGATGGCTTCCAGCAGTTCGCGGGTGGCGAAGATGGCTACAGGCACGCGCATATCACTGCGATACGTGGAGGGGATTTCCCATTCAACGTCGCTGATTTTTTTAAGGTCAGATAGTGTGACCACGGTTCCCTTTTATACGTCGAAGACGATCTCCGCTTCCAAACCCTTGGATTTCTTTTCGACCTTGAGATTATGGTAAGTCACTGCTTTGATCTCTTTCTTGCGTTCCGCTACCGGCGACCCCTGCATCGACGCCTGCAACACAGTTTCGGATACGGTCAGATGGAAAGTATCGAAAACCAAACCCTCTTGGTCAACAAAATGCAACAACTCGGTAAGAAAATTCACCAGCAAGCCTTCGGCGTCGGTTGATTCCACTTTAATGCTGCGCTTAACCCGGCCGCCTTCTTTTGCCGTAATCCCCGAGAGATCCGCCATTCCTTTGGCCGCCTGCTCGAGCAATCCGGCCAGATCAGGTGCCCAGACGTGCAGAGACCAATCCGCAGTGTGCTCGCGTTCCGCGTAACCTGCGTTTTCCGACATGTTCAGACAAATATCCTTCAATCAGTATAACGAATTAACTGCGGATAAAAGTTATAAGCAATGGGCGCACAGAGGCGGAAAAAGATACAATACTTTTGATGAACTCCTCCCTCAGCCGCATTGAGGCCCGCATCCAGCGCATTATTGAAGAGGGTACGGCCAGACTCTTCTCATCGCAGGACACCAAAAGCCACCTAGCCGCCAGCCTGATCGAAGCCATGCAGGCCGAAGTGCAATTTGCCGAGGGAGACAATCTAATTGCTCCGAGTATCTACACGATCCACGCGAACCCCGACCACGCCGCCTCACTGAAGGCCAATCGCCTGGTAATGGACGAGATTAAAGACGCGCTGCTGCAAGCCGCTGCGCGGTCGGGTATTCAAATCCCCGGCGAGCTGGTCTTCCACCTGGTGCCAGAGGATGATCTTCCCGCAGGCGGATTCCGCGTGCGCTGCTCTGGCGCCGGAAACAATATTGGACAAACCCAATCACTGCGTACGTTGCCGAAGCCTGCAGAGCACCAGGTGCCCTCAGCCGCCTTTCTCATTGTTGCTGGCACCGAAATCTTTCCATTAAATCTACCCATCGTAAATATCGGCCGCAAAAGCGATAACCACCTGGTCATCGAAAACCCACAGGTCTCGCGCCGACATGCCCAGTTGCGTGCCATTTCAGGGCATTACCATTTCTTCGACCTCGGATCGACGGGAGGGTCGAAGGTCAACAACCAAGAAGTGAAGACTGCGGCCTTGCTGGCCGGGGATGTGATCAGCCTGGCTGGCATTCCCTTGATCTATGGGCAAGACGCGGCGCAGTCGGGCTCCCAAACCCAAGAATTTAGGCCAAGCCCAAACGGCAGCAGTCCATCCTGAATCCGGATGGCGGATCTTAGCGCGACAATCCTGCTTGCCCTGCGCCTATTCATGGCCGTGGCCCTTTACGCGTTTTTGGGGTGGAGCCTTCTGGTACTTTGGCGGGATTTGAAAAACCAAGCACAAACGATCGGCAACCGAAAGGTGCCCGCCCTTGACGTTAAGTACCTAGGGGGAGGGTTATCTGAGGAGTTGCGTTTCACTTCTCCGGAAGTTGTTATCGGACGTCACCCCAGTTGCGAATGGGTGATCCCCAACGATACTGTGTCCTCTCGCCACGCGCGCATGGTATACCATCATGATCAATGGTGGCTGGAAGATCTTGGCTCGCGCAATGGAACCTTCCTGAATGAGGTCGCCTTGAGCGACCCCGCAGTGCTTGCTGACCAGGATCAAGTGCGCTGCGGTCAAGTGAACTTCTCGGTCAGGTTAGATGACGGCTTGGTAGACGCGCTCAAATGAAATCCAAACCCGAACTGGCCGTTATCGGGGGCTCGGGCCTCTATTCGATCCCTATTCTTAAAGACGTCAGCGTAAAGAACGTGACCACACCTTTCGGCGAACCCAGTTCGCCGGTGGTATTGGGCACGCTGGCCGGTCGTCGCGTCGCGTTTTTGGCGCGGCACGGAGTCAATCACAGCATCCCGCCGCACCGGGTGAACTACCGCGCCAACATCTACGCGCTTAAGTCGCTGGGCGTGCGGTTTGTGGCCGCAGTCAGCGCGTGCGGTTCGCTGCGCGAGGATTACGTGCCCAGCAACGTTGTCATTCCGGACCAGCTTTTCGACTTCACACACGTCCGGGCACGCTCATTCTTCGATGAGCCCGGTTTGGTGACACACGTCAGTGTGGCGGAACCCTTCTGTAACGCATTCGGCAAGCAGCTGTTCAAAGCATGCAAAACCGCCAAAGCCAAGGTGCACTATGGCGGCTCCTATATCACCGTGGAAGGTCCGCGATTCTCCACTCGATCTGAGTCCAACAATTTCCGTTCCTGGGGTCACTCCATCATTGGCATGACTACTTCACCTGAGGCGTTCCTGGCCCGCGAAGCAGAACTCTGCTATGCAGTGATGGCGCATGTCACGGATTACGATGTGTGGCACGAGGAACCCGTGAACGTGGAGATGGTCATGAAGACCATGGAAAAGAACCTTAAGCTGGCCCAAGAGGTCATTCGCCATCTCGCCGCAAAACTCGACACCAATCAGGATTGTGATTGCGACACCGCGCTCGCCGGCGCCATGGTGACCAGTGCAAAGCATATTTCGAAAGGGCAGCGCAAGAAATTGGGCATCTTGGTGGACAAGTATCTCAAGAAGTGAGGCGCCGATGTTTCTGATATGGATAGCTTGAGTAGGGAATTGCTCCATCAGCCGGAACGCGACCTGGGCGAGGAAAATCGTGTCCCCTCGCAACTTCGGAAAGCAGAATTTTCCCTGTCCGCCAATTTATTGAGACTGGCGACTTTATTCCTGGGGGCGTACGCGTTGGCGCTCACCATCTCGCCTGCGGTCCGTGATGGATCCTTTGATGGCTTTGGCGAACTGCGTTGGGCGCACTGGCTTGGCGTTATTGTTTGGGCTGCAGCCTTCTTTTTTCTTGATTACCAGGCCCGTCGTAGACTGCCCGGCCGCGATCCCTATCTGGTCCCGTTGGCCGGCTTGCTTTCAGGTTGGGGGCTGCTCACCATTTGGCGGCTCACTACCTGGTTTGGGTTCCGCCAAACGCTCTGGTTAGCGCTGTGTGTGGCACTATTTGCACTGGTATTGCGCTGGAAAGATCAGATCCTCCCCGTCTTGCGCGGTTACAAATATTTGTGGCTGTTTGCAGGTTTTCTGATCACTGCACTCACTTTTCTCTTCGGCACGAATCCCTCGGGTATCGGGCCGCGGTTGTGGCTTGGTGGCAATGGAATCTACTTCCAACCGTCGGAGATACTTAAACTTCTGCTCATCGCGTATCTGGCAGCATACCTTTCCGAACGCCAACCGCTGATGCCGGGTCTGCTGCCATTAATGGCTCCCACCGCATTGATGACGGGATTGGCTTTGCTGTTGCTGTTGATTCAGCGTGATCTGGGCACGGCCTGGGTGTTCATCTTCATCTATACCATTGTCATTTACGCGGCTGCAGGCAAGCGGCGAGTGTTACTGGCTGCGTTGATTATCTTAATCCTCGCCCTGGTCTCAGGCTATGAACTGGTCGGCCTGGTGCATCAACGCGTGGAGGCCTGGCTCAACCCCTGGGCAGACCCTACGGGTAGTGCCTATCAGATCATCCAGGGTTTGCTGGCCGTTGCATCTGGAGGTGTCTTTGGCCGCGGACCCGGCATGGGGCTGCCAGAAGTGGTGCCGGTCAATCATAGCGATTTCATCTTTACATCCATCGTTGAGGAGACTGGATTGCTCGGCGCCATAGGCTTGATAGTCCTGATCACGTTCCTATGTTTGCGCGCCCTGCGCATTTCTTTGCAAGCTCGCGATGCCTACCAGCGCTACCTGGCCATCGGCCTCAGCGCATACCTTGCCAGCCAGAGCCTACTGATCATAGGCGGCAATATCCGAATGCTGCCGCTCACCGGGGTTACCTTGCCATTCGTATCCTACGGCGGCTCTTCGATGCTGGCATCCTTCGTTGCAGTACTTCTGCTTAGCCTAGTTAGCAATGAAAGCATTAAGCGCTCGGCGCCCGTGGTGAATTGGCGCCCAACCATGGTGGTGGCCAGCATCCTGATCGTCGCTTTTGGTCTTGCAGCGGTCATCACCGGATGGTGGAGCGTTGTGCGAGGCCCGGACCTGCTTACCCGAGCCGACAACGTCCGTCGTGCCCAATCGGACAGCTTCGTCCCGCGCGGCGCGTTGATGGATCGAGAAGGTCGCAGTATCAACGAAACAGGTGGAGGGCCTGGGGACTATTCCAGGGAATATCTGTATCCACAACTCACCAACGTGATCGGTTATTCCCACCCAAATCTCGGCCAGTCAGGGTTGGAAGACGGCCTGGACCCAATCCTGCGCGGCGAAGAGTTTCAGCCTGCTTTCACCCTTTGGCTGAATCATCTGCTATATGGGCAGCCGGCACCGGGCTTAAGCGTGCGACTCACACTTGATCTTGCCCTTGAACTTCGAGCTGCTGAATTGCTCAACGGCGAGCGGGGCGCGGCCGTGGTGATGGATGCGGAAACCGGCGAATTGTTGGCGATGGCCTCTGGACCGTCATTCGATCCGGCAACTCTCGACGAAAACTGGGGAGAACTCTCGTCCGCTCCGGATTCCCCGCTGCTCAATCGCGCTGCACAAGGTTCCTACACGCCGGGCTCGGCATTGGGTCCTTTTCTGCTTGCGGCGGCCAGGATGTATCGTGTCGAGCCAGCCGTGCCAACCGACCTCGGCTTTGCGGTTGATGGCCGGCGCTACGAATGCTCGCTCGAATCAGTAGATGTGGAAAGTTGGGCTCAACTTATCAAGTTCGGTTGCCCGGGGGCCTTAGCGCAATTGGGTATCGGTTTAGGCGGGGAGCGCCTGCTTGGCCTGTTCACGGATCTTGGCTTCTACTCCACCTCTCTATTGCCGCTGGATCTCCACGCGGAACCTGCCCCAACCAGTCTGGACCGCCCCGAGGCTGCTGCGATTGGGCAGGATGAATTAAGCGTAAGCCCGTTGCAGATTGCGCGAGCTGCATGCTCGCTCAGTAACTATGGCCACGTAGTTGCGCCTCAGATCACGCTGGCAATGCAGCAATCCAGCGGCCAGTTAGAGAACCTGCTGCCAGAGCCATCGCGAATAGAAACTTTCAGCCAAGGCGCGGCGGCCTCGGTGGCACAGAGTCTGGCTGTTAGGAACCTGCCGATCTGGGAGCTGACCGGCCAGGCCAATGGCGAAGACGGGCAAACCGTTACCTGGTACTTGGCTGGAACACTTTCTGGATTGACCCAGGATGAAAACGCGAGGTGCACTGTGATTCTGCTGGAAAGTGACCAACCTGCGCTGGCGCGTTCGATTGGCAGGGAGCTGTTGTTAGCCGCTATTGAATGAAAAAGAACGAGTAAGTCGCTCTATTTCACATCTCCACTCTTACGAATCTTCGCTTGCCCACTTGAAGGACCCCGGGGCCGGGGAAGGTCGCCACAGGATCTTCCAGGGTCTTGCCGTCCAGGCGCACCCCGCCTTGCTCGATCAGGCGGCGCGCTTCGCTTTTGCTCTTTACAAGTTTCGCCCCCATCAGTACATCCAAAACCGTGTGCTTTGCGCTCGCCTTGAACTCCGGCATCTCTTCTGGGACGTCGCCTTCCTGAAAGACACGGGCGAAGGTCTCCCGCGCTTCCTTTGCCGATTGATCTCCATAAAAGATCTCGGTGATCTCAGTGGCTAGCTCCACTTTCGCGTCACGGGGATGCAGGCTGTTATCAGCCAGCGCCTTTTCCTTGGCGGCGATCTGGCCGGCGGTCCAGCGCGTTGTAAGGCGCATGTACGCGCCCATGGCGATGTCAGGCACGCTCATCACTTTGCCGAACATGTCGTTGGCATCGGTGTTAAGCGGAATGTGATTGCCCAGCGATTTGCTCATGCGGATCACTCCATCAGTGCCGGGCAGGATGCCCATGATGATGCCGATGTTGGGTTTGGCGCCCAAAGCAGTCATCAGCTTGCGCCCGGCGGTAATGATGTTGAAGAGTTGGTCGGTGCCACCCACCTGCACATCCGCCTTCAAAACGTAGGCATCGTAAGCTTGCATGATGGAGTAAAAAGTCTCGTGCAGGTAGATCGGATCACCTTTTTCCCAGCGCAGGTGGAAATTCTCGCGGGTGAGGAATTGCTGGATGGTGAAATTCGATGCGAATCTGATCAAGTCGGCAAACGTCACTTTGGAAAGCCATTCGCCGTTATAACGCACATCGGTCTTGTCACGTTCCAGCACGCGGAAAGCCTGCTCCGCATACGTTCGCGCGTTTTCCTCAACTTGTTCCTGGGAAAGCAGCGGGCGCAGCCTGTCTTGATCGGACGGATCTCCAATAAGAGATGTGTACGTTCCCACGACGAAAATAACGTGATGTCCGAGATCCTGGAACTGACGCAGCTTGCGCAATGGAATGGTGTGGCCCAGGTGCAAGTCTGTTGTGCGCGGGTCGATGCCCAGGTACACGCGCAGGTTGTTTCCGGTCTTCTCGGCTTCAAGCAACCGTGTACGCAGCTCCGCTTCCATGGCGCTGCGGAGTTGTTCGTCGCCGTATTCAGTGCCCTGCATCAACGTGGCTACTTGTGCATCGATATTCATACGTCTCCTCAATCAGCAACCTTGCGAAGGGTTAATACAAAAGACTGATTGCAAGTCCGGCCCATCCCCCTTCGCGCGGCTTAAGGTCAGGGCAGGCTCATCGCAAGGTTATGTTAAACAACAGCGCCCTCGTGGGCGAGGGCGCGCAACCAGACCGTCGCCAGAGGTTCGGTTCAGGTCTGATAATAAGAGGAAAGAAAACCCTCGCGCAACATTAAACGGCATTATAGCATGCGTATGCTATAATCTCGCCTGTTAATCAGGCGCCCGACGCGCCGACCTTATGGAGAGCCATCTTAAGGAACCTGTCCTTGTCCTCAACGCGAATTACGAACCGCTGAACGTCTGCACCATCCGGCGAGCCGTGGGTTTGATCTTCGCCGATAAGGCCTCCATGCTAGTCAACGGCCGCGGGGAGATTCACACCGCCCACGCTATGTTCCCCGCCCCATCTGTCATCCGCCTGGAGCGCATGATCAAGCGCCCCCGCCCCAGTGTAAAGCTGAACAAGCAGGAAGTGTTCCGACGGGATAATTACACCTGCCAGTACTGCGGCCGCAGCGATCTAGACTTGACATTGGATCACCTAATCCCCCGTCGCCTAGGCGGCAGGCATAGTTGGGACAATTTGGTGACCGCCTGCAGGGTCTGCAACCACCGTAAAGGGGGTCGCATGGCCGACAGCGCCGGAATGAGGCTAATGAACTATCCTATGGCGCCAACCGCATCGGCACAGTATATATTCGGACGCTATCTAAATCAGAACCAAGACTGGGGAAACTACATCCAAGGTTGGTAAATGCGCAAAGGGAAGCGCATTTTTAGGAGTTTCTAGAAGGTCAATCCGCTTGGGCAACTCCAGGGGGGAGCCTCTTTTGTCAGGGACGGGAAGATGGTTTGGTACAATCCTTTATCTAATTACCAACATCAGGGTTGCGGTCGATCCGAACCCGGAGGTGAGTATGCCGCGTGGCGCCGAATGGATTGTTATCTTGTTGATCGTGATCCTTATTTTTGGTGTGGGGCGTGTGAGCAAGATCGGCGAAGATCTGGGGAGGGGTATCCGGTCTTTCCGCCAGGGCCTGGCGGGGGAAGAAGAAAATAAGGATAAATCGGAAGAAACCGAAGACAAATCCTAGCCATTTGATTTCCCATATTGATTTACTGCCAATTTTCGAGTAAATTATCACAAACCCATATCCTTTATTTCGCTTCCCTAAGGAGGAAGGAATGAAGAAATCCAAACTGGTTTTGTTTGCCTTGGTTGCAAGCAGCTTGCTGCTGGCCGCGTGCGGTCCTACCGCAACGGCGGGCACCTGCCAGGAGGTTTCCGGCGGCGGTTACGACTGTGGCGGCGCCGAAATCACCGTGGCGGTCGAAAACGCCTATTTGCCCTTCAACTACATCGATGAGAATACCGGCGAAGCCGGCGGTTGGGACTATGACGCTTGGAATGAGATCTGCGACCGCATCAATTGCACCCCGGTTTTCACCGAAGCTGCCTGGGAAGGCATGATCCAGGCTGTCGCCGATGGGCAGTATGACGCAGCCGCAGATGGCATCACCATCACAGCGGAACGCGATGAGCTCGTGGATTTCTCGATTGGCTATGTAGCCATCGAGCAGCGCCTGCTGGTTCGCATTGATGAGACACGGATCGAGAGCATCGAAGATATCGTAGCGGATGAAAGCCTGAAGCTGGGGACTCAGACGGGCACGACCAACTATGAAACCGCTCTGCAGTATCTGCCTGCCGAACGCATCGAGGCTTTTGAGCAGTTCCCGTTTGCCGTTCAGGCTCTGGTTGCCGGTGATATCGATGCAGTCATCATCGATGAGACCGCCGGCCAGGGTTACCTGGGCGCTAATGCAGAAGACTTGAAGTTAGTAGGACCCTCAATGTCCAGCGACCAATTGGGCTTTATCTTCCCGCCAGGTTCCGATTTGGTTGCACCCGTAAACTGGGCGCTGGAGCAAATGATGGCCGATGGCGCGCTCAATGCGCTGAATGCAATCTACTTCGGGGCCGACTTCAACTGCGATTACACTGACACCGGCATTACCTGCGGTGGGTAAAAACAGGTTCGCAACCTAGAGTTCGAATCCGAGCGCAGTGCAGGTTCCTATCTGCACTGCGCTTCTATTCAAGTTAAGTGAGAGGATATGGCAGAACAAGAGTTGCTCGACAGCGCTCAACGTGACGCGATTTCTTTGGCGCGCCGTACGGATCCACTGACAGGGCGGTTGTCAGGATTTCCCTGGTGGCTGGTAACCATTATTTTTGTTTTGGTGGCAACCGTGTACTTTGTTTCCACAAATGAAACCTATCGCGAGGCTTATGAATTCATTATCCGGGGGATTTCCATCACGATACAAACCACTTTGTACGCGTATGCCATTGCCATCGTGATTGGTTTGATTATGGGGTTGGGCCGTGTTTCAAATAACGTCATCTTTCGCAATTTTGCCCGCTTTTACGTGGAAGTCGTGCGCGGCATCCCTATGTTGGTCTTGATTTTTTACATTGCCTTCGTCGCGGTGGTTGATCTGGCGGAAATGGTTGGCATACCGGGTCGCAATGTTCCTATGAATTCCCGAGCAGTGATCGCCCTGGCGATCACCTACGGGGCTTTCTCGGCAGAGATCTTCCGCGCCGGTATCCAGTCGATTGGCCGCGGCCAAATGGAAGCAGCCCGATCACTGGGCATGAGCTATGCCCAGGCCATGCGCTACATCATTCTGCCTCAAGGGATCCGCAACGTATTACCCGCCTTGGGAAATGATTTCATTGCCATGCTGAAGGATTCTTCATTAGTATCCGTGCTTGCAGTTCGGGATATTACGCAGGTCGCCCGTCTTCATGCCGGGTCTACATTCCGCTTCCGCGAAGCCTACACGATCCTGGCCGTCTTATATCTCAGTATGACTCTGGTGCTTTCTGCGATTGTCCAATGGATGGAAAGGCGGTTGCATGTCAGTCACAAATAGCGCCATCGTCGTTAAAAACCTATACAAGTATTTCGGTGATGTGGAGGCAGTGCGTGGGGTTGATCTCACCGTGGAACGTGGCAAGGTGGTGGTCATCTTCGGACCCAGCGGGTCCGGGAAATCCACGCTGTTGCGTTGCATGAATCACCTGGAGGTGGAAACCGAGGGGGAGGTGTGGGTGAACGGAAAACGATTGGAAGAGCGGGCCGGCAACATTAACGAAATCCGCACCGAAATTGGAATGGTGTTCCAATTATTCAACCTGTTCCCGCATCTTTCGGCCGTAGAGAACATCGCCCTGGCGCAACGCGTGGTTCGTGGCCGCAGCAAACAGGAAGCGTTCGACGTGGCCATGCGCCAGTTGGTGCGCGTGGGCATCGGTGATAAGGCCCAAGTGCTCCCCGGGCAACTTTCCGGCGGCCAGCAGCAGCGCGTGGCCATTGCCCGCGCGCTGGCCATGGACCCCAAGATCATGCTTTTCGACGAGCCGACCAGCGCACTGGACCCCGAAATGATCAAAGAGGTTCTCGACGTCATGCTCGATTTGGTCAAAGAAGGGATGACGATGGTCGTGGTGACCCACGAAATGGGTTTTGCCCGTGCGGCCGCTGATCTGGGTGTCTTTATGGATCAAGGCGTGATTGTGGAACAGGGAAGCTGGGAACAGTTGTTCAACAATCCAAAGGAACTGCGCACCAAGCAATTTCTCTCGCAGATATTGAAGCATTAGGCAAGTAAATAGGTAAACAAGGTCATTCCATAGGAGTCAATCGGAGGATGACTTTGTGAACAAGAAGCCTGGGTAAATAGTAAGTACTAAAGTTTATGTGTCGTTTTGCCTTGTCTGCTTGTTTACCGGACACCTGTGTACTATCACTGTTTGACCGGTTGAGTATCCCGTCTTATAATGAAATTTCCATTATTTCTATCATTTGAGCAAAGGAGGTGAAGCTCCCACAAAAGAGCATCTCGCGCCTAACAAACTTTTCGGACGGAGAAGTAATAGGAGAATCTCACAATGTCAAAAATGAAACTGATCAAATTAATAGGCCTGGTGGCAGTGGTCGGCCTGATCCTGGCTGCCTGCGCGCCCGCCCAGCCTGCCCCGGAACGCGGCGAATTTGGAGAACTGGCCGCCTTCGGTAACCTGAAGTTGGACGCCGGTAGCTGCGACTACGGCGGCCAGGTGCTTTCCGTCGAGGCCGTGGATGAATTGACGGTGGTGTTTACGCTCTGCCGCCCAGATCCGGCCTTCCTGGCCAAGGTGGCGTTTACTCCCTTTGGCATTCAGCCTGAGGAATACATCGCCTTCACCGGCGGCACTGGCGCAATGCTGGATGCCCCGGTTGGTACCGGTCCTTACATGGTGACCGAGTGGGTTCGCGGTGAGCAGGTCGTCTACACTCGCTTCGACAACTACTGGGGCGAAAAGGCTCCTGCCCAAACGGCAGTGCTTCGCTTCCTGGTTGAACCTGCTGCCCGCTTACAAGAGCTGCAGGCTGGTACTGCTGACTATGTGACCAGCGTCAGCCCCGCCGACATGCCCACCGTTGAGGGAGATCCAAATCTTCAACTCATCCAACAGGATAACCCCAACATCTTGTACATCGGCTTTACCAATACCTTCCCTCCTTTTGACGATGTGCGTGTTCGCCAGGCCATTGCCATGGGCGTTGACCGCCAGCGCATCGTCGACAACTTCTACCCCGCGGGATCGGAAGTAGCCTCTCACTTCACCCCGTGCTCCATCACCAACGGTTGTGAAGGTGATGCCTGGTACGACTTCGATCCAGAGGCCGCACGTGCTTTGTTGGCCGATGCCGGCTTCCCGGATGGATTTGAAACATCCATCTTTTATCGCGCGGCCTCTCGCCCGTACATCCTTGAACCCGGGCGTGTGGCCGTTGAGATCCAGACCCAACTTGCGGAGAATCTTGGTATCACTGCTGAAGTGGTCGAGATGGAATCAGGCGAATTCATCGACCAGTCCACCTCGGGTTTGCTGGATGGCATCCACCTGTTGGGCTGGGGTGCTGACTACCCGCACGTGACTAACTTCCTCGATTTCCACTTCGGCGAGGATAATCCGCAGTTCGGCAACGCATATCCAGAGATCTTTGAACCTCTGCTAACTGCCTCCTCGATCGCTGATCCTGCTGAGTCTGCTCCGCTGTATGCTGAAGCCAACAATGCGATCCGCGAACTGGTTCCGATGGTGCCGGTTGTTCATGGTGCTGTCTTCCATGCGGCTCGTGCCGATCTAGGTGGCGCTTACTATCCGCCTTATGGCGCCCCGCAGCTCTACAAGATGGATCCGGGTGACGATGATCTGGTGTACATCCAGAACAACGAACCCATCAGCATGCTGTGCGCTGACGAAACCGACGGCGAATCGCTGACCGCTTGCCAGCAAGTCGTTGAGACTTTGTTGGAGTATGCAGATGACTCTGGCGACACGGTTCCCGAGCTGGCGACATCCTGCGATTCGAATGAAGATGCTACCGTTTGGACTTGCCATCTGCGTGACGGCGTCAAGTTCCACGATGGCTCCGACTTCGACGCGGACGACGTGGTGGCTTCATTTGCCTTTGGCCTGGATGCTGCCAACCCGTATCATGTCGGCAACACCGGCAGCTTCGACTACCCTGCCTACCTGTGGGGTGGTTTCATCAATGCACCGGCGGAGTAATCTCAGATCCTGAGGTGAACCCCGAGGCTTAGAATTCAGTAAAAACGCGGGATGGTGAGGCTGCATTGGCTGACCCATCCCGCGTCCTTTTATAGGTCCTGAATGTCGCAATACATTATCCGTCGCATTTTGCTGGCCATCCCGGTGGTGCTGGGGATCATGGTGGTTACCTTTATCATTGCCCGCGTCATTCCCGGTGACCCATGCCGCTCTGCGCTCGCCGAACATGCCACCGAGGCTGCCTGCGCCGCTTTTGCGGAGCGCTTTGGCTTGGATAAGCCGATCCTTGTGCAGCTGGGCATCTACATGGGCGACGTTTTTACCGGTGATTTTGGAAATTCCATTCGCTTCCGTATTCCGGTCTCACAGTTATTGATTGAGCGATTACCGGTCACGCTTGAATTAGGTACTGCGGCGATGATCATCGCAGTGTTGATCGGCGTGCCGGCAGGCGTGATCTCTGCTGTGCGACGCAATTCCAGCGTCGATGTGGCTACCATGATCGGCGCCAACGTCGGCGTTTCTATGCCGGTGTATTGGCTGGGTTTAATGTTGGCATTCGTTTTTGCCATTCTGCTCAAGGACACTCCTTTTTGGCTCCCGCCTTCCGGGCGTTTGACGGCGGGTGTTTTACCGACTCCCTTTTATCAAGCCTGGGGCTTGCATCTGGTGAGCGGAACTCTGCTGTACACCATTTTCGATTTCATTTCCAACTTTGCACTTTTCAATGCAATTATTACCTTCCAATGGAAGGTTTTGGGCGATGCCATCGTCCATTTGATTTTGCCTGCGGTTGCCCTCAGTACCATCCCCTTGTCGATCATTGCTCGTATTACTCGTTCCAGTATGCTGGATGTGCTGGGTCGAGAATATGTTCGCGCCGCGCGGGCCAAAGGGGTTCTTGAGAGCAAGGTCATACTCAAACACGCTCTGCGTAACGCATTGCTACCCGTAGTCACAGTCATTGGCCTGCAAACCGGAACCTTATTCGCAGGAGCAGTGTTGACCGAATCGATTTTTGGTTTTTCCGGAGTTGGCCGCGCCTTGTTTGATGCCATAACCGGCCGAGATTATTACGTGATCCAGGCGTTCACCATCGTGATTGCCATTGGGTACGTTTTCATCAATGCGGTGGTGGATATTTCTTATGCGTTCATCGATCCGCGCATCAAGTTGAGGTAACGGTTGACAACTGGAACCGGCGTCATTCGTTCGGATACGGCAACCCAGGTTGTGCGCTCGCGCAGCCTGGCGGCTCTCACTCTGCGTAATCTGTTCAGGCAGCGCAATGCCATTATCGGCATGATCTTGTTGCTGCTGCTGGTCTTGATCGCAATTTTTGCGCCTGTGCTGGCTCCTTTTGATCCGATAATCAACTTTATTGGGGAGGAAGGCGTGGTGGATCGCCAGGCTCCCTGCATTCATTTACTGGGTTGCCCGGTCACCCAAACAGAGCATATTATGGGACTCGACGGAAATTTCCGCGATGAGTTCAGCCGGCTAATCTATGGCACCCGTATCTCCCTGTATATTGGCTTTACAACCATCGGAATCGCGGTCATCGTGGGTGCATTCATCGGCGCCGTTTCCGGATATCTCGGTGGTTGGGCGGACAATATAATTATGCGTTTCATGGATGTCATTTTGGCATTTCCCTCATTCTTGTTGGCGATCTTCATCATTACCATTCTGGGGCGAGGTCTGCAAAACGCTCTTTTGGCAATTGCCGTAGTCAATGTTCCTGTGTTTGCGCGCCTGGTGCGCGCCAGCGTGCTTTCATTAAAAGAACAGGAATTCGTGTCGGCCACCCGAGCATTAGGCGCAAGTCACCTGCGCTTGCTTTTTGTTCGCATACTCCCCAATGCGTTGCCGACCCTGATCGTGCAAGCCACCCTTAGCATCGCGTCGGCAATTCTGGAAGCGGCTGCACTCTCATTTTTGGGCCTTGGGGCACAGGAACCGACCCCGGAGTGGGGGACCATGTTGGGCAGGGAACGCAACCAGGTGTTCACCGCGCCACATTTAGTCTTCTTCCCCGGCATCGCCATCATGATCACCGTGTTGTCCTTCAATTTGTTGGGCGACGGTTTACGCGACGCCATGGACCCGCGGCTGGGTCAAACTTCCAAAGCATAGACGCCCATTGAGCGACAGCACCGATGCAAACACTGCTTGATGTCCGCGGCTTGAAAACATACTTCTACACCGAAGATGGCGTGTTGACTGCGGTGGATGGTGTGGATTTCACCGTGGGGAAAGGCGAGACCTTCGGGTTGGTAGGCGAGTCCGGCTGTGGCAAGAGTGTTTCCGCGCTCTCGGTTTTGCGGCTGGTTGATCCCCCCGGGAAGATCATCGGTGGGGAAGTGTTTCTTGAAGGAGATGACTTGTTCCTCAAGAAAGAACGCGAGATGGTGAAGATCCGCGGCCAACAAATCTCAATGATCTTCCAGCAGCCCAAGAGCAGCCTGAACCCGGTGTTCAGCATTGGTGACCAGATCGTGGAAGTTTTCCAGATCCACGAAAAGATGGAAAAGGAAGAAGCCTGGAAGCACGCCGTGGACCTGTTGCGCCAGGTGGGCATTCCCGATGCGGAAAGCAAAGCGAGCGCGTATCCCCACGAGCTCTCCGGCGGCCAGGCGCAGCGCGTGATGATCGCCATGGCGCTGGCTTTGAAACCCAAACTGCTGATCGCCGATGAACCTACCACCGCACTGGATGTCACCATCCAGGCGCAGATCCTGGATCTCATTCGCCAGTTGAGCGCTCAGACCGGCACCTCAGTAATTTTGATCACCCACGATCTGGGCGTGATCGCCGAGATGGCGGACCGAGTTGCGGTGATGTATGCCGGACAAATTGTCGAAGAGACGGACACGAAAACCTTGTTCCGCAAACCGCTGCACCCATATACGCAAGGGTTGCACGATTCGATCCCCATCCTCGGCGAAGTAAAAGAACGCCTGGAAACCATTCACGGATCGGTGCCGAACCTGATCGGTCTTTCGAGGAATTGCCGCTTCGCCCCGCGCTGCAAGGCCCGAGAGCAATACAAGCTGGAGATTTGCTGGAACGTGGAGCCGAGCCTGATCGAGATCGAGCCCGAGCACAAGGTGCGCTGCTTCCTGTACGAATCTCATGGGGATCACAAAGCGCCGTTGCGACCATGAACGGACTTATGTCATTTCGACGGAGCCGAAGGCTTAGGAGAAATCCCTTTGTTAACGGATTCCGGTTTCCGCGTCCCGGATCCAAAGGGATTCCTCTTCGGGCAACGCCGTTAAAAGCGGCGCTAAACGCCCTCATCGGAATGACAATGTCGCGTGGCAACCTGAGTTAATTATCGAATATGGCTGCGAACTCAAACTCACGCGAAAACATCATCGAGGTCAAAGATCTCGTCAAATACTTCCCCGTCTACGAAGGACTGCTGCGCCGTAAGGTGGCCGATGTCAAAGCCGTGGACGGCGTCAGCTTCGATATCAAAAAAGGGGAAACGTTGGGGTTGGTGGGCGAATCGGGCTGCGGAAAGACCACGGTAGCCATGACCATGTTGCGCCTGGTCGAGCCGACGTCGGGCGAGGTGTTGTTCCGCGGGCAAGATGTCTTTGCAGCGCGAGGCAGCGAACTCAAAGATCTGCGTCGCAAAATCCAAATTGTGTTCCAGGATCCATACGCTTCGTTAGACCCGCGGTTGCCGGTGGGCGACGCGATCACCGAGGGGCTGGTCATCCACAATATCGGCAATCGCAATGAGCGATACGAAAAACTCCTCGCCACACTGAAACTGGTAGGGCTCGAAGAGTACCACGCCAATCGCTACCCCCATGAATTTTCCGGCGGCCAGCGCCAGCGCATCGGCATCGCCCGCGCCCTGATGCTGGATCCCGAGTTCCTGATCCTGGACGAGCCGGTTTCCGCGCTCGACGTTTCCATTCAGGCCCAGGTGTTGAACATCCTGAAAGATCTGCAGGAACAGCTAGGCTTGACTTACATGTTCGTGGCCCACAACCTGGCAGTGGTCGAGCACATCTCCGATCGTGTGGCCGTGATGTACCTGGGGCTCATCGCCGAGATCGCAACCCGTGAAGATTTGTTCAAGCAGCCGCTGCATCCGTATACGCAGGCGCTGCTCTCCGCCATCCCTATGCCCGACCCTGAGCGCGAGAAGCAGCGCACGATCCTCAGCGGCGATGTGCCCAGCCCGCTGAATCCGCCCTCGGGCTGCCGCTTTCACCCCCGCTGCCCTATTGCGCGCTTGTCGCACTGTTCCGTAGAAGGACCGCAACTGCGCGAACTGCGCCCAAACCACTGGGTCGCTTGCCATTATGCGGAAGATTATCTATAAGCTTAGCCACAGATAAACACGGATAACACAGATAAGCACTGCTAGTTCCTTGATAGGCGGCTGTTGTACTGCCGCTATTTGTATTGAGCCCGACAGTACAACTGTCGGGCATCGAATGCGGCAATATATGACCCGCGGATCAACGCGACTAATATTGGATAGTAGTTGGGCTCTCGCTTTCCCTTCTTGAACTAAGCGTGCCTATCGCTTTTGAGTACTGTCCCTGTTTGGTAGCAAAACTCAACCCAGGATTTTGCGGGCGAAAGCGAACATGTACAGCGGGTGGTGGTGCCCAACCGATTGTATGTGTTGGATGGGACGACGGTTAATCTTATTTAGCCAAAATAGCTGGGCACTTGCACCCGCTGTACCTTATCTAGAACGCGCAGCAATTGAACTGCAACGCGAATGCGTGAGATCCGCCGGTGCGACTGGCGGACTCACTGGGCCTCGGAGGAATTTCTATAAATCACGTCAGGTAACCGCAAGCCTGGCGCCACCCTGCAAGGCGAAACTCGGGTAGTGATGCCTCTGGGTCCCGGAAAAAAGGACAGGTCAGGTTGGCCATTGCTACCTTGCAAATAAGTAAGGGATAAATTATAGTTTGTCCATGATGGGTGGAAAGCGACTCAAGCGGCAGTACAGATCACAAACATCAAATCCATAATCAGGAGGAGTGAAATGAAAGCCTTGATGTCTGTTCGCGTTCTTTTAGGCAGTATGTTTTCCGCGCTTATTCTCAGCGCCATTTTGTCGTTTCCGGCCATGGCTGAAGGGGACGAGCCGCCTTCCGATCCCGTTCCTACTGCAGAATCGGATCATGCCGGCGAGCCGCTGACCGAGGAGGGAGAGGAAGTGCAAACAATGGAAACGGTTCCTGCCATTGTAGATAATCCTGGGGGAACAGGCGAATCTGGAACTGCAGGAGGTACGGAAAGTCAGGATGAAATAGGACCCGCGGGTGATTCCGGTGATACTCCCCTCCTGCCAGCAGAGATCCCGACGGACATGGGTTTGATAGTTGTGGCGGAGGATGGGACTCCCCTGCCCTTGGCCAGCGAGGAAGCCGCGGAACTCATAGAAGTCATCGATCCCCGCTGGTGCCCGGTGGGAGTGACGCCTGGTGGAGCGAGTTGCACAGCTCCTTACACCAGCCTGTGGCTGTTGATCAAAGCTATCGCTGACGGCGATATTCCGGAGCCGTCTACCAACGGCGTGATCTGGATCCAGGCGGGCGAGGACCAGTCCAATTTCGATATTGTTATGGATGGAAATGCCGCACATTTTACGAATTGGGCAAAATATCAATTAACTCTTAAAGGTGGCTGGAGCGGCGGAAACAATACCAGTATCAATATATCTAACCCATCGGTATTCGATCAAAGCATCTCGATTCTCAATTGGGGCAATTATGTGGGTTTAAGTGATATTACTTTTGACGGTGGTGGGTTGGAGATCAGTACCACCGGCAAAGTAACCTTGACTCGTGTTCACGTAAAGAATGGCAGCGGCGCGGAGATCGACAATGATGCCGGAATCCAGGATGTCGTCATCACCTCCAGCGAATTTTCAGATAATACTGGGGCTGGTCTGACGGTTTTCTCAAAAGGAGCTATTACGCTCAATAATGTGAGCGCGATAAATAACGCAGGCGACGGCGCCAACCTCAATAATGCAGGTGGCGTGGCAAAAGCCGTTACCCTGAACGGGACGAACATTTTTGCCGAGAATGAGGGATCTGGCTTGGTCATCCGCAGCAAAGGGGCAATCACAATTAACAACCTGATCGCAAACGCCAATGGAGCCTATGGCGCCGATTTGGCGAATGACACAGCATCTACCGCGCAACCCGTGTACTTGAAATACAGCAATGAATTCAAATACAACGGCTCGACCGGCCTGCTGATCAACTCGGTAGGCACGGTCACTCTGACCAAAATCACCGCGATCCACAACAGCGGCGATGGAACGCTCATCGATAACACCGGTCCCTTTTACGCCAACGTCACCATCAACGGCGTGAACCAGTTTAGTTACAACGGCACGGATGGGCTAGTGGTGTCCAGCTCCGGGAATATCACGCTATATAACGTGTCCGCTACCAACAACGGCCTTGGCGGAGTCTGCGGCTCGGGTGCCATCCTGGACAACTCGAGTGTTGCATTTCCGAAATCAGTGGTGCTGAAAGGGGCAAATACGTTCGGCCTGAACTTGGATGATGGTTTGGTTATTGATAGCTATGGGGCCATCACCATCAATAACCTCATTGCCAGCGGAATCGAAAACGGGTCCGGGGCGCTGCTGAATAACCGGATTCAGGCAACCAACCAGCAAAACGTAACACTTACCGGTCTGACAGTAGCAGATGACAACGGAGGCTTTGGCCTGCAGATATCCAGCTTTGGGAATGTCAGCATCGGCAAGTTGGCCGCCAGCAGGAATGGTGAAACAGGGTTGGAAATTGTGAACGACGCGGGTATCTACCCAAGGAATGTGTTGCTGGCTGGAGGAGCAATGCTGAATGAGAACAGTGGCACAGGGCTTGACGTGACCAGCGCAGGGGCGATTACGGTCACCAGCCTACTGGCCAATGGCAATGGCCTGGCTGGCGCAAGCCTGGACAATTCACCTGGCAAGGCCCCAGTCACGATAAAGGGCATCAACGGCTTTTCCGGCAATCTGGGCGGGCGAGGGCTGGAGGTTTCCAGCCAGGGCAATATCACGCTCTACAATTTTGTAGCTAGCGACAATTCTGGAGACGGTGTTTATTTGAACAATGGATTTTCTGGAGCTACGGGAAATGTAAGCATAGTTACCTCTGTAGCCAAATGGTGCAATGAAGCCAACTGGAATGCCGGGTCCGGCATCAGCATCAAAAGCAATGGGGCCGTGGCGGCAAGCAACCTTTGTGCCGAAGGGAATGGGAGCATCGCCACGCCGGGATACGGTGCCTTAATTGATAACCACAACGCGCTGGGTATCAAATCGGTCACCCTTACAGGTGGCAATTCATTTACTCAGAATTACACAGGTGGGATAAAGATCCTGAGTGCGGGCGCGATGAAGCTCACTAACATTACTGCCTCACAAAGCATCAAAGGCCCTGGAGCTGAGTTCAACAACACCCATAGCGGCGTGATTTCACCCCAGCTCATCAGTATTTCGGGGACGAATTCCTTTTCGGCCAACTATGGGAACGGATTGACTATCCTCTCCTATGGCGCCATCAGCGCAAGCAACCTGAATGCAAGCAGCAACGGAGCCAACGATGGCAGCGGCTATGGCGCACGGATTGACAATTGCGGCGCCGTCGAGGGCGCCTGCACGGCCCAGCTGGCCAGGCCGGTCACTTTGACTGGTCAAAATTCATTCAACCTGAATTCGGAGTATGGGCTGACGCTAAGCAGCTTGGGCGCAATCACTGTCAATAAAGTTCGGGCTCAATTGAACGACGAAAGCGGTGCGGAAATCAAGAATGATTTCCCAGGAGCCACCGCCGGGATCACAATTGTCGGATTCGCTATCTTTAATGAGAATGAAGTCAATGGATTGGAGATTGCCAGCCGGGGATTCGTATCGCTAGCAAACCTTCAGGCTTCTGAGAACGGTGCCTTCGGGGCGACCGTAAGCAATTTGAACTCCCCGTTTTCCAAAGGGATTACCTTGCTGGGCGCGAATGTGTTTGAAGGGAACAACGATAATGGGCTGCTCATTGAATCCTTGGGCCCAATAACGGCGAGCAACCTGGCTGCCTCCCACAATGGCGGCTATGGGGTTAGATTGGATAATGCAACCGGGATCGGGGCGATTGCTTTGACCGGCGCACAAAAATTTCAGCAGAATCAATCAAACGGGGTGGAGATTTATAGTAAAAGGGCCGTCACTATTAACAACCTGACATCCTCCCTCAATCTCCAGTACGGTGCCTTGATCGACAACAGCGCTTTCGGGCTTCCTTACGATGTGAAACTCACCGGGACGAATTCGCTAAATGGAAATGGAGAATCAGGCCTGGAGCTGACCACATTAGGAGCAATCTATGTAAGTAATCTGACGGCCAGCGCTAACGGTCAGGATGTCGAAGCCGAATCTGGCTATGGCGCCTACCTTGATAACCAGACAGGCGCTTCCATCGCCAAGCCAATCACGATTGCAGGCATAAATACATTCAGCGATAACCGCTTGGACGGCCTGCGGGTTGTATCGCTTGGAATGATCAAGGCCAATTCGCTGACAGCGAATTGGAACAAGGGAATCGGCGTTTCGCTGAATAATGAGCCAGGCAGCAGTTCGGCGGGTGTTTACATTACGGGTAGCAATTACTTCGCAGGAAACACCGGCACGGGACTGAAGGTGGATAGCAAAGGCGTCATTGTTTTGGCTAATCTCACCGCGGAAGCGAACCTTGGCGGGGGTGTGAAGATCGACAATTCAACCTCCGACGCCTCCAACGGGGTGGCGATAACAGGCACCAGCAATTTCAATTTCAATGGGACGGCTGAGGCGGAAGGGTCCGGATTGGTGGTCGCCAGCCGGGGGAAGATTACGCTGAATAACGTGATGGCGAATGAGAACTATGGGAAGGGAGTATTCCTTAACAATATGGGTTTCGCAATTGGCTCGCCTGGGGTTACTCTAACCGGCGTTAATACTTTTTCTGGTAATAGCGTTACAGGGTTGTTCATATTGTCGGCCGGCGACGTCAGTCTAAACAACGTTGCCGCAGATGGTAATACGGGCGACGGTGTGTACGTCGCCTCTCTGAAAAATGTAACCCTGACGTGCGCCAGTATTACAACGAACGATGGCACTGGCTTGTTCATTTCGGCGCTTGTGGGCAAGGTTACTCTCAAGGGTGTCTTTGCCTATGGCAATGATTATGAAAACAGGCACATATCCGCCGGGGATTTCGTAGAGGCGCGCAACTGTTAGGTTCTGCGCCGAAGCTTTGCTTGGGATAAATGGGGCGACCGAAAAGGCGCCCCATTATTTCACTACCTTGAAGATACAAGCGCTGAATATTCGCCCCTCGTGTTTGTTTAATGCGTATCAACTTGCGATTGCTAATCCACGCCTCAATGCCAAAAGGGCTGCCAAACCCGCGCTTGCCCCCAATGCCAACAAAGGAGCCTGCCAGCCTTGCACAGCGGACCAGAGCAGGATCAGCAACATGGCAAAGCTCGCGTAGGACCAGCTCAGGCCCGGCCGGAGCTGGTTTCTCGAGGCCCTTGATGCGGACAGGGTTGCCACGATAAAGCTGGCCAGCAGAACCAGACCATTAACCCACACTGGCATTGGTAAGGCAAAAGTCGCCGTCAAATAAAGGATAGAGAAAAAAACCAGGAAAGCGCCTTCTACTAGAGTCTGAACGCGGCTGGCCGCCCGGCCCAGCAGCCCGGCGAACCCGAAGTGAACAATCAGCAAAGCCAACAAAGAGATGGTGTCAGAGAACACGGCATACCTCCAGCATAGCAGGAACTTGCAGGATTTATGCCTGTTTCGTTAGATAGTTGGATCTCGGTCTTTGGTGGTTAAGACGTGCGGGCGATAGCGGTGAACACAAGGACCAGCAACGCCAGAAAAAGGTTAAGGCCGATGAATTGCTGCAAGCGGGCTTGCCAGTATTGCTCGGAACCATCGCGGATGCCGCGGGCCTGCTTGAGTGCCGAGCGCTGGACCTCAGGGGCTACTTTCCAGGTCACGTAGGCGGAAACCGCGATCATGCCAACGAAGACAATGTGCTTAAATAGAATTGCTTGCGACCAGGCATTCGAAACCGCCAGGAGACCTACGTAGCTGGGATTGGCCTCCATTTGCACGAGACCAGTGAAGGTCAGCAAGCCCAGGCTGAACCACCCGATGGGGTCAAGCCGTTTGTTCAAGGTTGTAAGCCAGTTGGCAAAGACGCGCGGCTTCAGGCTGCGCCGCAGGGTTGGCAGCACGATGAGCGCCAGAGCTGCCAATCCGCCCACCCAGATCACCGTCGCCAGCATATGCAGCCAGAATGCCAGAGGCAGTGCCCAAGCGGGGAATGGCATCTATGCGGGGGGTGTCGGTGTTTCTATTTGGCCCGGTTCTTCGGTCGCTTCACCACCCGAAGTATCTGAAGGACCTTGGCAAATTTCAATGTAATTGACCCACAGTGCTTGTGCCTCTGGGTCCAGCGGACTGTAAGCGTTGGCCTGGTCCATCGCGTCGGCAGCCGCGCACCACTGTTTGTCGCGCGCGTAACGTTCAGCTTGCGCGATCAGCTCCAGGGAGAGACCGGCTCTGGCCTGCGTCAGGCGGTCTATTGCGCTGAAGAAACTGGTATCGTGCAATTGGGGAGCTGCGCCCGCCGGCCCGGCCAGATATTCGAAGTATTGGACCGCTTGGGTCCAATCCACTTCCCAGAAGCTGGTCCCAATGATGTACCACACCGCCCACTGGCGCACCTTCTCGGCCGTCTCGTCGAGCGGGCCGATTTGCTCAGCACGGTTGAGATCGAAGATGCCGCGCTCCAGGTCGCCAACTGGCGGCATGATGCGCTGGACGCCGCGGTTGCGATAAGCGATGTAGTAAAGGCGGTCTACTTCAATGGCGTGGAAATCGGGGAAATTCTTGCGCAGTGTATCCAGCGACGGCAAAAGGGCGTCCCAGTTTTGAGCACTGAGCAGAGTTTGCGCTTCCGCGAAGATCGTTTCTGCGTCGCGCAGATCCGGGGTTGGGGTCGGCCCTGCAGTAACCTCGGCGGCTTGCGTTGCGCCGGCATCTGCGCACAGCGAAGCCAGGATCAGTTGATCCTGGGCCTCGGGGTAATCTGGAACGAGTTGGATGACGTATACAAAGCGATCGCGTGCACGCGTGCAAAAGCCTTTCTTCAGGTCTTCCACGCCTAGTTGGAACTGGAAGTTGGCCTCAACCGCACTTTGCAAGGCTTGTTGAGACTTGCGCGCCGAAACGGCCGTCTGATATCCACTCCAGGCGCCGAGGCCCAAAAGCAGCACAAACAAACCTAACCCCGCCAATATCCAGCGCCAGCGTTTTGGCCCCTTCGTTGACTCGACACGCTGAGTGGCTGCCAAATCCTGCGGCTTCTTATCCTTTTTTGGCGCAGCGGGGACTGTGCCTTCGATGGATTCCGGATTGGACACGGCTGAAATTATACCTACCGCAGGCTTCTGACTTAGGGCGCCTATTAGCTGGAGATTAGAGATCGAAAAATGGCTATTAAACTTCCTTCAGCGCGTCGAGCAAAGCTGCATATTCTTCGTTGCAGCTCTGGCAATTCTCCAGGTGCAGACGGACCAGCGGAAGCAAAGTGGCCGCATCCTCTCCCTGGGATTCCAACTCGGCGAGCAGACCCAATTCCTCGCAGCAGGTCTCGCATCCTAATTCTTCGGGGCGCGTGGTCAGGATGCGGTGGAGTAAATTCGTTAAACTTTCGGCTTGGATCTCTGTCATCTCGTTACATCCTACTGACGCACATCTCGGTCAGCGTATTACCTATGCTTCCTCGAAGAAAGACAACAGTTCCTGGGTGGAAAGCCCGGTCTTTTCTTCCAGGCGCCGTTTCAACTTCTGGCGGGCATCGTGGAGCAATTTGTAGAGCGCATTAGGGTTGGTACCCATGCGCTCAGCGACGACAGGTAACGGGAAACCACCCTGGACGATGGACAAAAGGGCAGTGCGCTGCTTTTCGGTGAGGTCATTGAAGATCAGGCTTTCCACGTTATGGAGTAGATCAGCTCGAGCGGATAGAGCCTCGGGCGAGGAATTTGGCGAAGCGAGCAGCTCAGGAGTAAACTCGCCACCATCTTGTCTCCGGGTGAAGGTTTGGAGTGGGACATCCTTCCAGCGGCGGCGGCGGAGTTCCGAAAAGGCGACATGGACGGCGATGCGCTGCGCCCAGGTGGTGAAGCGGCTCTCCCCGCGAAACGTTTCCAGGCTGGCCAGGATTTTGAGCAATGCTTCTTGCGCAAAATCTTCGGCCAGCGCGTCCACGTCGCCGTTGACGCGAGCAGCCAGGGCCGCGCGCAAACCGCGCAATAGCAAGGCGCGTAGTTCTTCCAGCGCTTCCGGTGATGCAGGTTCACGCAGGGCCTGCAACCAATCCTGGTTCGTTCGCGTTTTTACGGTTTGCTGTTCCACGGGATGGGGAATCATACCATCCGGGCAAGCTTAGATTAGGCCTTAGTCCCAGGCGGGGCCAAAACAGGATAATTCTTCTCCTGAAAACGTGAAAGTATTTCCTTCCGTGATTTCGATTATTGGGAAACCTGGATCAGCTTTCAAAAAGTTCCATGAAGACAACGCGGCCTGCCGGGATCTGTTCCACGATTGCCAGGGAGTTTCACCCGGTTGGTTGACGATCTTGAAATGGCAAGTCAAAGTTGTCGCCAACTGCTGGGTTAACTGTGAGTCCTCATCAAGCCGAGATTGTCGATAAGCGGATTCTAAAGCCGGAACTGCGTCATCCGATAATGTGCCCAGATACGCATAGTCCAATTTTCCGGACCCGCTGCCCGGGTCGGACACGCTAAATTGCTGACCCGCGTGAATCAAGCCAATGTTTTGACGGACTATGAAGGCGTCCACGTTGAGCAAGGATAGGGTTGCTGAAAAGCCAACCGCCGCACTTAGTGTTGCAAGAGCAAATGCCCGCTGTCGGCCAAGGGCTTCCAGGATCACAATCGCCAGGAGCAGCAACCCGAGCCAGATCATGAATACGTGCGGGTAGGTGCGCAGGCGGGTGAAGCCATAAACGCGTTCGTAGAGCAGCAAGCGTTCGAACGCTGAAGCCAAGATCACAGCCGCTAGTGCAAAAAGGGCAATGCCCAGTCCGGAAAACCATCGTCGCTGGCTGGCGGTATCACGTTTGCTGATCCCGCTCAGGGCAATGAAGAACACCAGGGAAGTGAGAGAGACGGCGACTAATTCCCAGAATCCACGCACGGCATATTCGGAGTAAGTGAATCCCGTAGGTGTGTCCACGATGTTGGTCGTGCCGCCGAAGAAGTAGTTGAACTGAAATACCACAAACGCAGCGAAAAGAATATTCACCGAGCTCAGCATCGTCGTAGATTCCCCGAAACCAAGAACAGGCGCGATAATTGGCTTCTCTTCTCCCAGTAGCACTTGCTTGTGACTCCGGTTGAATGCAAACATATACACCCCAGCTAACCCATAAGCCAGGATCAAGATATAGAAACCGCGGAATACATACTCAACTGCGTTGTCGATTTCGAGGAAACTGAATATAGAATCGAGCCAATCGGCAAAGGCAGGGTCGGCTGAGGCGAGCAATACTGCCAGGAACCACAACAATGGCAGGGCGAAGAGCAAGCCGCGGAATACCGGCGCCAGAGATCGAACACTGAACCGGTTCCCTTTTTGATTGGTTTCTTTTCCGGCCGTTTCCTTGAGCAAACCCAAACCGGAGGGAACCAGGCCCAGTATCTTGGCTATGTAATCCATAAAACCATAACGGACCCATTGGCCGCCCAGGAAACTGAGGGCGAAAATAGCCAGAAGCACGAATACCAGGATTATGCTGGTCAAGCGGGTGAACGGCTCCAAACGCAGCGCAGGTACGAGGGAGAAAAAGGCGATGGGGGCCAGCAGCCAGACGGCACCGGGCGATGGCTTTAGCCCCGCCCGGCGAGCCATCCAGAGGCCGATGACAACCATGAGAAATGTGAATATTGGCAGGGATATGCCCACTGCCTTCTGCCAGAAGAGGAAATCGAAAATCCAGCCTAATGCCAGGGAAATGAGCAAAAGGTTTTGCGGACGGACAGGCTTAGCCATGTATACCTCCGTGGGGCCGCCAAAGCGGTTGCCCGGGTTGGGCAATTTATTCCCCCATGGCCTGTCAAAAGCTATCAGGAATTATCGATTAGTAGCTGTAGATCGCGCCTAGGATCATGGTAGCGATCACAAGCAGCGCGATGGCAGCAAAGATAATTTGGCTGATGTTGGTTTTTTGTCGTTTGCCTTTTGCCATAAATTCACCTGAGGATGATGCAGAGTTTACTCTAAATGCGCTTTGATGGATTCGGCCAATGAGGGCGTCACGCCGGGAACCGTGGCGAGCTGCTCGATGGGGGCCAGGCGCAGACCATCAATGGACCCAAAGGCTTTGAGCAGCGCGCGCCGCCGCTTGGGACCAATTCCCGGGATCTCGTCCAATTGCGAAGCGATGCCGCTCTTGGTTCGCCGTGCGCGGTGCGCGGTGATGGCGAAACGATGCGCTTCGTCACGGATGCGTTGGAGCAAAAAGAGCCCTTGCGACGAACGCGGCAGCAGGATGCCGCGTTCCTGCCCTGGCGTGAACAATTCCTCGCTATGTTTGGCGAGCGCGGCCAACGGCACTTTGTCTGTTAGCCCGAATTCCTTGAACACGACTTCGGCGCGGCCCAGCTGACCTTTGCCGCCATCGACGATAACTAGATCCGGCAACTTGGAGAACGCCGCATCTGGTTTCTTTCCAGGTACCGGGCTGCTTTCATCCGCAGCCTGCCAGCGTTTGAAGCGGCGCGTGAGCACCTCCTGCATGCTGGCGAAGTCGTCTGGGCCTACCACGCTTTTAATATTGAAGCGGCGGTAAAGCTTGTTGTTGGCCACACCGCGCTCGAAGACCACCATGCTGCCCACCGCGGCAGTGCCCTGTGTGTTCGAGATGTCATAGCATTCGATGCGCTCCGGCGCGCGCGGCAGCCTGAGCGCTTGCTGGATCTCAGCCAGTGCTTCGGTCTGGCGGTGTGTGTCCGCCTGCCATTGGGCTTGCATTGCGGCGAGGGTCTCGGCCGCGTTTTCAGCCGCCATGTTGATCAATTCATGTTTTTGTCCGCTATGCGGGATCTTGATCTCCACGCCGCCGTCGCCGCGACGTTTGCTGAGCCACTGGCGGATCACCTGCGCTTCTTCGACTTCATGAGGGAGCAACACTTCGGGCGGTACATTGGCTGCCTGGTCGTAATACTGCTTGATGAACTCGGCCATCACATCTGCATCCGCAGTGTCGGCGGTGTTTTCCATCATGAAATATTCTCGTCCAATGAGCTTGCCGTTGCGGATAAAGAAAACTTGCACGCAGGCTTCACGATCCGAACGCGCCATGGCGATTACATCCGAGTCGGCGTAGTCGCTGGAGACGACGCGCTGGCGTTCAACAATGCTCTCGATCGCTTCCAGCTGATCGCGAATAGCTGCCGCCTTCTCGAACCGTAGCTCGGCGGAAGCTTGCTCCATCTCAGTATTCAGACGCGACACAATCGATTCAGTACGCCCATTGAGAAAATCGCACAGGTCGGAAATCATTTGACGATAGCTAGCCTGATCGATCTTGCCGATACAAGGCGCGGTGCACAGCTTGATGTCGTAGTACAAGCAGGCGCGCTCATCTTGGCCGGTGATCACACGATCGCAGGTGAGGTAAGGAAAGATGCGGCGCAGTAAATCCAGGGTCTTATGCACGGCCCAGACGCTGGTGTAGGGTCCGAAATAGCGAGAGCCATCGTCATCCATTCGGCGGGTCACGGTCACCTTAGGGAAAGGGTCGGCCCAGTGAACCTTGACGTATGGGTAGCGTTTGTCGTCTTTCAGGCGAATGTTGTAATGCGGACGGTGCTTCTTGATCAGATTCATTTCCAGAATGAGCGCCTCAAGTTCGGAGGCGACCACGATCCATTCAATGTCCGTGATTTGCTGGACCAGGTGATAGGTCTTGGCATCCATCTCTGCCGCACTATGAAAATACGAGCGCACGCGACTGCGCAGGTTGACCGCCTTGCCGATATAGATCACCCGCCCACTGGCGTCCTTCATCAAATAGCAGCCGGTTTTATTTGGCAGCGTATCGAGTTGGGCTTGGATGTTCTCTGGAAGCACCATCGCACAGATATTCTATCAAAGAGAATGGATTGGCAAGTTACCCGTATAATCTCGGTTTAACCCTATGGCAAAAGAATTGGAAGTAATAATTGGCGAGAAACTGCGTGCCCGCGGCTTGCGGTTGGCGGTGGCTGAATCCTGCACCGGTGGGTTAGTAGGCCACCGTATCACCAACGTGCCAGGTTCATCTACCTATTACGTGGGGAGTGTCACTGTATATGCCTATGAAGCCAAAGTGCGGCTGCTGGGTGTCACGTGGGAAACTCTTGAGAACCACGGCGCGGTGAGTCCTGAAACTGTGACGGAGATGGCCCGCGGCGTGCGCCGTGGTCTGGCTTCTGATGTTGGCATCGCCGTGAGCGGCATCGCCGGCCCGGGCGGGGGTACACCAGAAAAGCCCGTAGGGCTGGTCTGGATGGCGGTTTCCGCACCGGATGGGGCCTGGACGCGTCATTTCAACTTTAAAGGAGAGCGGCTGGCGGTGAAAGAGCAAGCGGCAGAGGAAGCGCTGCAATTAGGGATTGATTATTTAGATGGAAGGCTTACTCACTGATTTTTCCGCTCTTCGCATGCGTTAATTCGATAAGGCTCTGTGGGGTCATTGATAAGTTCAGTCCTCGCTGTCCTCCGGATAAATAGATCTTCTCAAAATTCAAGGCTGTTTCATCCAACACAACGTCAAACCCTTTGCCGATCAACGCCAGTGGCGAGATACCGCCTACCTGCAGCCCGGTGAGCTTTTCCGCTTGGCCTTGCGAAGCCACCAGCAGCCTTTTGCCGCCCAATACGCGCCCTAATGCCTTTAAATCCAGTTGTGCCGGCGCAGGCACCAGGGCTAACACGGGCTTGCCACCATCCGGCCGCAGAGCCACGACAGTCTTGAACATTTGATGAGGATCGACGTTGAGGAGGGCGGCTGCTTCCAAGCCACCGAGCTTCTCATCGGGCAACCCATGAGCTTCGAAGGCAATGCCCTTGGTAGCCAGCATTCGGGTGATGTTGTTAGTGATTGGCATCGCAAACCCTATCGGGTACTCAGAATATCGCCGCACAAGAAGCGACGATCGGGCGCAGCATTCCTTCGCTCCGCTCAGGGACGGCTGCGCTCATACCCATCTCGTTGAGACCTTCATGTGTACTTGTCTACTTGTGTATTTACTACTTGCCTGCTTAATCTATCTCTTCATCCATGCCTGCAATGACGCGCATCTTCTCCCACGGCTTCAGATTTCCTTCTTCTGCCAGCAGCGTGCGTACCTCGTACAGCTGGTCGCGCAGCACTGCGGCTTGCTCGAACTCCAGGTTTTTGGCCGCTGCGCGCATACGTTGTTCCAGCTCGCCGATCAACCGTTGCAGTTCTTTGCGCGGCAGGCGCATACCATCGGTCCGATATTCGGGGCGCTCTTCCGCCACCGCGCGCGCCTTGAGCTGATCGGTGAGGTCGCGCACTGCCTTCACTATACCTACGGGTTCGATGCCGTGAGCCTTGTTGTGGGCAAGCTGCTTATCGCGGCGCCGGTTGGTTTCGCGGATGGCGTAGTTCATCGAATCCGTCAACTTGTTGGCATACATGATGACACGGCCGTCCACGTGGCGCGCCGCCCGCCCAATGGTCTGGATCAGCGCGGTTTCCGATCTAAGGAAGCCCTGTTTGTCCGCGTCCAGGATGGCAACCAGTGAAACCTCGGGTAGGTCTAGTCCCTCGCGCAACAGGTTAATGCCTACCACGACGTCGAAGACGCCCAAGCGTAGATCGCGCAAAATACTGACGCGGTCCAGGGTCTCGACTTCGGAGTGCAGGTAATGCACTTTGACGCCCATTTCCATCAGATATTCGGAAAGATCCTCCGCCATGCGCTTGGTGAGCGTGGTCACAAGGACGCGTTCGCCGATCCCAACGCGCTTGTTGATCTCGCCGATCAAATCATCCACTTGGCCTTCAATGGGTCGCATTTCGACTTCCGGGTCGACCAAGCCGGTAGGCCGGATGATCTGTTCAACCACCTGTTCTGCTTTCTTCATTTCGTATTCAGCTGGGGTTGCAGACATATAAATCACCAGGCCAAGCCGGCGTTCAAATTCGTCGAAAGTCAGCGGGCGGTTGTCCACAGCAGACGGCAAACGGAACCCGTATTCAACGAGGATATCCTTGCGAGATCTATCGCCGAAGTACATGCCGCGTACCTGTGGAATGGTCATGTGAGACTCGTCGATGATCATGAGGAAATCCGCGGGGAAGTAATCGATAAGTGTCCAGGGCGGCGTGCCTGGGGCGCGTTGGTCCATGTGGCGCGAGTAGTTCTCGATGCCGGTGCAGTAACCTACCTGGCGCAGCATTTCCAAGTCGTAGCGTGTGCGCTGTTCCAGGCGCTGCGCCTCCAACAATTTGTCGTGGCCCTTGAGGAACTTGAGCCGCTCGATAAGTTCCTCTTCGATACCCTGGATGGCGGCCGCCATCTTCTCTTCGTCGGTGATGAAGTGCCGGGCAGGGTAAATGGCGATGGTGCCTAACTCACGCACGATCTCCCCGGTTACGGTGTGGATCTCAACAATGCGCTCAACCTCATCGTCGAAAAACGTGATCCGATAGGCAAGTTTGTCCTGGTAGGCCGGAACCACTTCCAGCGTGTCGCCGCGTACTCGGAAAGCTCCGGGCATCAGGTCGCTTTCTTTACGCTCGTAATGGCTATCGACCAACTGCCGGAGCAGCGTTTCACGGCGGTATGGTTTGCCGGTGTCGAGATTGATGACAACCCGCCCGTAAGACTCCGGGTTTCCCAGACCATAAATGCACGAAACCGACGCCACGATGATCGTGTCTCGCCGGGCTAACAACGAAGTGGTGGCAGCAAGGCGCAGCCGCTCTATTTCCTCATTGATATCGGTTTCTTTTTCGATGTAGAGATCGTTGCGGGGAACGTAAGCTTCGGGCTGGTAGTAGTCATAATAAGACGTGAAGAATTCAACTGCGTTATCGGGGAAGAATTCTTTGAACTCAGCATAGAGTTGGGCCACCAGAGTCTTGTTGTGGGCCAGCACCAAAGTGGGTTTTTGGATGGCTTCGATGACGTTGGCCATCGTATAAGTTTTGCCGGTTCCTGTAGCCCCCAAAAGGACTTGCTGCTTATAACCCTTTTTTATTCCCTGAATTAGTTGGGCAATTGCTTCTGGTTGATCTCCCGTTGGCTTGAAAGGAGCTTGAAGGTTGAACTGTGCCATAGACGGATTATTATAGAACATAAGTTTTGTGGCGTGAAGCGGGAACTGAATTTTCGGTGCCTGATTGACGAATACTTTTGGGCAACGGTATAATCCGCCCGCTCCTAGAAAGGGTAACCAAGTCCATGGAAAATCTCTTAGATATCGCCATGATCATTCTTTCAACCGCTCTTGTTTTCAGTATTATTTTGCAGAGCAAAGGCGCCGGCCTGGGCGGGCTAACGGGCGGTGATACCGGGGGCGTTTTTTCTGCTCGCCGTGGGGTGGAAAGAACCCTTTTTCGCATCACCATCGTTTTAAGTGTGCTCTTCTTCCTTCTTGCTGTTTATACGGTTTACGTATCTGGATAATTACGAACGGTTTAAAGGTTTAAGGTTGTAGGTTCAGCGTTGAACCTTAAACATTCAACTTTCAACCGCCTCTAATTGAATGAATAAACTGCGCTGGCAGCTCCTCCTCGTCGGACTGGCATTAGTTGCGATTGCCATTCTCCTGCTTGCCCAACAACCTGTACTCCAGACATTCACCGCCCAGCCTGAACGCGGCGGCATCTACATCGAGGGGTTGGTCGGGACTATTGGTCGCCTGAATCCCTTATTAGATGATGCCAATCCAGCCGACCAGGACATCACCCGATTGCTGTTCAATGGTCTGGTGCGCTTCGATGGACGCGGCAACCCACTACCAGATCTAGCTGAGACCTGGGGCGTTTCCCTGGACGGGTTGCAATACAACGTCAAGCTCCGTGAAGGGTTAATCTGGCATGATGGCGAACCTCTGACCACCGCAGATGTAGCCTATACCGTTGAATTGCTAAAAGATCCGAGCCTCCCGATCCGCGAAGACGTTCGTACTCTATGGGAATCGGTTGAGGTGTTTGTCTTCGACGATTTGCATATGCAGTTCTGGCTCCCGTCGGCTTACGCGCCGTTCATGGATTACCTGAGTTTCGGCGTGCTGCCTCAACACTTATTGGGGGAGATGGACGCCGCCACCCTGATGAACGCTCCGTATAACCTGGAACCTGTGGGTTCAGGACCCTATCGGTTCGGCGAATTACTGAATGAGAACAACCAGGTCACAGGCGTTGTACTCAATGCCTGGGACGGTTACTACGCTGGGCGTCCTTATATCGACCAGGTTGTATTCCATTATTACGAGACCGCGGAAGACGCGTATCAAGCCTATCAGGGAGGCGATTTGTTAGGCATCAACTATATTGATCCCCAGCTTCTTTCTACCGTTCTATCAGACCCAACGTTAAATGTCTACAGTACCCGCCTGCCAAGTTTAAGTCTTGTGCTCCTCAACTTAAAAAACCCCGAGAAGCCGTTCTTTCAAGAAACGCAGGTGCGCCAGGCGTTGATGTATGGCACTAATCGGCAATGGATCGTAGACCAATTTCTCGGGGGGCAAGGGATTGTTGCAGACAGCCCCATTCTGCCCGGTTCATGGGCTTACAACGAAGCTCAGCCGAGTATCCCCTATGACGCCGATATTGCCATCAGCCTGCTCAAACAGGCTGGCTACACCATCCCTGCGGAAGGCGGGCAAGTGCGCAGCAAAGAAGGCATCAGTTTGGAGCTTGAACTGGTTCACCCTGACGACGCCTTGCACACGCAAATTGCAGAAAGCATCCGCGACGACTGGGCCCAGATTGGCGTACAGGCGACTCTGTTGGCTGTTCCTTATGAGCAACTGATCAGCGATTACTTGGAGCCGCGCGCTTACCAGGCGGCTTTGGTTGATTTGGATTTCGCGCATGAACCAGACCCTGATCCTTACCCATTCTGGCACCAGGCCGAAGCCACGGGTGGGCAAAATTATTCAATGTGGGATGATCGTCGCGCCAGCGAATATCTGGAGCTAGCCCGCGCCTTCCCGGGTTTCTCCACTAATCAAAGCCAACGCGCCCGTTTGTATCACAATTTCCAAGCCCACTTCGCCCGCGAAATACCCGCTATTCTGTTGTATATCCCGATTTACAACTATGCAATTTCGTCGCAGGTGCGCGGGGTTTCTGTTGGTCCTATCTTCCAGTCCAGTGACCGTTTCGCAACGATCAATGAATGGTTCCTGGTCGCCCGCAGCCAGGTTGAGGAGCTGGACCCAACTGCACAGCCCGAGATCGGGGATACAACGGCAACGGGCATGCCATAAGCAAACGCCCGGATCGCCGGGCGTTTCATTGTTCCGTAGAATATAGATTGCTGTAAATCGTGAATAATTCGTAAACGCTGCGAATGTGATTGCGCGTCTCTGCAAATTGGATCACTTCTAAGAGCAAATCCTGATCCTCGCCTGCCAAACTTGTCCAATACGAAGCCCAACCAGGGCCTGCGTTGTAAGCTGCCAAGGTGGCATACAGGTCGTCGTTGAACGCATGTTTCTGCACGGCCAGGTAATCTGCACCCAGGCGGATGCTGACGATCGGGCGATACAGATCATCAGGCGTGAAATCGGGTGGCCAGCCGGCCAGCGTTGCTGCTTCTTGGCCCGTGCTTGGGATGATTTGCAGCAGTCCGCGGGCCCCGGCAGACGAAGTGACGAATCCTTCGAAGAGACTCTCCTGGCGCATCATGCTGTAGAAAAACAGCGGGTCGAGGCCTTCGGCTCGGGTTTCCCTCTCGACCAGATCACGGAAATAGGTCCCAAATCGAATTCGGTTGAAATACGTGGGCGCATTCATGGTGGCAGCATCGCTCATACCGGCCATCGTCAGTACCTCACGGGCCGCAAAGATTCCCGTGCGATAGAGCCCAAGATCGATCAGATAATTCGCCAGGCGGTAAGAGTTGGCCGGGTCGGCGATCAAGCTCAGGCGTAAGTCCTCGAATTCAGCGCGTGCCAGCTCGTATTCGCCCAGGCGCCACAATTCAGCACCGCGCATGAAGCGCGGATCGCTAAACAACGGCCCCGGGTCGCTAAGGTCGATATCGGCTGGCAAATCAAAGGTGTCACGGATCCAGGCTTCGGCCTCCAGCCGCTCAGCGTCCACTTCGTAATCGAACCAGTACGAAGCCGGTGGCTGGAACGGTTCAAGGCCGGCCAGGATGTCGCTGGCCCTCTCGCTGTAATAGCCAGTCGGGTCCACAGCAGCCGCTTGCTGCCAGGCATTTTGCGCGCCATCCTCGTTGCCCTGGGCTCGTAAGGCCTTAGCCACCCAAAACAATGCTTGCGATTGCTGCTCTGGACTTAGCGCAGTCTGATAGGCGCGCAGGAAAAGACTCTGCGCGCCGGAGTAATCTTTGAGGCGATAGGTGCTGATACCAGCGAGAAAAACGGAGTCATAGGCAAACTCGGATGAGGGATATTCGTCAGCCACGCGCGGCCAAATCTCGATCGAACGGGTCAGGCGGCCGCCGCGCTCTGCTATCCGGCCTGCCTCGAAGAGGAACTCTGCAGATGCAGGTTGGCTTGGAGTGGCTGCCACGAAACCTAGTAAGGTATTGATGGCGCCTTCGTAATTCTCTTGATTGAACCACTGAGTGGCCGCTTTTTCGGAGAATGCGTCCACCCAATGCTCATCGAATCCATGTTTGGAAATGATGTGGTCGAACTCTTGGATTGCGCCGAAGTAATCTCTGATTTCGCGCAAAGCCAGCCCGCGGTAATAATGCGCCGTATCGGTGTGATTATCTGGGTTGGAAGCCAGGTAGCGATCGAAGGCGGCAATAGCTACACCGTAAAGCTCCTGTTGGTTCCCCTCGTCGGTCGTTAGGGTTGCAGTGTTGTAGTCAATCAGCCCACGCTGCAATTCGTCAACTGCTACCCCTGCATTTACGAGTTCCACTAACGCGGCGTAACTTGAATAGGCCAGGGGATAGTTGACCACCGCGTGCAGATAATAGGTATGGGCTTGTACTGTTTCGCCCAACTCCAAGTAACCGCGCCCGATCAGCAGATCCATATCGGCCTTCAGGTAATCATTGGTCGTGCTGTTCAAAATCGCTTGGTAGGTTGCGATTGCCGCTGCAAAATCGCCTGCTCGGAATTGCGCGTTGCCGATCTTGACTTTTAAAATCGAATTATCACCCCGGCGGTCGGCCTCCAACCCTGCTTCGTACGCTGCGATCGCCGCGTCATATTCAGAGGCGGCAAGCAATTGGTCGCCGCGCAATTCCTGTACATAGGAATCAAGTCGGCCGGGGCGCAATTCCAGATAGCGCTGATAGGCTTCAGCCGCAGCTTGCGAGTCATTGAATTCCTCGTACACAGAGGCCAGTGCGTAGTATGTACTGGCCAACGCTTCGGCACCAGGGAAAGTGTCTACCAATCCCTCCAATGTTTGACGCGCCCGCGAATAATTCCCCATTGCCGCGTGGGTACGACCGATACCCAACGTGGCCGCGGCGCGTAATTCCTCATCCTGACTTTCGGAAAGTACTCGTTGATATTCGTCCAAGGCGCCATCCCAATCGCCGTAGAAGAAGGCCAGGTCGCCGGCTGCGACGCGCGCCTCGTTAGTCAATGTGGGGGCTGATGTCGGGATCGGCGTCGGGCTGGAAGTTGTCGTTGGGTTGGATGGGGAGGTCGAGGTGGGCAGCGAAGGATCGAGCACTCGCTGCAGATTGCAGGCCTGGCCTGCTAGCACCAAGGCGGCCAGCAGCAAAGGCCAGGCGTTGCGTCTCATGGGGCGTTTATACCGTGCGCAAAATGGGGTGTCAATGAGGGCAACCCCATCGCATGTTTATCAACCTTGCGAAGGATTGAATTTCCACTTCGGCAAGTTCCCGAGAGCAACCTTCGCAAGGTTTTTGCAACTCGTATGGCATGTTTCTTGTAGACTATTGTGCATGGTGGAAGAAAAAGGCAGCTATCGAATCGCGGATTTAGCACCCGATGAGCGACCGCGAGAGCGCTTGAAAAAAGTTGGCCCGGGTGCATTGAACACAGCGGAACTGCTGGCCGTGCTCCTGCGTACCGGATTGCGCGGCGAGAGTGCAGTGACGCTTGGGCAACGGTTGCTAAACACCTTTGGCGGCCTGACCGGGCTGCAGAGAGCCGACTATGCGGAAGTGGAGTCGTTGAAAGGGATGGGGGAAGCCAAAGCCACCGCGGTCAAGGCAGCGATTGAAATCGGCCAACGTCTGAGCGTGCAAAGCCCTGAATCCAGGCCCGCAATCAGCAGTCCGGCGGACGCCGCCGCCTTAGTTCAATACGAGATGAGCGGATTAGCCCAGGAACACTTACGCGAGCTTATCTTGGATACGCGCAACCGCGTCGTCGACATCGAGGAACTGTATAAGGGTTCGATCAATTTCACCTCCGCGCGGATCGCAGAGATTTTCAAACCGGCTATCGTGCGAGAATCGGCTGCCATCATCCTGGTGCACAATCATCCCAGTGGTGATCCGACCCCGAGCCCCGACGACCTAGCCCTGACTAAGGCCGTGCGCGAGGCGGGGCAACTTCTCGACATTGAATTGCTTGATCATCTGATTATCGGGCAGGGTCGCTACATCTCGATGAAAGAACGCAAATTGGGATTCGGGTAACCCATGGACAAGAACATCTTGTTTGAAAAACAAGAACCCGTTCCGGGAGAAAAAAAGGCCGTCGGGCAAGTTCCGCAAATAGTGGGAAGCCTTGGCAATCCCATTAATTTGAATTGGCCGACCGATTTTGTTGTCGTGACTCAACCGTTTGGAGCGAATCCGGAGCTTCATTTGGATCGCGGGCTTCCCGGGCATGAAGGTTTGGATATCCGCGCCACGATGAACAGCAAGATTTACGCGTGCGTCGATGGCATCGTTGAAACCGCGCACGTTCGCGCCGAAGATGGGAATCCCCATGGCCGCTATGCGACCATCTTGCACCGCGATGGTTATCGCACCCTATACGGACATCTTTCCAATATCACAGTTGCCAAAGGTCAAAACGTGAAAGCGGGTACCGTGATCGGCAACGCTGGGCCCACGGGCCAAACAACAGGAGGTCATATTCATCTTGGCTTGTTCCAGCAGGGCGCAACCGCTAAGGGGTTGACGCATTTCCCAGATGACATCATTGATCCCACTCCCTTCTTATCCTTCTCCGTAAAACCGAGTGATATCTCAGCCTACCCCTGGCCGCTGGGCCGCTGCTTGGCTGGCGTCCACGCCAGCGGTGAAGGATTATCCATTGATGCATCCGGCAAATATGCACCTGAGGCGGCGCTGCTTCGCATGGATGTCGGCAAGGAGACCATCGGCAGCTTGAGGAAGCACAATCCGACACTCTTTCTGATGACGCAATTATCTTTACCTGCTGTCAGAAAACCGATACCCGCGGCCGAATGGGCTGCCTGGGTGCGCCCTTCAGTCCAGCGGCATGTCGAAACCGGGGTCGGGTATTTCGCGGTGCTGCGCGCTCCAAACCTGACCAGTGGCGGTTGCGGATTGCATTGGCATTCCGGTCAAGATTTTGGCCGGTGGTGGATGGATGCAGTCGCCTCTTTGAGGTTGAGCTTCCCGATGGCGAAATTCGGCTTTCCGGGCTTGGCTCCCGGGCCGCAGATAACCGGCCAGCGACTGGACGCGGCCAACTTCATGGAGGGCGCGGATGAAGCCATGTTGCATGCCGACTGGATCGGCGCCATTTGCCTCTGGTATAGCCCCAAAGAAATGCTGGATGAGGACAAGGGCGGCTATTATCTCAGCCTGCGCCGCTACTATCCTGAACAATTGATTTTCATCACCGAATGCGGGTCAGTGAACTACGCCCCTGATACAGCTTCGAAGGCCAGCGAAGCCGCGCGCTTTTACCAGATTGTGAAAGATCAGCCAGGGATCGGTGCTGCGTTTGCTTACGTCTAAAGGGTAGCTTGCACCGCAAAGCTGTCGAATTCCCCGCTGGCAATTCCCCACTCCACCCGCACATCGGTTACCTGGGAGCCCCTCGGTCCCACTCGAACGGTACTCAGAAACCTTTCCAAGTCCTCGCGTTTACCTTCAGCAACGAGTTCCACGCGGCCGTCGCGCAGGTTGCGCACCCAGCCGGTTAAGGGCAGCCTAGCCGCACTCTCGCGAACGAAATAGCGGAATCCGACCCCTTGAACATGCCCGTCGATCCAGGCGTGCAGTCTCTCCTTGCCAGTCATATCACCCCGCTCGTTATTCTTCGTCCGGGTCTTCGCTCTCCTCGGAGTTTCCATTGGGGTGGGCTATGTCTTCCAAGTCTTCAGGCGAGAGATCCATCAGATTGAGTTCGCCCATTTCCTGGGTGAGGGCCAGATTCTCGATGGCGTTCTCGATCAGGTCGATCTCGTCTTCGTCATCGCTGCGCTCCAAAAGTTCCTCGAGCGCCTCGGCCACGCCGTTGCCGCCGATTTGCGAAAGCGACCAAGCGGCGGCCAACTTCAACTCTGAATCTTCATCCTGCAGCAGGTCGACCAGTGTCGGCAGCGCCTCGCTAAGCTCCAGCTCGCCGGCGGCGCGGGCTGCCTCACGGCTCAGCTCCACGCTGGAATCATTGAGGCGCTCAATCACCAGGGGCGCCCAGCGGTCATCCGCGGAGCGGCCCATGGCGAAAAGCGCACTGGTGATCCAATCATCGTCGTCGCTTTCGTAGGCTTCCTCGATCAAATCGGGTACCTCGGCGCGGCTTGAATAACCTAGCGATTCGAGCGCCCGCCTTTGGATTATTTCATCCTCATCGGACCCCATGATGTCCAGCAATCTCTCCTCGGTTTGCTTCAGGGTCGCTTCGGGGATTTTGCCGACCTCGCCCAGATAGATAAAGCGCCCCAGGGCTGCGGCAGCCTGGGCGCGGACCTCGGTGTTGTCGTCGTTATCCAGCAGATCGAGCAGCTTGGGCACCAGAGCCGGTTGCTCTGAAGGCCACAGCGAGCGCACCGCAGTGAAACGGACACGGGCGTCCTCGTCGCCCAGCGCAACTCGGTTCACGGCGTCGAAGTGCATCACCATGTTGCTGTCTGCCAGCATCTCCATGTCTTCCAGCAAACCAAGCCTGCGATTGGTGGAAAGATCCGGCCAGACGCGGGTTAGCAGTCCCAACTCCTCGCCCTCCAGTCCCGAGAGGCGATAGAGATAGCGCGCCGGGAATGGATTCGATTCATCGCGCAGGGCGGTGATGACTTCGTCAAACGACAGTTCGGAGGTCTCGGTATTTGGCATCTTATGGGATAACAACGGGGTTTAGGAAATCCTGCAGGTTTATGTAAACGATCAACAACAAAAGCAAGGCGAGCCCAACGGCATTCACCACGTTTTCATAGGACTGGGGGATGCGTCGTTTGAAGAGGATTTCGGGAAGAGTAAACAAGATACGCCCGCCATCCAGGGCCGGGACTGGCAACAGGTTCAGCAGGCCCAGTGAGATCGAGATGGAAGCAAAGAAAGAAAGCGTATTAATGCCGGGGGGGAGCGGGCTATCCTGTGCGGCGTCGGCTTCGCGCACTTCGGTGTAAATATCGTACATGCCTTTGTATCCCACCAGACGACCTTCTTCAGCACTGACTTCTCCGCGGATCATGCGACCGGGTAACGCGATCAATGCACCAGCCTGCTCATAGATCGCCTGCCCGCCCACCACAAGGGCTTCGGCCGGATTGATCGGCACCAGAGGGTGGCCCATGGCAATGCCGATGGCGCCGTCTGCCGGGGGCGGATCACGGGGAACCAGGGAGGTTGTAAAAGTCTCTCCCTGGCGGGCGTAAGTGAGATTAATTGAAGTGCCCAGGTTGGCATAGATCAGACTGCGCAATTCGTCTGTGCTGTCGATCTCTTCACCGTTCACACTCAACACAATATCGCCGGCGTCCAGGCCTGCGGCCTGCGCCGGGGAGTTGGCGGAAACATCCATGATTTGCACGCGGCTCAAATCAGGTTTTCCCAATTGGAGAAAGATGAAGGCGTAGATCAACAAAGCGGCCAGCAAATTCATGGCCGGGCCGGATATCAGGACGAAAATCCGCGCCCAGGGATTGGCGGCGGCCAGGCCACCGGCAACCTTGGGGTCATTTTCGCCTACGGGGCGGACGAACCCGCCCAGCGGGATCCAATTCAGCGTGAACTCCGTTTCACCCCACTTGAAGAGCCGCGCCAGCCGGGGCGGAAAACCGATGCCAAATTCCTTGACCTGAATCTTGCTGAGCTTGGCGGTGAAAAAGTGCCCCAGCTCATGCACTACGATGAGGGCAGCAATAGCGATGATGAACGGGATCAACGAAGATAATAAGTCCATTTTACTCACCTGTATTGAACGAATGAAGGAATTATATCGGATGGGTAAAAGCGGCTAGCGATAGCAATTCGTTAAGGCCTTAGCCGACTAAGTGGGCGGGTCCACCAGGTGCAGACAGGAGAACACGAATAACGCCTTCGATCTCTTGCAGCAGGCCTTCAACTTCGTCGGCAACATCCGCCTGACAAAGCACATGCACGTTAGGTCCCGCATCCAACGTATAGCAGACAGGCAGCCCTTCTGATCGCCACTCCCTGACCGCTTGCATAACGGTCAGCGAGGCCGGCAGCCAGTAATGCAGGGCAGGCTGAGAGGTCATCATCACAGCGTGCATCAAGTGGCAATCTAACTCGACCACCTGGGCCAGAGCTTCGAAATCGCGCTCCATCACCGCAGACCGGCAAAGGTCCAGACGCCCGTCGGCGCTTTGCACGCGGGCAGCTTGCAGAGGGCTGGTGGCTGCCAGCCGGTGCCCTTCGGTTGACCCCACGCTTTTGTGCTGCTCGCTGACGACGGCGATGCAGTCGGTCAACTCCCAATGATCGGCGGGCGCGATGGAGAACGCATAGCTGTCTTCGTCCTTATCGGCGGCTCGCCATTCCACGAAGCCGCCGGGCACCGAGCGGCTGGCGGAACCGGAGCCGCGGCGCGCCAGGCGCGAGAGGGTTTGCTCATCAAGGTTAAGGCCGGCGGCGGAACTGGCCGCGAGCGCCAGGGCGGCAAAAGCCGAGGAAGAGGATGCGATCCCCACTCCGCTAGGGAAGTTGTTTTCACTTTCGACGCGGGCGAAGGCGTCGGTTGCTGCCATCTGTCGCACGAGGTTAAGGAACTGTGAAACCCGTGCGGTTTGTTGTGCGTCAGCTTCTGCGCCATTCAGAATGACTTGGTCCATGACCAGGCTGGAATCGAAGCGAACCGTTGTAGTGGTATGCAAAGCGCCCAAATTCATAGAAAGCGAGCTGTTGGCGGGAAGCCGCAAGGCTTCGTCGCGATTGCCCCAATACTTGATGAAAGCAATGTTGGGGTGGGCGCGCGCGGTGACTGGACCCTTGGTCATGCGGCCATTCTACCGAACCTTGCGAAAGGTTGGACTCGAAGAAACATCCCACCCAAATCCAACCCATTCGCTTCGCTCAGGGCAGGCTCTTCGCAAGGTTGTGGCGTATGAAGATTCAGATCTTGATGACTTTGTGTGCCTTAAAGCGCATTACAACGATATCTGGTCCGGACCATTCGCGCACGTGTTGCTCAGCCAACTCAGGTGGTTCGTAGCGAAAAGTGATCTCGCGCAGCCAGCGGTTCTCAGGGTCCTCTTCGACGGAAAACTCGCCTTTTAGCAGATAGCCTTCGCTGCCGTATGGATCGCCGCCAATGGACATAGCCCCTTTTGGATTGGCTTGAGCATATGCAATCTTGCGCGCGCTCCGTGAGCTGAAGAACACCACCTCATCACCATCGCGCGCAAACCATATTGGAACTGTATGCGGGTAACCGTCTGCATCGATGACCGAGATCCGCACGACCTCCGGTTTCTCCAATATCTTACGGACTGGTTCAGAAAGTTGCATGATCGTGGCGTCGGCGCGCTGGTGGCCAGGCTGGGTCCCTCGGGGGCGCCGGTATTGTATCTCGATTGAGCGAGATGGTGAGACGCAGGGGACGACATCGAACAGGAATGTTTGTCGCGCCACTCGTCTTTACCTTCTTATCCTTGTTATCTTGCTCGCTTTTAGCAACGGTTCCGGTGACTCGCTCTCAGATTCCAACCGGCCTTCTACAAGCAGGGGTGCCTTGCCAACCAATTCGGCGCGGTAGCGCATGTAAACTTCGTTAGCTATCACCACCCTAAGCGTTCCCTCGAAATCAGCCAAATCCATAAAGTAAAGAGTTCCACCGCTGACCTGTACTCTTCGCCAGGTTTGCTTCATGCCTGCCACGCTCACGTCTTGGCCAAAGCGACCAGCTGCCTCCAATGTTGTCAGGACGCCTTCATGGCGCAGTTGATCGGCGACCAGATCCAAAGGATGGGCCACTAGGTTGACCCCCAGGAGGGCTTCCTGTGCCGCGGCTTTCTCCTCAAGTGACCAATCCATCACTGGATCCTCGCCAGTCCTAAATAGGGGCATCTGGCCGCGTTTCCAGGTTCCTGTTTCTAATTCGTTGAGCAGATTGGGAATGCTTCCCAGGCCATCCAGCCCTCCCACCATAATGAGGTTATGCGCTTCCATGCTCCGCGGAAAAGCCCGAGATAAGAAATCCCCAAGAGAACTGAACGGCCGAAATTGTTGAATTCGCCGCTGGGTGTCGTGGGTCAAGTCCCGCAATTGATCCAGGCCCATAAAAAGGTGTGCATTGCCATCAATGGTTGTTACGCTAAATTGGGATTGGGAATAGTTGATGTGCGGCGCGCGTATCTTCAAACCCAGTCGTCGTGCTTCCATAAGGTAGGTTTCCTGGCCGTAGTAGCCGCCCCAGTTCGCCATGACCGCGGCCATGAACGCGGCAGGATAATAGGTTTTACACCAGGCTGAGCGCCACGCAGTCAAAGCGTATGACGCGGAGTGAGCTTTTGGAAACCCGTAACCCGCGAAGGCAGCCATCATTTCCCAGATTCGTTCCGCCACATCTGGCGGAACCTGTTTGCGTTCACCCGCGCCATTGATGAATTTCTCCTTGAGCATCTGCATGCGCTTTCCGGGATCGAAGTGGCTCATTGCGCGGCGCAGCAAATCCGATTCAGCCAGACTGAAGCCGGCCAGTTCGTGAGCCACGCGCAGCACTTGTTCCTGGTAAAGGAAGACGCCATGCGTCTCCTCCAGTAATGGCGCCAGCGCAGGGTGGAGGTAGGCGACTTCCTCCTGACCCAGGTGGCGGCGAATGAAGGCATCTTTCAAGCCGCCGGTGAGCGGGCCCGGCCGGAATAGCGCTAGAGCGACCATCACGTTGTCTACACTGTCTGCCTGTACTTCTTTCAGAGTGGCGCGCATCCCCGGGCTTTCGATCTGGAAACAGCCGATCGTCTTTCCATTGCGCACCAGTTCGGCAACTTTGGAATCATGATCAGGAATTTGCTCCAGAATATCGAGGCGCGTTTTGCCCAGTTCAGGATGCTGTGCCTTGATTTGATCGGCAACATCGCCCAGCACAGAAAGACCCCGAATTCCCAACAGGTCCATCTTCACCAATCCTAACTGCTGCACCCCTTCGAGGTCGTACTGTGTGATAGTAATGCCTTTGGTCGTGTATTGGGTGGGTACCAGATCATTGAGCGGTCCCGCGCTGATCACAATCCCTCCGGGATGGATGGACAAGTGGTTAGGCATATCCAGGATGGCTTCGGCGTGGGAGAAGATCGATTTGTGCGTTACATCGTTGGAACGCGCTTCCAATTCTGCGTATGGTCGATCCGTGTTTTCAGATGATGCGCGGGGAGGGCCCCAATAGCGATAGGGCAGCGACTCGACCATCGCCTTGATCTCAGCCGGAGACAAACCGTACACCTTGGCCACTTCGCGCAGAGCCGAACGGCGGCGAAAACGGTTGATGGTTGCCACCATGGCGACGCGGTCCCGGCCATATTTCTCGTATACATGGTTGATCACAATATCGCGGCGGCGAGAGCAGATATCCGTGTCTATATCCGGTGGACTGGGGCGCGCGGGATTCAGGAAGCGCTCAAAATATAGATTCAACCTGATCGGGTCAGGCGTTGTAATCCCCAAGCAGTGCGCCACCAGCGAAGCGGCGGCCGACCCGCGTGACGATAACGGTACGCCGGCTTGTCGGGCAAAGGAAACAATTTCCTCCATGATCAAGAAAAGTGTGGTGTAACCACTGTTGCCTATCCCTTCTAACTCGTGCTCGAGACGATGCGTAATTTCCACTGTCATCTTGCTGTAGAGGTTGAGGGCGCCGGCGTAGGCTTTCTCTCGCAACATTTCGTTGGGTGTTTTCCCGCCGGGCAGCGATAATTCTGGAAAGATGGGTTTCCCGAGCGGCAATGCGAAATTGCAGCGTGAGGTGATTTCTTCGGTGGCCGCGATGGCTTCGGGAAATTTGGAGAATTGTGCTGCCCATTCCTCATTACCGGGAAAATGGCTTTTGGCCGGCGCTGCCGCAGAATCCGGCAGCCTATCCAACGTCGTATTCAATCGCATGGCCGCCAGCACTCTTTGCAGTTCGGCCTGCGCAGGGTGCATGGTATAGATCGGCCACACCGCCACAGCCGGAATGGTTAAATCCCTGGCAAGATCTGCGGCCCGGTTGACATTATGCGCGGGTAGCTGCATATACATCCGATCGCCAAACGTGTCTTTCAGAGAGGCGAGTGTGGGTTTATTCGCGCTCGGGTAAACAAGCACGATCAAGCCCTTCTCGTTCGCAGCCAATTTTTCGAGCGCAAGCGGCCGCGCTTCACCATGTCCCTCGTGCAGCAACCAGGAACTTATGCGGCAAAGGCTGGACCAGCCGGCCGAATCCATTGCCAACAAGATCGATGGCAAACCCCGGCCATTGGGATTTACGAGTTTCACCTCAAGGCCCAGGATAGGCTTGATCCCTTCCGCCCGGCACGCCAATGTGAATTCAATGGCTCCAGTCAGCCGGTTGTGGTCTGTGAGGGCCAGGGCTGATTGCCCGGCTTTTGCAGCGGCCGAGGCCAGCTCGCTGGGCTTGGGGATACCATTGAGCAATGAGAAGTAAGAGTGGACAGAGAGGTGGGAAAACATTTAGAACCTGCGTTCTAATTATAAATGGTTTCCTGTGTTTCCGGTTCTTGCACCTGGGACGCTGAGATGTTTTCTGTTACCATTTTTCACTATGAAGGCGCTAAAGATGCAAAAGAGGGCAGCCTGGGAACTCGATGTTTTCAATAAGCTGCGCAAATCCGGCTCTTTGGGAGCTAAATCAGTTGATTACATCGCCAAGCGTAAGGTGAAGTTGTCTTTTGGGGCGCAGCCGACTGGGGCAAAATGGACGCTGAAGGGCATGCTCCTTGGCCCCCCAGAAGTTATCGTCAATTCCAAGCAAATGGCTGGGGTGAAGAGCGCAAAGGATAACTGGTCGCTCTCTGTGATCGCCCATGAGGTCAAGCATTACCAACAGGGAATGCTTGTGGCCCTATCTGTTTATGGCGAACTGGAGGCCTGGCAATTGCAGATGCGATTGCTCCGCGATTTGGGTTCGCCGCCAAAGAACCAGGCCCTCAAAGCGATCGAGAAATTGAAATTGAGTCACGACCCCAAAGTCCTGCGCGAAGCGGCGAGGTTGATGAAAGAGTATTCGCCGGAATATCGCGTCGATTTGCTGCCTTTGAACCCGATTACCTATTTCGGAAGAAAGCTATAAGCGCGGCTCAACGCCCGGTTAGATCTCCACGCCCAGGGCGGAGCGAATGAAATAACCCAGAACAAAACTCAATGCAGCCACCCCCAGACTGAGGAGCACCATTTCGAAAAACCTTTCTCGAAAGGGCTGATCTTTCGCCACGGAAACGTAATAATTGAACGCCGCGATGATCACTACCGCAGCCACCAGCGCCAAAAGCAAGCATAGGTAGTAATTTTCCAAAACCAAATAGGGCAGGATCAGAATCATTACCGTGAAGATATAAGCGACCCCGGTGTAGAAGGCAGCCTTGAGCGGATCTTTGCCGGTTTCTTCCGATCGCGTGGACAGGTATTCCGATGTGGCCATAGAAAGCGCCGCGGCGATCCCGGTAATCAGCCCGCTCAATGCGATCAGTCGCGTGTTTTGAAAGGCCAGAGTCAAACCGGCCAGCGCGCCGGTCAATTCCACCAAGGCGTCGTTCAAACCCAGCACCACCGAACCGGCGTACTGCAGGCTTTCCTCATCCAGGAGGCGGATCAAGGCTTGCTCGTGTGAATTTTCGTCAGCGATGAATGAATCGATCTCTTCGATCCTCCCCTTGAGTTCCGCGTAATGTGCCTGGGCGTCGACCTCACCGCGCTCCATCAATTTGATGCCGAAGGTCAACCCAAGTAAGCGGCTGACGAGCACGAAGAAGCGCACTTTGAACGGATCAGGAGACACATCCTGGCCGGTGTATTTCTTCCAGAGCTTATAGTGCTTGAGTTCGTCCGCGGCGATCCTATTCAACACCTCGCGGTTCTGCGCGGATTTGATGGAACCGGCCAGCCGTTCGTAGATGTGATGTTCAGTGATCTCATTTCGCTGAAACTGCCGTAACTGATCCCTTAGTTCAGAGGAAAGTTCCATAACCCGTTCCCTTCAGATCGTTGTGAACTGAGATTGCGTTGTCACCGTTGTCGGTGTTGTCAGCATTGTCAATGTTGTCATTGTTGTCAGTGTCCTCACTATTGCCAGTATTGTGGGCGTGTGCGGCGCGGAGCATCGGCGTCTTCGCTCCCACTGGGAGCGCGGGAGGGGAATTCGCTCCTATGACTGGGCCATGGGTGTCGGGACTCGCGGGACTGGCGAGATAAGTGGGATTCGCGGGACATTGTTGTCGATGTTGTAGGTCGTGTAGGTTGTGTCGATGATGTAACTGGTTTAGGGTATTGTGTGCCGCCGTCTGAATTGCGTAACTGAAAACCGCGAACCGTTTGCGTAATGGTTACTAGGGTGTGGGCAGGCAGCATGATTTCCTTCCCTGGCTGCTATATATACACCGTTTTGCGCGAAATAGGTGATTATGCATGGCTTTGTCAAGCGATTGGACCGGCCTCACCCCCGGCCTCCCTCGTCGCCGCTGAAGCGGCTCACTCGGGACAGGCTCTCTCCATTGAAAATGGAGAGAGGTGATTTGCAGGCACTTCCCACTGCATCGTGAAGCCAATTGCCTATGGAAGATCTTGTGTCTGGTAAAAACGAAAGGTTTAGGTAAAATAACGGGGAGTTTCGTGGTCGGCGAAGCCGACTAGAAACTCCCGCGCAGGTGATTTTCCTGCACACGGCTCCGTAGCTCAATGGTAGAGCAGCTGACTCTTAATCAGTTGGTTGAGGGTTCGAGTCCCCCCGGAGTCACAAAAAAATCCCCTCTAGGGGATTTTTTACAGCTCATACAGCTACTCAACAGCTGTTGGGAAAAACAGCAGCTTCACGGTAGCCTAGCTTAGCATGTCTCAGTGGCTTAATCATCGCTCCTAAATCGTGGCAGCCAGGCTGGCGTGCGCGTTGCATAGGCTTCCCACTCAGCGTCGAACTGACGCGCCAGCATCGCCTCCTCACGCTTGGCGCGGGCGACCAGCCTCAAGGAAAAGATCGCAGCAAAGAGTATCGCCCAAGTGCGGAAGATCAGCGAGGCTCCCATTGCGCCCATGATCAAGCCCAGGTACATAGGATGGCGCACATACTGATAGGGACCGCGGGTTATCAATTCTTGGCCAATCGGCAAGCGAACGCCGCGTGAACTTGAAGGGGCAAAGGATTCCCCTAGGGTGCTCATGCCCCATAGGTAGAGGGCTAACCCACTGTAGTACAGAGGGGAACCAATAAGAACGAGCGTAATTTCTAACTCAATAGAAAATGCAAGCGGCAAGGGACGCCACAACAGCCAGCCGCCAAGATAAAAGAGTACGATTTGGAGAGCCAGCAATGGCCAGCTCAACCACAGCCGCGCGCCGCTATCCTCGATGGACGCAGGCCGCAGGCGGGCTCGAATAGCAGCCGCC
>DATDRZ010000130.1:0-19291 GCA_035291465.1 Anaerolineales bacterium
GTTTACGGACGAACCATTCTTTCGCCGATGGACGGTTTTTCCGACTTGCCTTTTCGCTCGATGGCGCGGCGGCTAGGTTCGGCCATAAGTTACACAGAATTCGTGAACGCCATTGACGTGATCAACGGTCACCCTCATCTCGACGAGCGCTTGACCTTCCTGGAAGAAGAGCGGCCGGTCGCCTTCCAGATCTTCGACGATGATCCCAATCGTCTGTTGCAAGCCGCGCTGATCCTGCGCCAACGCGATCCAGACATCATCGATGTGAATATGGGCTGTTCAGCAAAGACGGTGGCTGGCCGCGGCGCCGGCGCCGGGCTGCTGCGCGAGCCGCGCAAGATCGCTGAAATTTTCGGATCCCTCACCAAAAATATGGATATTCCCATCACTGGAAAAATCCGGCTGGGCTGGGATGAATCGAACTTGAATTACATCGAGGTAGCGCACATCGTGGAAGATAACGGCGGAAGCCTGCTGGCCGTGCACGGGCGGACCAGAGAGCAAGCCTACCGCGGCGAAGCCAATTGGCGCGCGGTCGCCGAAATCAAGTCCGCGGTGAGAATTCCGGTGATCGGAAATGGCGATGTGCGAAAAGCAGCGGATATCCAGCGCATGTCGGACACCACGGGCTGCGATGCGGTGATGATTGGGCGTGGCGCCATTGGCAACCCGTGGATCTTTGCGGGATTAGACCGGGAAGAGGTGGGCATCGACCAGGTGCGCCAAACCATGCTAAAGCATCTCGACTCGATGTTAGATTTCTACGGGCACGATCGTGGAATAATCCTGTTCCGCAAGCATGCCGCGCGTTATATCAGCCCCTATGGTCTTAGCGCCGAACAGCGAGAAAAGTTACTGACCAGTGAAAAACCGGATGAATTTGTTGGTTTTTTAGAGAGTCTGGATGTGATTAGCCAAGCGCAGCTTCCATCAACGCTTGCATTGAACTAGTCGCTCCAGGACAACACTCCGTAATTCCCCAGCCACTTCTTCAGGGGTTCTAGCCGCATTGACAACCACCCAACGCCCGGGCTCGGCAGCGATCAGCTTCTGGTACCCGTCGTAAACGCGCCGATGGAATTCTTTGTCGTAATCGTCTAAACGGTTCCAGTCGCCGCCTTTATTGCGCCGGTTCAAGCCTTCGTCCACGGGCACATCGAGAAAGATGGTCAGGTCTGGCTTCAGGCCACCCGTGGCAAAATTAACGATTTCACGCAAGGCCTGCATATCTACTTTATGGCCGTAACCCTGATATGCCAATGTCGAGTCGACATAGCGATCACAGAGAACCACCTTCCTGGCTTCTAACGCTGGGCGGATCACTTCCTCCACCAATTGGGCACGCGAAGCCTGGAACAACAGTATCTCGCTGCGCGGGTTCATCCCTTTATTATCAAGATCGAACAGCACCCTGCGAATCTGGTCACCGATTGATGTGCCGCCCGGCTCGCGGGTTGCGATCAGATCGTAACCTTGCTGCCGCAGGAATTCGGCCAAACCCGGCAACTGCGAAGTTTTGCCGCTGCCTTCCGGCCCTTCCAGCGTGATAAACATTTCAGAAGTGTACCGCCATTACATTTAGGTGAGAGTAACAATTCTCAATTTTCTTTCTTCACGGAAAGATACCGAGGTTGTATTGGCTTGCGCTTTGGCCTGCGGACACAAAGGCGGAAATCCGCGTCCTTGTCCATAATGGAGGCGATGTCCTTCGAATTGCCTCTGGGCCAGGTCCTTGTAGGTGATTGCGTCGAGCACCTTGGCGCGCTGCCCGCAGGATCCATTGACCTGATCTTTGCCGACCCACCCTACAACCTGCAGCTCCAAAACGAGCTGCGCAGGCCTAACAACACGCGAGTGCGCGGTGTGCAGGAAGCCTGGGATCGCTTCGACGGTTTCGCCGCTTACGACGAGTTCACCCGCGCCTGGCTGACCGCCTGCCGTCGCGTGCTGAAACCCAACGGAACCATCTGGGTGATGGGTAGCTATCACAACATACATCGCGTGGGCGCCATTCTCCAAGACCTAAACTATTGGCTGCTCAATTCGGTAGTCTGGGTGAAAACCAACCCCACGCCCAATTTCCGCGGCGTGCGTTTCACCAACGCCCATGAGACGCTGCTTTGGGCGCAAAAGAAAAAAGGCGCGCCCTATACCTTCAATCATCACGCCATGAAAGCCCTCAACGAAGGCAAACAGATGCGATCCGATTGGGTATTGCCCGTGAGTTCGGGCGGTGAACGCCTGCGCGCCAATGGAGAAGCGGTGCATCCTACACAAAAACCCGAGGCCTTGCTGTATCGCGTGCTTCTTTCCAGCAGCCACCCGGGTGATGTTGTGCTTGACCCTTTCCTTGGAACAGGTACGACAGGAGCCGTGGCCAAACGATTGCACCGCAACTGGATCGGCATCGAACGCGATAAACGCTATGCAAGACTCGCCCGCCGTCGCATCGACGAAATCGAGCCCGTCTCATTCGAAGCTGAGCTGTTCGAGCCTGCCGAACCGCGCCAGCAAGAGCGAATCCCTTTCGGACACCTGCTGGAGGCCGGTCTGCTGGAACCCGGGCAGCGGCTGTACTTCGGCGAAAACAGCCAAACAGCCGCGCGTGTGTTATCTGACGGGACACTCAAGCTCAACGGTTTCCGTGGCTCCATCCACCAGGTGGCTAAAGAGATTCTGGATGCGCCGGCCAATGGTTGGCAGCACTGGTATTATGTGGATCCAAACAGCGGCCAACGCCGCTCGATCGATTCTCTTAGACAAATTCTTCGCGAAGGGAATAAGACTGATGCTCGCAACAAAGACTGAGGCATTCCAACTCGGCCGCTGGAGTCTCGAAGACCTGTTCCCCGGTCACGAGAGCAAAGAAATGCAGGCGGCTCTCAAGAAGCTCGATTCCCTGGTCACCGCATTCGAAAAACAACGCAAAAAACTAAAGAAGACCGTTTCCAAAAAGGACTTTCTTGCCCAATTGGATCAGTTGGAAGCTCAAACGCGCCTTGCCGTGCGCATTGACCAGTTCGCCGGCCTCTGGTACAGCGAGGACACGCAAAATCAGGAAGCGCAAACCTTCCAGGCAAAGATCGAACAACTCATGGCGGAACACCAGAACCGTACTCTGTTCTTCAGCCTGTGGTGGAAAGACCTGGATAACAAAAATGCCGCCCGCCTGATGAAGGGCAGCGGCGAGTACGAATACTGGCTGCGCCAGATGCGCGACTTCAAGCCCTACACCCTGGCCGAACCTGAGGAAAAGATCATCAACCTCAAAGACGTCACCGGCGCCAAAGCCATTCAAACACTGTACAGCTCCATTACCAATCGATACGTCTTCAAGGTGACGACCGATGGCGAGACCAAGGAATACACCCGCGCCGACCTGATGAAGCTGGTCTACAGCCCCAATCCCGATCATCGCTCTGCGGCTTATCAGGAACTTTACCGGGTTTACGGGCAGGACGGCCCCATCCTCGGCCAGATGTACCAGACCCTCACACGCGATTGGCACAACGAGAATCTGAGTTTGCGCAAATTCTCAAGCGCCATATCAGTGCGTAATTTAGGCAACGATATTCCCGACGAAGTCGTGGATACATTGCTCGGGGTGTCGGAAGAGAACACGCAAATCTTCCAGCGCTTCTTCAAGATGAAGGCCAAGCTGCTCGGGATGGAAAAACTTCGCCGCTACGACATCTACGCGCCGGTAGCCGCTTCCAACAAGGAGTATCCCTACGAACAAGCCGTCCAGATGACATTGGACTGCTATCGTGATTTCGATCCGAGGCTGGAGATCCTTTCCCGCCGCGTCTTTGAAACCAACCATGTGGATAGTGAATCCCGCAAAGGCAAGCGCTCGGGCGCCTTCTGCTCCTCCGGCGACCCGGCACTGCCTCCGTGGGTGCTATTGAACTACACCGGCGCAGCCCGCGATGTTTCTACGCTGGCGCACGAATTCGGCCACGCCATCCACGCTATGCTAGCCGAGAAACATAACGTCTTCACTTATCACTCTTCGTTGCCGCTGGCTGAAACCGCATCCACCTTTGGCGAGATGCTGCTGGTCGATCGGCTGCTCGCCGAAGAAACCGATGAAGCTGTGCGCCGCGACATCCTCTTTTCCAAGGTAGACGATGCCTATGCCACCATTATGCGCCAGGTGTACTTTGCGCTCTTCGAACGCCTGGCCCACAAGATGGTGAGTGAAGGCGCCTCGATCGACGAACTCTCGACCGCCTATACCAAGAACCTGCGGGAACAATTCGGTGACTCGATTGAGCTCGCCGAAGAATTCAAATGGGAATGGGTTTCCATTCCGCACATCTACTATTACCCCTTCTACGTTTACGCGTATGCCTTCGGCCAACTTCTCGTGTTCGCCCTCTATGAGCAATTCAAGAAAGAAGGCGATGCCCTTAAGCCGCGCTACTTGGAAATACTCTCTACCGGTGGTTCCAAATCACCGGACGAGATTCTCACTCGCGCTGGCATCGACATGCGCGACGCCGAATTCTGGCAGGGTGGCTACAACGTCGTGGCGAACATGGTGGATGAGCTGGAAAAGTTAAGCTGATCCCATCATTGCGAGGAGGGCGCCTAGCACCGCCTTTAGCGGCGCTGCCCGACGTAGCAATCTCCAACATTGAATGAGGGGAAGGCTAATTCAACTAATCTAAAACGAGCGCACACATGTGCGCTCGTTTTAGATATCAATGTTTATCCGCTTTTTATCCTCAAGCCGCGGTTCTCTGCGGCACTAATCCAAATCCCAATACGAAAGCTCGTCCACATCGTAGGTGTAATTGCCCGGTGCGCCGGCATTAACGAACAACCCGAACCGACCGGAGGCAAACTTGCCATCGTCCAAATCATGCACCTCGAAACCGTTGGCATACAGCGTGATGTCTTCTCCGATCATGCGGATGCCAAGCACATTGGTTTCGTTATCGCCCGCATTGATGTAATCCGATTCGGTCCAGCCGATTAATTCGACTTTGGTAAAGGGAGCCGTTGTATCAAGCCGGTCCAGGCGGTAAAAGCCATCGCACGAGAACGTGAAGATGTAGCCCCGCGCGCCAACACCGGCCGACGCCGGGCCGCGCACGATGAGTCCATAAGCTTGCTTGCCGCTGCAATTTCCGCTTTTCACCTCGATCTGGATGAAGAAATCGTCGGCGACGGTAGAGGTGAACCACCAGGTATCCCATTGGGCTTTTTTGCCGGTTACGTGCAGGGTTCCGCCGCCCAAAGCCAGGCGAATGTTTTCGTCGTCGGGCAGGCCGCTGCTGCCGGCCCAATTGCGATCACTATCCATGCCGTCGAACAGCGTCGGAGCGCCATACTGTGCAGAGGGATCGAATGGCGGTTCGGTCGGAGTGGCGGTATTTTCGGGAGTTTCGCTGGGTTCAAGAGTCTCGCTTGGTTCCGGCGTTTCACTCGGAGTGAAGGTTACGGTCGGCGTATCTGTAGCGGCCGGTGTAGGTGTTTCCGTGGGCAGCACAATTTCCGTGGCGGTTGCGGTCGGCGCGGCGAAAAGATTGATTGAACAGGCCGCTTGCGCCAGGCTGAGCATCGTCAGAATCAAAAGAGCGCGTTTTAACATGGCAAACCTCGCTTCGGTTAGCTTGAATAACTATAGCATCTAGACATTATTCTTGCTCCAATTACTATTTACTAGTTACCGAGACTGATAACGAATAACTTGACAAAAATACTCTCCGGTTTCCCTCGTGGTATCCTAATTTCGCATGTATCTCTCCATCGAAGGTGTTATTGGCGTTGGCAAGACAACCCTGGCGCGTTTGCTGCAAGACAGTTTCCAGGCTGAGTTGCTGTTAGAGGTCTTCGAAGAGAATCCCTTCCTCACCAAATTTTACGAGGACCGCGCTCGATACGCATTTCAAACCCAGATCTTCTTTCTGCTAAGCCGCTATCACCAGCAAAACCGATCCGTTCCCGACGCCCTGGCCCGCGGGAAAAATCTGATCACAGATTACACCTTTGCCAAGGATGCACTTTTTGCGCGCATCAATCTCGCCGGAGATGAGTTGGACATGTACTATAACGTCCACGACGCGCTGGCAGAGAAAATTCCTCCCCCCGACCTGGTCGTCTACCTAAGCGCCGACACGAAGATCCTGATGGAACGCATTGCGATGCGCGATCGGCCCTATGAACGCAATATGGAAGAAGGCTATATCGATACGCTCAACCAGGCCTATGAAGATTTCTTCGATAACTACTTCCAGGGGGTTCCTGTGTTACGAGTAGACACAAATGAGTTAAACATCGTTAGCAACGCGGACCACCGCGATCTGGTGGAGCGGCAGATTCGCACCCGGCTGGCCGAACTTCCGCGGCAGGCGCAGATGCCGTTGGCTAATTAGCGGCTATTTTTCATATCGACTATCATCTATTTGACGGCGTAGCCGTTCTGCCTCACCTTCAGCACGTGCAACGGTTGGCCGCTCACCACGAAACCGGGCTTCCGCGGCTGCCAGCGTATCTGGGCTGGCGCGGCGAACGATTGACCAGTTTGCGCAGTGCGGGCAACGCTGTAATCTCCCCTCGAACCAGTTTAACCCCAGCACGTTCAGCGAAAACGGCAGGCCGCAGACGGGGCACACGGTTCCGCCCAACATTCCATAGCCTCCAACCTTTTCTTTGCGCCCCAAGGCCATTGGGATAACTGCAACGGCAATCACCACCAACAGAACGATCCCTGCCATCGGCGCAATAAAGCCGATGACTGCGCTGCGCGATTCCTCCTGGGTCAGGAACACGCGCACGATTTCATTGGATTGCAGCTCTTCGCCTGATGAGGTCAAACCAATGGCAGATAGGCGATGTTCACCTGGAGAATAAGCATTGGTGGAGAATTGAACGCGAAATGGAGGCTCGGAGACCGCAGCAATTATTTCTTCATCAATGTAAAAATCAACACGGACTAAATCTTGCGGTCCTTCGGCTTGAAGGCTAAACAGCCCCTCTATCTTGTTATCGAAGCCCCCATAGCCAAAATCGCGATTGAGGCTAAGCACCAACTCACCATGAGCCAACGCGATTTGCGCGGAACTTAATGCAAACATTACAACGAGCGCAAGTTTTCCAATTTGCTTCATTCTGTAATCCGTATTCCTGGTGTACCTGTTTACTTGTGTACTTGTTTATTTATCTACTTTCACTCACTTCCATCGCGTCAATATGGTTTCACGTTGGAAAAGCCTGGTGGCAAAGTACATTAGCGCTGCGTCCGCTATGATCAGCGCACCTGCAAACGCCAACAAGAAGGCTTGATTGACGATCACTGCGCCCATAAGCTGACCAATGAAGATAGCCATCACAGGCAAAATGATCAGCACGGCGAGTTGTTCGGCTGCACGAGGTTCATTGACCCGCGAGGAGATCATCACTGCCAGGCTGACCCCCGCCAACGATAGCAGCGGTCCGACTGCGAAGATGCCGATCAACCATACCGGGCTGAACAACTGCAAGGCAACGGCTGGGCTGGCGGCCAGGAAATATGCGCCAGTGGCGAAAATGGCGAAAGCCGCCAGGCTGGCAAGGACCGCGGGAATGACCGCAGCCAACGCTTTGCCTGCCAGCAATTGCCCCGTCGTGATGGGAGTGGCCAGCAAGGGTTCCAGAGTGTGCGTATTCTTTTCGCCCACAATGCTATAGGCTGCGATCGTAATGGGAATAATGGCCGGCATCATCAAGAAAAGCACCATGAATTGCTGCAGGAGAAGGAATTGCGCGCAATCCAGGTCGGCCAATTGGCCACATAACCCTTGAAGCTGGTCGAAGGCGGGGCCGAGTTCATCCATGATGCCGCTCATATCGGTTGCCCCGCGCATGCTGAACAGGATCCCCAGCGGGATGGCGCTGAAGATCAATGGCATGAAACCAACGCTGAAAATCACGATCCTGTTCTTGAAGACCTCCGCCCATTCTTTCCCCACCAGCACCCAGATCTTTTTCATTGTCTTGCCTCGTTATCGGAAACCATCAACTGCAAGTACACATCCTCCAGGCTTTGGCGCAACTCGCCAACGAACTGGATTTGGGCCCCAAGCTTCACCAGCTCCTGTATCAATTCGGGGTTTCGAATTTCCGGATCATCCAATTTGACAACCAGTTTGTCGTCCATCGTTTCAATCTCATGGACGTAGGGTTTCTGGCGCAGGACATCCGCGAACTGTCTCTTGACCTCGGTCAGATGAAATACGACGGCTCGACCGAAAAGCTTACGGCGAAGATTGGTGGTCGTGTCAACAGCCAGCAGCCGAGTTTTGAACACGGCCACCCGGTCGCAAAGCCGATCGGCCTCATCAAGATTATGTGTGCACAATACGATGGTGCGGCCTTTGTGACCCAGGTCAGAGATGAAGTCGCGAACGAGGTGTGCGGCTTCCGGATCCAGGCTGCTGGTGGGCTCGTCCAGGAAGAGAACTTCTGGTTCATGCAATAGCGCTCTGGCGATGGCCAACTTTTGCCGCATCCCCTTGGAGAAGGTGCCCACCGCATCGCTGCGCCGTCCCCAAAGGCCCAGCATGCTCAGGTAGCGTTCCACTTGTTTGGAGACTTCTCCAACATCATAGAGCGCTGCGAAGAATCTAAGGTTGCGCTCGGCGCTGAGCGATTCGTAAAGTCCTGGCGTCTCGGTGAGGATTCCGACCTTCTTGCGAATCTGATTGTCGGACTCGCCAACTCGTTGACCAGCGACCCAGGCTTCGCCTGCGCTTGGCGCGATCAGCGCGCTGAGCATGCGGATGGTGGTCGTTTTGCCTGCCCCGTTTGGACCCAGGAGGCCGAAAACCTCACCCGCTGGAATTTCCAGGTCCAAACCCTCAACAGCTTTCACCTTGCCAAAATCCTTGCTCAATCCCCGCGCAAAGATCATCGCCCCGCGTGGCGGTCGGCTCAGAGCCCCCACAACTGTTTCACGTGAAACATCCATCTCTACTTGGGTTCACCTTTCCACAACAGGAAAACGGCCAACACAGCCCAGGGAATATTAGCGACCAGACCTACAGCGATCGGGCCGAGAAGAGTATTTACCTGTGCATCAGGTTGCAGGAAAATGATACCGGCCCCGGCGATCCCGTTGGTGGCGGCGTGCGCGATCACTGCAGGCCAAACACTTTGCCCCCGCAAAGCCAGCCATCCGATAACGATGCCGGCGCCGACGGTGAACCAGGTCATCACCAGGAAACCAGTCCATGGCGCGCCCCAATAGCCCAGTCCGAAGTTGTGTCCCATGGCGATCACGGGGAAGTGCCAGATTCCCCAGACCGCACCAACGATCAATGCTGCTCTACGGAAACCCAAAGGCATGAGCTTGGGCTGCAGGTAACCTCGCCACCCGAACTCTTCGCCGAAGGTAAAGAAGCTGTTGACCAGCGGCGCAATCAGTAGAGCTGAACCAAGTTGGATCAGAGCTAACACCCACAGGCCAAGTGGAATCGTCTGCCCGGTTCGGGCTTCGGCGGCCTGCATCATCTGGCTCAGCGTTCCGAGGTCCGGATCGAATTGGTCGCGGAAAATCAAGAAGTAGATCAGGCCCCCAACAAAAGTGAGGATGGCTGGCAGGAACCAGGCAGCGATCCATGTCGACCAGCCTTTCGCAAGGTTGGGCTTAAGTCCTGCGCCCTTCCATCCCTCTTTCGTGATGACGCGCGTTAGGATGTTAGCGATCGCGGGCGCCCACATATATCCCAGCGCGATCAGCGCCAAAGACAAGGTGACGCCGGTGCCTGGGATCAATTCCGGGCTTTCGTAGATGCCTCCAGTTAGGAAGACCCACAATCCAAAGGCCCAGGCGATTCCAAAGGCGAACAGCAGGAACAGGACGATTCGCTGAGTTTCAAGATTGGTTTGCTTCAATGCTCTCCTTTCAATGTTTCACGTGAAACCATGTTGGCGACCAAGCCTGGCCCGGCGAAGCAAATGGCGCGCCCCCAACGCGCCATATTGGAAGGGATCGCGGCTGCGCAGGTTACTCTTTCTTCTGAGTTCCGTTCTGCGCCAATGCCACCATACCGCTAAGCCCGCCCAGATTCATAGTGTCAACTGCACTACTGGGCACAATGACCATGGCTCCTTTTTCTTTCAAGCCCTCGAAGAGCATGTTCATGGCTCGCAAATGGAGGGCTGTTGGGTTCTCTTTATACGCCTGAGAAGCTTCGGCAAACGAGTCGGCGATTTGCTTTTCAGATTCGCCCAGGATTACGCGCGCTTGTCGTTCGCGCCCCGCCTGCGCCTGCCGAGACATGGCGTCTTCCAAGTCCTGTGGAATGACAATATCTCTGATCTCGACAGATTGCACGGTAACCCCCAGGGAGTGGTGCGCTCGTCGATGATCTTCGGCAAGTCTTTGTTCATCTTGGCGCGGCCGATGAGGATATCTGCCAGATCGCGCGACCCGATCACTACACGCAGCGCAGTTTGTGCTGCCCAACTGATAGCCGAGCGGTAATCCTCTACCTCAAGTGCGGCTTTCTCGGCGTCCCAAACCAACCAGAAAAGCACTGCATCTACATCGACTGGAACCGTATCCTTGGTCAATGTTTTCTCTGCCCTGAATGGAGAAACCACGACGCGATGGTGGATCTATTGGGCAATCGTTTCGATGATCGGGATGATCCAGAAACACCGGAGCCTTTAAGTCCGGCAAATTTTCCGAAGCGCAGCACCACCGCCTTTTCCCACTGGTTGGCAACTTTGAGGGCGAACACGACGTAGATGCCAGCCAGCACTGTGACCAGCGCGTAAGCGATCACCAACCATTGGCTCGCAAAGGAGGACAAGAAAATTGCGCCAATGGCGCTGGCAATCCAAATCAGGATGGCGGCCATGAGCGCAATGCCACTAATACGCAGCATCTCGTCCTGGCCAAGTCGTGCCCTTAGAGAAAACGTTTGAGCGCTGTTCGTTTTTTCTCCTTTCTTGCTTTTTCCAAACCTTCAATTTGCTCCGTCATTTTTTCGCTCACCTCTTCGAGCGAAAACCCGAGCCTTTCGGCTTCTTCAACGAGATGTTCGACCAACAAGGTTAACTGCTGGGTTTTCAATCGCTTCGACTCCCTGGCTGAGCCCGGCCCCAGGATATAAGTGCCGCGCCCATGCTGGGTAGAGATGATGCTTTCCTCATCCAGCAACCGATAGGCACGCGCTACCGTGTTGAAGTTCACCCGTAGATCGGCCGCCAGTTGCCGCACGGTCGGCAATTGGTCGCCCACCTTCAGCTCCTTGGTAGCCACCGCCTGCTTCACCTGCTCAATGATCTGCAGGTATACCGGGTGATGACTGGTGAGATCGACTTTGAATTTCATAGCCTCCGATTGTATGATTGTTCCTTTGTATTATTGTATCTTTGTATAATTGTATGCGGTTTCGAGTTTTTGTCAATAGCGCAGTCTCTTGTTTTGAAACCATTCCGCTATGCTTGTGAACACCCCCTTGTGGGTCTATCGTGTTTCCACCAGGTTGCTTGATAACGTAAAGCCGGCAGCTTCTCAGGCCGCCAGGAAGTGAGCTGTGGCATGCAATGCATGCCACATTTATCGTTATAATGCGCGCATGCCAAAGAAAAAGATTTTAGATTCCGTTATCCAGCATATCGACATCAAGAGCTTCGATGCCAGGCCGCTGATGGGCCAATTCGAAAGCATGGCATTTCAGGCGCGTAATCTGGCCCGCGCCTGTCTGATCTACGACCAGATGCTTAAAGACCGCGACTGCGCGGTCATTTTGTGCCTGGCCGGTTCACTGTTCAGCGCCGGCCTCAAGAAGATCGTCTTCGATCTGGTGGACAACAACATGGTGGACGCCATCGTTTCCACTGGCGCAATCATAGTGGACCAGGATTTCTTCGAAGGCCTGGGCTTCAGGCATTACATCGGTTCGCCTCACGCGGATGATGACGAATTGATGAAGGCGCACATCGATCGCATCTACGACACTTACATCGATGAAGACGAACTGCGCATCTGCGACAACACGGTTACAGAAATTGCCGACGAACTTCCCCCGCGGCCTTATTCGTCCCGCGAGTTCATCCGCTATATGGGTGTATATCTGGCAGAGCAAAAGAAGGGTGACGATTCCGTGGTTCGCCGCTGCTACGAAAAGGGCGTGCCCATTTTTGTGCCTGCCTTCTCCGACTCGAGTGCAGGCTTTGGCCTGGTCGAGCATCAATTCCGGGCTGGGAAAAACCCCACCGTTTCCATTGACTCTGCCAAAGATTTCCTGGAGCTCACCAAGGTCAAAATCGAAGCTGAGACCACGGGGTTGTTAATGATCGGCGGCGGTGTTCCCAAGAATTTCGCCCAGGACACCACGGTGGCTGCCGAGATCCTGGGTTCGGACGCCGATATGCACAAATATGCAGTGCAGATCACGGTCGCCGACGAACGCGATGGAGGCCTCTCCGGATCGACTTTGAAGGAAGCTCATTCCTGGGGCAAGGTCGAACAGGGGGCTGAGCAAATGGTTTTCGCCGAAGCCACTCTGGCTTTGCCGCTCTTGGCTAGCTATGCTTATCACCAAGGAAATTGGAAGACACGCAAAGAGAAGAATTTCAATTCGTTTTTGGAAGGAAACCAGCCGTAGGCCGTGGCAAGCATTCAACGGATGCCGAAGCCATCCCCCGGCAGAATTCGCAAGGAGAACTAAGCATTGATCCCTAATAAGATCTTTTTCACTAAAGGCGTCGGCCTACACAAAGATCGGCTGGCCTCATTCGAGGCTGCACTGCGCAATGCCAAGATCGAGAAATTCAACCTGGTCTACGTATCCAGCATTTTCCCCCCTGGCTGCAAAACCGTTACCGTGGAAGAAGGGCTCAAACATTTATCACCAGGTCAGATCGTCTACTGCGTGATGGCGCGCAGTGAGACAAGCGAGCCCAACCGCTTAGTTTCTGCTGCCATCGGCGTCGCCCTGCCGCAAGATGAAAACCGTTACGGTTATCTCTCTGAGCATCACACCTACGGTGAGAAAGGCGAGAAAGCCGGGGAATACGCGGAAGACCTGGCAGCCACCATGCTGGCGACCACCATGGGCATCGAATTCGACTCTAACCTCGCCTGGGACGAGCGCAAGCAAATCTACAATGCCAGCCCGCATATCTTCAAGACCCGCCATGTGGTGCAATCCGATGAGGGCAACAAGGATGGATTGTGGACCACCGTATTGGCAGCCGCCGTCCTCATCGAAGATAAATGAGTGAGGTCAAACCGCCCTACAACTTCGGCGGGCTGCCCGAGGAATTTACCGATTACAAGAAGGCGCAGGTGGCAGTTGTGCCTGTGCCTTTTGACTTAACTACTTCATGGATGTCCGGCACCCACCATGGCCCCAAGGCGCTCATCGAGGCCTCCGGATATATGGAACTCTACGACATCGAGACGAGAAGTGAAGTGTATCGGAGGGGGATTTTCACTGACGAAAGCGTCCGGGCAAAGAATACAAATGAATTGAATGAAAATGTCTATCAGGGGGTTCTAAAGCATATCAGCGCCAAGAAATTCGTCGTCACCCTGGGCGGGGAACATTCGATCTCATACGGCGCAGCCAAAGCTCACATCGAGCATTTTCCGAAGCTCAGCATTTTGCATCTGGACGCGCATACCGATCGCCGCGAAGAATTCGAGGGAGACAAGTTCAGCCACGCCTGTACGCTTGGCCGCATCTCTGAGCTCAACCCTGACATCATTTCCGTGGGCATCCGCAGCCTGGACATCTCCGAACTCCGATACCTGGATGAGAAAAAGGTCTTCTACGCAGAAAACATCTTCCATTCAATGAGCTGGGTGGAAGATGTCGTCAAACTGCTCCAACCCAATGTGTACCTCACTTTCGATCTGGACGTCTTCGACCCTGCCATCATGCCCTCGACCGGAACCCCGGAACCCGGCGGCCTGTATTGGTACCAGGTGCTTCATCTGCTCAAGGAAGTGATCAAGGCGAGCAATCTGGTCGGCTGCGACGTGGTAGAACTGAACCCCAACGATCAAAACAAGGCGCCTGATTTTCTAGCGGCCAAACTGATCTATAAAATCCTGAGCTACAAATTTGTCTAGGAATTTGTCTAAGGAGCTCGTTTCCCCAAACCTGACCGTCCGCGAGGTAGATAAATCGAATTGGGCGGACTTCGTTAAGCTGTTCGAAAGCCCGGGATGTCCAAGCTATTGCTGGTGCATGGCTTGGCGCCCGCTGCCGGGTGACAGGTCGCACAGCAGCAACGCGGTCCGCAAGACGGCCATGAAAGGCACTGTGCAATCCGGGACACCGGTGGGCATCCTGGCCTACCAGGGCAGTCAGCCGGTTGCCTGGTGTTCGATCGCTCCTCGCCAGACCTATCTGCCTCTCGGCGGCAAAGACTATCCCGGAATACCGGATGAAAAAGTTTGGTCCTTGGTCTGCTTCTTTATACCGAGAAAATTACGCGGTCAAGGAATAATGAGGCAGTTGCTCCAGGAAGCTATTAACACCGCGCGCAAACGAGGTGCGCGTGTGATTGAAGCCTACCCTGTCGATCCGGATTCCCCAAGTTACCGTTTCATGGGCTTTGTGTCCAATTTCCAGAAAGCGGGTTTTGTTGAGATCGGCCGCGCTGGCAAGCGCAGGCACGTGATGCAATTGAACTTAAGGCCAGCGAAATAGAGCTTGCCCGGTCCTTTTCTTACCATTACAATCAAATGATGGAGGTATCGGGGTCATGGATCGCCTAGTCCTGGTTCTCACTCTTAGTTATCTCATCGGCTCCTTACCATTCTCGCAAATCGTTGGCCGACTCGCCAAAGGTATTGACCTGCGCAAAGTCGGTAGTGGCAACGTTGGCGGCAACAATCTCATGGCCAACGCGGGAGTATTGTGGGGTTTATTGGGCGGCGGGTTGGATGTTCTCAAAGGAGTTTCCGCCATGTGGCTGGCCGAATCGCTTGGTGTTCCTTACCCCGCCCGTTTAATAGCAGGTCTCGTCAGTGTTGCCGGCCACAATTGGTCTATTTGGCTTGGTTTCCGCGGCGGCAAGGGGCTGGCCACTGCCTTCGGTGTCTTGGCGTGGCTCGCCTGGCCGGAAGCCCTGGTCTGCGCGGGTCTTTGGGCTTTGTTGCATTGGGTTACAGGCAATGGCAACACAGGTACCGCAGTTGCGTTTGTTGCCCTGTGGATTCTTTCTCGGTTAACCGGCAGACCGGGCGAACTTAGCAGTTTAGGATTGGGACTTTTCGCTCTGGTTTTCCTGGCCTCGTTTTCAGATTTGTCTAAAGCAAACAAAGCCGCAAGTCATTGGACCGAGAACTTTTTCACCCCCAAGAGCAAGAGACAAAAGAGCAAAGCCTAGCCGCTTTTTAGCTCCCCTATACGAACGCGCACTCGCTGCAAACGCGCACTGTGTAGCGGATACATTTGCAGAGCCGCGATGGTCACTAAGGAAGCCGCGATGGGAACCAACGCGATTATGGCGCGGATGCCAAAGATTGCGGTGGCAGGCTGGACCGCTGCGACGCCGGAAACAGATGGGATATAGCCACTCAAACTTAATACAACTGCGGTCGTGATTCCCTGCATTGTAAACGCAAAGCGGATCAGGAAACCGTTGATTCCAAAATATGCCCCCTCGCGCCGCGCCCCAGTAACTGTTTCATCTTCATCAATGATGTCTGCGATTAAAAGATCGGGAAATACGAGCAGCCCTGCGAGGCTCAGACCAATCACCGAAGTACCAATGATCGCTTGATTGAAATTGTTGGCTGCATAGAGTGAAAGCATCGAAAGTGCAAACGTAGCTTGCGAGATCTGCCATCCGCGACGGCTGCCTAATCGCTTGGCGACCCAGGTCCAAAATGGGATACCCGGCAGGGTCATGATAAATATCGAACCCAGTAACAATGAGTTTTGAAGTTCTACTGTCAACATAGTCCCGAATAACTGGATTGGCGACTGAATATTCAACACATATTTCGCCCAAAACGGAGTCGTGGCTTGTAAAAGAATAACTATAAATTCCTTATGCAGGTTGGCAATGACGAACCATCGAAATGAGCGATTGCGAAATGTGGCGGTCAAAGAGGGAAGAAGAGCAGGTTGCTTCTCCTGCTTTACCTTGGGGTTTTCGCGGCTGCCCAACAGCGACAGACCCAATGTCAGTGAAGTGATCGCGCCAAAAGTGAGAGCCATACCTCCGCGTCCACTCCAATCTTGACCGACCAGGATGGGCGGCAAGGCGACGCCTAGCAGTAAGCCAACGACTGTAAACGCCTGCCGCAACCCGGAAACAGTGGCGCGCTCCTTTTCATCGCGGATCATTTCCGGGAACAGCGCGGTCCAGTTCATTGCCACAAAGGTCCACAAAGTGTCGAAAACTAACACGATGCCGATAAAGTAAATGAATAGCGGAACCTCGCCGCCTTCGATCAATGGGTTGGGTGGAACCCAAAGCAGATAGAAGAACAATCCAAGCGGAATGAAAGCAGATGCAATCCACGGTATACGCCTGCCCCATTTGGTATTCGTGTTGTCGCTAAGAAACCCCGCGATGGGGTCGTTGAACGCGTTCCAGATGCCATACAGACTCCAGCCGATCCCTACCAAAGAGGCTTTGACGCCCAATATGTCTATATAAAGGAATTGGATATAGGTACCGAATGCCAGGTACGATAGAGCTACGCCTAGCGCTCCGCTGGAATATAGTATTTTTTGCCAGTTGGAGAGTTTCATGGTTGAGGCGAATCGCCCACTTCTTGTACTTCTGGAACCCCGCCGTGTACTTGGAGATACTGCTGGATTGCCGCAGCCGTAAATCTACAAAGTAGTCTGTCCCCTTTTTCACCTGTTAGCGATTTAATATATAGGTTGCGCTTCCCATGGCCAGGCAAGTCAAATCACCCCACAACGCCGATGTCGCCGTTCTCGAAGCCGCCAGGCACAACCCGGCAGAATTTGAAAAGCTGTACCGAAACCATGTCCAGCCTATTTTTAAATACTTATACAGCCATGTTGGAAACAGGCATGATGCGGAAGACCTGACCGCGCAAACCTTTCTGGCGGCATTCGAGGGCCTGCCAGGCTATCGCAACAATGGCCATTTCCCGGCATGGCTATTCTCAATTGCACGCAATAAAGCAGCGGACTTTTACCGGAAGCGGGGTCGTCTGGCAGAAACAGAACTCAGGGATACCGTTCCGGCAAAAATAGACCTGCCTGGAGAAATTTACGAAACCAGTCGCATCGAGACCATATCCAAGATCATTCACTCCCTGCCGGAGCCCGAACAAGAATTGTTGCGGTTGCGTTTCGTCGCCGACTTGAGTTTTGTGGAGATCGCCGCGCTGCAGGGCCGCAAACTGGATGCGGTGAAAAAGCAACTTTATCGCCTATTGGCCCGAGTGCAATCACAAATGGAGACCGAAAATGAGTGACCAATTGTCTCCCGACATCGAAAATCAGGTCCGGGCAGCCATGGCCGTGCCCGCTGTTCACACCGACTTCGTGGAAGCCTTGGCGCGCCGACTAAGGCAATCGAAAAAAGCGCCTGTCAAGGTGCGAGGGGTCTTTCAAGGCCGCCCACCGCGTACCGTAGGTCTTGCTCTCATCATCGTCTTGATTGCAGCCATCCTGATCATCGGCCCGCAGCGCGTGTTGGCCCAGGTCCTTGATTGGCTCGGCTATGTCCCCGGCGTCGGCTTTGTCAACCAGGAAGGCGGCTTGCGCGTGCTGGAGTCACCCGTTTCGCAGACACGCGAGGGCATTACGGTGACTATCGAGGAAGGCCTCATCGATGCCGAGCATACCTGGCTCACTTTCTTTTTTGAAGGTATTCGGCAGGAATTGAAGCCTCGTTCCGAAAATGAACCCGGCTGCGGCGCCAGCCCCGAGATTCGTTTACCCGATGGGACGCTCCTAACCCTTGTTGGGGGCGGTGGGGGTGGCGGTCCTACCTGGATGCGAGAGCAGGTTAGCTACCCTGCACTGCCCGCGGCTGTGAACGAAGTTACCATCCATGTACCTTGCGTCCCCGAAGTCATGCCGGGCGCAGGTCCAGAAGATTGGGAATTCACTGTTCGATTCGTTCCGGCGCCAGAAGGATTTGTGGTGCTTCCCGTCGTCACATTGCCAACCGAGACAAAGGCGCCCGACGGGGAACCTCTTTCCAATGAAATGCATGGCATTCAACTCGAGGTGCAGGAATTAGTCGAATTGAACGATGGGTTTATGTTCCGCGGCACTCTTTCATGGGAGCAGGGTCTCTATACCTGGATCGAATTTGGCGGCTTCCAATTGGAAATGCGCGATGCCAATGGCAATCCTGTCGCCATCGAAGAAGTCTACGACGATTCGGCGCAACCCTCGAGTGATTATTCCATTCCCTGGAGTGTACGTACCGATCGGAAGGACATTGCCGGTCCAGTTAGCATCTACTTGACTCAACTTGCCGTCCAAGAGCCAGGCGATGGTGAGGAACGCGTCGCCTTTACCCTAGATTTCAGAGGTGCGGAACAACAAAGTTGGTTGCTGAACAAAACCATCACTGTGCAAGATTATGAAATTGAAGTGCAGGATGCCGCTTTTGCCCCCCGTGGCGACGGGTTTTACTCGCTCACCCTTCACATGCAGGCTTCGCCCGGGGAAATTTCCATGATCTTTCTAAAGGATCTGGATAACGAAAGCAACATGTTCGCCGGTGGCGGTGGAGGAATGCCTGGAGGGAGCTTCACCCAGAGCATCGAATACGATTACGTGCCGCAAGGTGAGCACCGCTTCGTTGTCGAAACGTTCTATTACCTGCTTCACGGACCGTGGGTCGTGCAGATCGACGTACCCGCATACTCGGGCCCGACCAGTAAACCAGTTCGCGAGGTTTGCCTGACCCAAGAACTCTGGCAGGCAGCGCTCTCAAGTGATCAGCCGCACCCAAATCTGGAGGGGCGCGTCATACTGGAGGACCGAAGCGTTCCTGCTTTGCTACCCAATCTTGTGATCGCTCCATTGGATGGTTCGCCGCCAACCACGATCAGCCTGGGGAGCTGGGCGGCGCTTTCCCCAGACGGGCGTAAGGTAGCTTATGCCTATGAGGGTCTGCGCGTGATGAATAGCGAAACAGGGCAAACCTCCCTGCTCATCGCCGAAGATTCTTCCTATGCCATGGTATGGTCGCCCGATGGGCAGCGCCTCGCGTTTATTCGCGGCGGCGACGGTGTCTACACCATCAACGGGGACGGCAGCCAGTTACAGCGTGTGCCTGGCTCCAGCGCCGATATGATCGGAATAGCCGGTTGGCTGCCCGGTGG
>DATDRZ010000131.1:0-32750 GCA_035291465.1 Anaerolineales bacterium
TGCAAGTCCTGGAGCGTACGCAGTTGGCCGCTGTCAAGCAAGCGGTAATGGCGCTGCCGGACCGCCAACGGGCGGCGCTGATGATGCGCAAATATCAGGAATTGGAATACGCCGAGATTGCAGAGGCGCTGGATTGCAGTGAAGATTCTGCGCGCGCCAATGTGTACCAGGCGCTGAAGAAATTGAGAGAACAATTCGCCGAGGTGGAAGATGAATAAAAAAAGTAAACAAGTAGACAAGGACATAAGTAGACAAGGAAACCAGTACGCGGCGTGGGTGGAGGGGAATGTGCATCCGATGGATATATTGACTTCTTCGCTCGACGCACTGTACACACAAGGACCCAGAGCTGACGCAACTCGGCGGGCAAAGCTGGCTCTGGAACACAGCCTGTCGAAGGTTCTGGTACCCATTTATTACGATCGCATCGATGATTCTCCGCTGGGCGCCGTTTGGCTGGCGGCTGGGCCGCGCGGCCTGGTGGCTGTCGAGTACAACGGCAGCGAAGAAGACTTCCGCGGTACCCTCGCCAAGATCAGCAGCGGCAGGCCACAACGTTCCGCGGAGAAAGTGGCCGCGGCGAAGAAGATGCTGCTAGCTTACCTGCGCGGCGAAAGCAATCGCATTGACATCGGCGTGGATCTGAGCGGCATTACGTACTTTCAACGCCGCGTGCTGGAGGAAACACGCAAGGTACCCCGCGGCCAGGTGTCCACGTACGCCGAGATCGCCCGCCGCATCGGCAATCCAAAAGCGGTGCGCGCCGTGGGACAAGCGCTGCGTCGCAATCCCATCCCAATCGTGGTGCCGTGCCATCGAGTGATCGCTTCGGATGGGACGCTGGGTGGCTACGGTGGGCGCATGCGCGACCGCCGCAAGATGGAACTGCTCCGGCTAGAAGGGGCGACTTGGGCGTAGGTGCAGAGAGAAAAGAAAACCACTGAGACACGGAGACACAGAGATTTTATTTAGTTCTTCCTCCGTGTCTCAATGTCTCCGTGGTTTAATCATTTAATTGACGAGGCATCGATGCAACATATTCGCTCGAGATTTGCCGCACTGACAGTCGACATCCCTCCGATGTACTGGTTCCTCTGGTGGGGGACTTTGATCAACCGCTTTGGGAGTTTCGTCATCCCGTTCCTTACTTTATATCTCACCAGCCAAAGGGGGATTTCCATAAGCCTGGCGGCGCTGATCGTCTCGCTCTATGGAATAGGTTCTTTCGTCGCCCAATTGGTCGGTGGGGAGCTGGCCGATCGATTGGGCAGACGGCCGGTGATGTTGATGAGCCTGTTCGTCACCCCGTTGTTCATGGTCATCCTGGGCCTGGCGCATCCGGTGCCACTGATCGCCGGTTCCACTCTGGTCCTGGGATTCTTCAGTGAGATTTACCGCCCGGCCACCGGCGCCATTGTCGCCGACATCGTCCCGTCTTCGGCGCGGACGCGCGCCTACGGTTATCTGTATTGGGCGGTGAACCTGGGTTTTGCGTTTGCGCCGATCCTGGCGGGCTTGATGGCCAATATCAATTATCTGTGGCTGTTCATCGGCGATGCGTTGACTACATTCATTTATGGGCTGCTGGTCCTGGCGCGCGTACCGGAGACTCGTCCCGAAAAGGCAGGCCAGGTTGCACGCGTCTCTTTTCGTGGACGTATGCGCCAGGTTAGGCAGGAACCCATTCTGCTACTGTTCACCGGGCTGGCCTTGTTTATCGGCATCATCTATATGCAGGGTTACGTAACGCTGCCATTGGATATGCAAGCTCATGGGCTTTCGCCCGCGGACTATGGATTGGCGTCCTCGGTCAACGCCATTCTGGTGGTGTTGCTCTCCATCCAGGTGAGCAGCGCGGCAGGCAAATGGCCGCGCTTCCCGGCGATGGCCGTGGCTGCGGTCCTCTTGGCGGTAGGCTTTGGGTACACCGCCCTGGCTTTCAACCTGCCGACCTTTATGCTGTCAGTGGCCATCTGGACGCTGGGAGAGATCCTGGTGAATGCGGTCGCGCCTGCTCTAATTGCAGATCTGTCCCCTGCTGCGTTGCGCGGGCTGTACCAAGGTATATTCGGCTCGGCCTGGGGATTGTCGTTTTTTATTGGGCCGATGTTAGGTGGCTGGGTATTTGAACGCTTCGGCGCAGGCGCGCTTTGGTCCGCCTGCTTTGCGCTGGGCTGTGTGGTGGCGGTCAGTTATTTGGGCATGGCGCGGCCTGCCCGCAAGCGGCTGGCGGAAATCGTGGAATGAGCTGGTCGATAAGTTGGCTCGTACTCACGCTCTGTGGGTACGCCATTTTTTTGGATGCAGTTGATCACTTAGTCCTGGTCCTTCCGCGGAGCAGGATATAGTGGTTCCCACGGAGACCGGGGAACCAGAGACTCCCACGTGTCGCCAGGTCAGCCAAGCAAAGAATATTGCATTGTTAAATAGGTTTCGCGCGCCAGGAACAGCGCTTGCCACCAGATCGAATTGATACGGCTGGTTGGGGTGGGTGATGGCAATGCATCGATCCCCAGGTCAGCCGCCATTTGCATAGCGCGGTACATGTGCAGCGGATCGCTGACGACCAGCGCGGTGGCGAAGGATTGCTGATCCATGATGTGTTGGGCTTGCTCGAGGTTTTGCCGCGTATCTTGCGACTCGGTTTCAATGTACACCGCGCTCTCCGGCACACCGTTTTCAAGTACGTACTGCATGGCGATCTCAGAATCTGCAACCTGGCGCCCGTCGCCAACGCCGCCGGTGAGGATGATGGCCTGCACCAGACCGCGATGGTAGAGGTCGACGGCATGGTCAATGCGCTCGCGGAACACGGGCGACGGCCGCTCGTGCCTGGTTGCGGCGCCGAGCACGACGGCGACGTCGGCCGCCGTTGTTTCGTCGTTTTGCGCGAAGGCGTAGATCTGCCCGGCAACATAAAGCGCCCAGGCAAGCAGGGCGGCAACGGTGAGCAAGAGAACTTTGCGGAACAGGGGTCTATGAGCACGACCGGGCAGCGATGAAGGCATCATGAGGCGTGTCGGAATTCTATCCCCTGCTAACATAATTGAAGCACTCAACGGTAAGAGCCCAACGTCCAAATGTTCAATGTCAGGCAAACGACTTTGGACAATTGGACGTTGGACATTCAAAGAGGGGTATTACGTATAATACGTCTCTATGCCCAAACCGCGCACCGCCAACGAGATTCGCAAGTCCTTCATCGACTTCTTTGTCAAGAAATACGGCCACACCTGGGTGCCTTCGGCGTCCCTGGTACCCGGCGGCGATGCTACGCTGCTGTTCACCAACTCGGGCATGGTGCAGTTCAAAGACGTGTTCCTGGGCATGGAGACCCGGCCCTACGTGCGCGCCGTGGACTCGCAGAAGTGCCTGCGCGTGGCCGGCAAGCACAACGACCTCGAGGATGTAGGCTTCGACGATACGCACCACACATTCTTCGAGATGCTAGGAAATTGGTCCTTTGGCGATTATTACAAAAAGGAAGCGATCGCCTGGGCCTGGGAGTTGCTCACCAGGGAATGGGGTCTGCCCAAAGAGCGACTTTACGCCTCGGTGTTCAAGGATGACCAGGGCAATATTCCCACCGACGAGGAGGCCGCGTCCAACTGGCTGAAGCAGCCAGGCTTTGATAAATCGCACCTGGTCTATTACGGCCGCGCAGACAATTTCTGGGAGATGGCGGATACCGGACCCTGCGGGCCGAACTCTGAGATCTATTACGACTTTGGCGAAACCTATGGCAAGCTGGGCAAGCGCCTCGATGGCGAACCCGACTTGGCACACCCGCGCTTTGTCGAGATCTGGAACCTGGTGTTCATCCAATACAACCGCAGCAGCCCCACCAAGCTAGATCCGTTACCGGCAAAGCACGTGGATACGGGGATGGGCTTTGAACGCATCACTTCGATCCTGCAGGGAGTGGATGGCAACTATCGCACTGACCTTTTTACGCCCATCATGGCAGAGATCCAAAAGCTCGCGCATCACAACGATAAACAACGCGATGAGAATTTCACGCCCTACCGCGTGATCGCCGACCATAGCCGCGCGGCAACCTTCCTGATCGCCGATGGTGTAGTGCCCGGCAACGTCGGCCGCAATTACGTGACGCGCATGATCATCCGCCGCGGCGCGCGCTTCGGGTCCAAGTTGGGGCTCAACGAGCCTTTCTTGGCGCCGCTGGCGGAAGTTATCATCAAGAATTACGGCGAAGCCTATCCCGAGTTGGTCAAGAATCGTAAAACGATCCTGGATAACTTGACCCGCGAAGAAGAGCGCTTCCAGCGCACCGTGGAAAGCGGCGTGGCGCAGCTTGAGAATTTATTTGCCAATTTGAAAACCAGCGAAACCTTGAGTGGTGATGCCGCGTTCGAGCTGTATGCAACATATGGCTTGCCTTTCGAGATCACGCGCGATATCGCAAAGGAACGCGGCTTCCAGGTGGACGAAGCCGGCTTCCGCTCCGCAATGGAAGAACATCGCCTAGCATCCGGGGGTGGGCAGGCGATGGGCGAACTCGGTGGCGATCATGGCACCGTGTATGCCGAGATCCTCAAAGACCTGCAGAAGAAAAAGAAACTCACCAAGAAGGGCGTCAAATTCAACCCATATGAAGACCTGGAAACCAAAGGCGAGATACTTGCCCTGGTCCATGATGGTAAGCCGGTGAAATCTTCAAAATCTGGCGAGCAGGTCGGCGTATTGTTGCCGGCCACCTCCTTCTACATTGCTTCTGGTGGGCAGATCAGCGACACCGGCACTATCAATTCGGCAACCGGCAAATGGTCGATTAAAGTAACCGACACCATCCAGCCCGCGGCAGGTGCGGTGGTGCACATCGGCGAAGTGATGAAAGGAAATCCCAAGGTCGGCGACAAAGCCGTCGTCCAGGTGGACAGACGCCGGCGCCAAGACATCATGCGCAATCACACCGCCACGCACCTGTTGCATGCCGCGTTGCACCAGGTGCTGGGCGAGCACGCCCGCCAGGCAGGTTCGCTGGTGGCGCCGGACCGCTTGCGCTTCGACTTCACGCATCCCCAGGCGCCGGGAAAAGAAGAACTCGCCAAAATCGAAGACCTGGTCAACAACTGGGTGCTGGACAATCACGAATTGCATATCGAATACAAACCGCTGGAGCAAGCCAAGAAAGAAGGGGCGATAGCGCTCTTTGGCGAGAAGTACGGCACCGAAGTGCGCACGATCCAGATCGGTGAAAACGGCAAACCATTCTCTTATGAACTCTGCGGCGGCACGCACGTCGAGCACACCGGGGACATCGGGCTCTTCTTGATCACCAGCGAAGGCTCGGCCGCTGCGGGCATCCGCCGCATTGAAGCGGTCACTGGCCGCGGAGCATATGAAATCGCTAAGAAACGAAATGAAATTTTGTTGCAAACTGCCATCATCTTAAAAGCTAATGCTCTTGAAGTCGCTAATAAAGCCTTAAGCGTCCAAAAAGAACTCAGTGACGCAAATAAACAGCTAATCACATTAAGAAACCAAGTCGCGCATAAAGGAATTGAGGGAATAATCGAGAATGTACCTTTGGTTTCCGGTATTCCTTTGCTCACCGCGGCGCTTCCCGGTGCTAATGCAGTTGCCTTGCGCCAATTGGCGGACCGCTTCCGCGAGAAGTATCCAAGTGGGGTTGCGCTGCTTGTTGGCACAGAAGATGGCCGCGCTACTTTGATCGCGGCGGTCACTAAGGACCTAGTTGCCCGCGGCCTGCAGGCCGGCGACCTGGTGAAGCAAGCCGCGGAAGTATTGGAAGGCAGCGGCGGAGGGAAACCCGAATTGGCTCAAGCCGGCGGCAAAGATAATGGCCATGTTGCTGAAGCGCTGGCGAAAGCCGAGCCGTGGGTGAAGAGCAAGTTAGGTAGCTAGGTAGTCGAATAGTCTGATAGTCGGAAAATCCAATCTGTTAATCTGTTAATCGGTTAATTATTTACGGGGTGGAACCTAAACTTGCCCAAGAGACCCCGCCTTTTGTCATTCTAAGCCCCGAATGCTTTCTTCGGGAACTATGGCGGCCGCAAGGCAGCCGCGCGCCAGCGAAGCATGCCCTGAGCGAAGCGAATGGGAATCCATCCCGAATCTCTGCCCGGTGGCGCACGCAATTTGCCAACCGATCCTTGGATGGATGCTTTCGCGACGCCTTCCCTCAAGTCAGGAAGGCCGCTCGGCAGGCAACAACGACTACAGAAGAACCTGTTATAGAAGTCTGGCCAGGATTTCTTCGGGAACCTGGGATCTCATGTCCGGATAGGCTTCCAGGATGCGCGCAATATCAGCCAGGTCTTTTTGGCGCTTGCTCGCCCTTCGCTCGGCATCGTGCGCCGCCCACACCTTCCCACGCAGCACGTCATCCAGCCTCGCAACCGGCATGGTCAGCCCCAGAATCTCTCGTTTTTCGGCGTTTTTGACGAATTCGCTATATCTCGGATCAGTCTGAATCTGGACTCGCAGGTCGGACCCTTGAAGAATGACGTTGATACTATGCGGAAAACGTTCGGTGCGATATTTTAGTGCCAGCAGTGTTTCAACCTGCTCTAGCTGTTCAGCCGCCACGGCCAGATCGAGATCAAGGCTGACCAGCGGCTCCACGTAAGCATTCACGGCCTGCCCCCCAACCACGCAATAATGTACGCCGTGCTCAGCTAACAGCGCCAGAATGCTCTCTAGATAGTTTTCTTTATCCATGGTTACGATTTTCCAAAACGTCAGGGCTTGCACTCGTACCTCGCACTCTGAAATCCTAAATCATAAATCTGAAATCAGCAATCAGAAATGGTTTTATCCTTGATCCACACCTACTACCTTATAATATCCTCAATAATATCCTCATGTCATGGGGGCCATCCAAACCCTTAGATCTACCCTTTTCTTCACCCTTCTGCCGCCTTCCTGATCGCCTATTGCTATCGCCTGATTCGTGAATTGGTTGGATCTCATTGACAGGATGCCAAAATCCGGTTATATTTAGGCACACCTAAATATTAACATTCAGATAGGAGGATGTCAATAATGCCATCAACCAACACCGCAATCCACACTAAAGACCTAACCAAATTCTATGGCTCCTTCCAGGCCCTTCACGGCGTCGACCTAAGCGTCCAGCGCGGCGAGATCTTCGGCTTCCTGGGTCCCAACAGCGCCGGCAAGACCACCACTATCCGTTGCCTGCTTGACCTCATCCACCGCGACGGCGGGGAAGTGACCGTGCTCGGCATCGACCCGTCCGCTGACCCGGTGGCCGTCCGCCGCAGCGTGGGCTACATGCCCGGCGAACTCCACCTGGATGGAAGCCTGACCCCCGAAGCGTTACTACGCTACTTCAACGAACTGCGCCACGGCGCCGCCGACTGGACACACGTGCGCCAACTCGCCGGGCGGCTGGGCCTCGAGCTCAAGCGCCCCATCCGCAACCTCTCGCACGGCAACAAGCAGAAGGTCGGCATCGTGCAGGCGCTGATGCACAAACCCGAACTCATCATCATGGATGAGCCCACCCAGGGCCTCGATCCCATGATGGCCAATGAGGTGCTGCGCTTGCTCAAAGAACTGCAGGCGGCGGGCAGCACCGTCTTCTTCTCTTCTCATATCATGAACGAAGTGGAGAGCATCGCCCACCGCGTGGGCATCATTCGTGATGGACGTATTGTCGAGGTGGCCGACCCGAAGACACTGGGAAAGCGCGCTCTGAACCGCGTGCGCGTCCGCTTTCAGCAGCCGGTGGACGGCAGCGAGCTGTCCAAGGTCAGCGGCGTCACCGTGCTTTCGCAGGACAACGCTCACTTCGTTCAGTTACAAGTCGAAGGCACAATGGACGCGCTGATCAAGGCGCTGGCCAAGCTGCCGGTCAGCGATTTCGAAACTGAACGCCCCAGCCTAGAAGAAGCTTTCCTGGCCTATTACGATGACATGGAGAAAAAATGACCACTGTCTTTCTGCACTCTCTGAAAAAATATCGCGGCGCCATCCTGGGCTGGGGACTCACCCTGGCTATCGTCGCCATGATCTTTGTGCCATTCTACGATTCCATCGCCGAGAACGCCGAACAATTCCAGCAGATGATCGAGCTCTATCCGGAAGAGCTGATGGCATTCTTCACCGGCGGTGGCAATTTCAACTTCACCACGCCAGAAGGATTTCTCGCCATCGAATACTTCTCCTTCATGCCACTGGTAATCGGTGTCTTCGCCATCATGGCGGGCAGTGGGTTGCTGGCCGCCGATGAAGAGCGCGGCGTGCTCGATCTGGAAGCCGCTCAACCCGTCAGCCGCTCTACGCTGTTCTGGGGACGCTTATCTTCGCTGGTCGTCTCTCTGTTCTTTATCCTGGTCTTGGGCTACGCGGGGGTAATGGCCGGCACCACTTATTCGCAGATGGATCTCGACGCCGTGGACACCATCACACCCTTTGCCTCCCTGTTCGCCTACCTGCTCTTCTTCGCCGGGTTGGCGCTGCTGCTCAGCATGCTGTTGCCCTCGCGTAGTTCTGCCAGCATGGCGGCGGGCATCGTGCTGGTGGCCAGCTTCCTGCTGGCCGGCCTTTCGCAGTTCAACGACACGCTGGCCTCTATCGAACCCTTCCTGGCCAATATGTACTACCAGGGAACTGACTGGACCGAGGGATTCAAGCTCGATTGGTTCCTGATCCTTGCGGGACTTGGTTTCCTCTTCATATTGCTGGCCTGGTGGGCTTTCTTGCGCCGCGACATCCGCGTCGGTGGCGAGGGCGGCTGGAAGCTGCCCTGGTTTCAGCGGCGGGCAACGGCAAAGGTGCAAGCCAATTAAAAGTGAAGGGCTGCAGGATTCCTGCAGCCCTTTTGTTTTACAAAATCGTGGTCTCCTTCGTTCCTTAGACGGTTCCTTCTTCCCAGGAAGTAAGGTATTTTTCCTGTTCTGGGGTGAGCCAAGGAAGGCTCTGCCTTCCGCAGTTGCGAGGAGGAGCCCTGGCTCCGACGAAGCAATCTCTCCTCTATACGGTCCCCTCTTCCCACGAGCTCAGGTACTTTTCTTGTTCAGGGGTGAGTGTATCGATGTGAATGCCCATTGCTTCCAGCTTGATGCGGGCGATCTCGCGGTCGATCTCTTCGGGAACCGAGTAGACCTGCTTGCCCAGCTTGTCGGCGTTCTTGGCCATATATTCGGCGCTGAGCGCCTGATTGGCAAAGGACATGTCCATCACCGAAGCCGGGTGGCCTTCGGCGGCTGCCAGGTTGATCAGGCGGCCTTCGCCCAAGATGTGAATGCTGCGTCCATCGGGGAGTTGATACTCCTCGACGAAGGGGCGCACCAGGCGCTTTTCCTTGGCCATCTTCTCCAACGCCGGGATGTTGATCTCCACGTTGAAGTGCCCGGAGTTGGCTACGATGGCGCCATCCTTCATGACCTCGAAATGGCGTTGATCCACCACGTTGATATCGCCGGTGACGGTAACGAAAATGTCACCGATCTTGGCGGCTTCTTCCATGGGCATGACGCGGTAGCCGGTCATGACCGCCTCCAGCGCCGGCAGCGGATTGATCTCGGTGACGATGACGGAAGAGCCCATGCCGCGGGCACGGTCTGCGAGGCCGCGGCCGCACCAGCCATAGCCTGCCACGACGAAGTTCTTGCCCGCCAGCAAAATATTGGTGGCGCGCACGATGCCGTCAACGGTGGATTGGCCGGTGCCGTAGCGGTTGTCGAAGAAATGCTTGGTCATAGCGTCGTTCACCGCGATCACCGGGAATTCCAGCATGCCATCGGCGGCCATGGCCTTGAGCCGGATGACCCCAGTGGTGGTCTCTTCAGTGCCGCCGACGATCTCGGTCAGCAAATCGCGGCGATTTTTGTGCAGCTCGCTCACCAGATCCGCGCCGTCGTCCATGGTCATGTGCGGCTTGTGGTCCAAGGCGGCGTTGAGATGCTTGTAATAGGTGGCATTGTCTTCCCCCTTGATGGCGAAGACGGGGATCTCGTCATGCGACACGAGAGAAGCGGCCACGTCATCCTGCGTGGAAAGCGGGTTGGAGGCGGTGAGTACCACGTCGGCGCCGCCCGCCTGCAGCGTGCGCGCCAGGTTGCCGGTCTCGGCGGTGACGTGCAAACACGCCGAGAGGCGCAAGCCTTTCAGCGGGCGCTCCTTCTTGAAGCGCTCCATGATGGTGCGCAGCACCGGCATTTCGCGTTCCGCCCAGTCGATGCGCCGGCGGCCGCCTTCGGCCTGCTTGGGATCCTTAATATCATACTTGTCCATGAAATCTCCGTTAGTGGTTTTGATTAACCGATTAATCCATTAATCGGTTAATCAATTCGTGATCGATGAATGTTCGCTTGGCAACAGGATGTTCAGTTTTCCGCCATCATCGTAATGCTGGCGATAGCGGATCAGGAATTCTTCGCAGGTGAAGTGGTGCGCCTGCGGTCCGTCGTTTTCGAGGCAATAGGTGGCAGCCAGCGAACCCAAGCGGGCGCAGGTCTGCCAATCCAGCCGGAGGCGATATCCGGTGAGGAAGCCGCCGCGAAACGCGTCACCGCCGCCCGTGGGATCTACGATCTTGTCGGTGGGTACGGCCTCAACAGTCGTTTGCGTCGCGTCGTGATAGACAGTTGCGCCTTGAGGGCCAAGGGTCACAACCATGAAATCAAGCAGCGCCATAAGATCATTCCCGCTCATGTGGGTCTTGTCTTTGATGAGTTCGAATTCGTATTCGTTGACGAAGAGGGCGCGGGCGCTCTCCACGCCGCGGCGCAGGATTTCGCCATCGAAGCGGATGATCTGCTGGCTAGGGTCATAGATGTAGGCGATGCCGAGCTCTTTGCACTCGCGGACATAGCGCTCCATGGCAGCTGGCTCATTGGGAGAAATGACGACCAAGTCGGGTCTGCCGCCGGCCAACTCGTGCAGCGAGAGCTCCGTGGCGTGCGCCATGGCGCCGGGGTAGAAGCTGGCGACCTGGGCGTTGGACTTGTCGGTAGTGGCGAAATAGGAAGCAGTGTATTTACCCGGCACCATTTTGATATTCATCGTATCCACACCGTGCTCCTCGAGCCAAGCGCGGTATTCCTCGAAGTCTTCGCCCACAGTGGCCAGCACGCGCGGCCGCGAGCCCAGCAGTGCCATGGTATAGGCGATGTTGGGCGCGATGCCGCCGCGGCGCCGTATGAGGGTTTCGACGAGGAAGGAGAGGCTGATTTTTTCTAGGTGTTCGGCGAGTAGGTGTTCTTTGAAGAACCCCGGAAAGGTCATCAGGTAGTCGTAAGCGACCGAACCAGTGATGAGGATGTCCATTACGCGATCAGCCCTTCACAGTAAAAGACGCCCTCCAAGAGAGCGCCTGTGACCGCGAAGCGAAGAAAAGTGTAACATGGGAAAACACTAACGTCAAAGAATTCTTGAAGTCTTGCAGTCTGGAAGTCTTGGTGTACCCATGTCGCGACTTCTTGACTACCCGACCTCCCGACTTCTTTGCTTTATAATCCGCGCCGATGGACATCGAAACCCTTGGCGGCTTGGCGACGGCGCTCACGTTTTGGGGTGGGGCGTTCTTGCTGACCTTGTGGGCCAGCCTGATCTACTGGACCTGGCGCGACGCCAAAGCCCGCCTGCGGGAGCCGTTGCAGCGAGCCTTGGCCGTGTTGGTGTCGGTGGTGCTGTTCATTCCCGGGGTAATCATTTATTTGGTGCTTCGCCCGGCCAAGACCATCGAAGAGGAATACCTGACCACGCTGGAGGAAGAGGCGTTGTTGAAGGCAATTGAAAGGGAAGAGAAAAAATAGCTAAGGGGAGGGCATTGGGGTGGAGGTGAAAAAGCATATCCAATTTCAAAATGCGAATTAAAGAGGGCGAGACCACGGTTTTAATGGGGGGACTAGCGCGATAAACACTAGGCTTATTTATGAGATCTTATGATGCTATTCGCTTGCGCTGGCAGCTTGTCCCGCAGGCACATTTGAAGGAGGGAACTCAGAAGGTAGATCGAATCTGTAACCATCGGTTCCCATGAAGCGGAAGTAAGTTACAGCTCCGGGCTTGATCTCTACTTCCACGCGGCGCCAAACACTGATGAGTGGGATGGCGATCTCGTAACGGCCTGTGGGCAGATCGCTAAGTACGAAGTTTTCTCTGTAATAGTCGTCCGGCAATAGCTTGTACTCACTGGCGTATGTATACGAAGTCCAACGCCTGCCGGAATCGAGGTTGGTTACCTCAACGAGGCGATTCAATAAGAGGGCATCCTTGCTGGTGGTTACGCGTCCTACCAGCACGCCGAAACCTTCGGGCGGAACGATCCACAGTTCCGGGTTGCGCGTGAAGTAGATCGTGTTGCCGCCCAAACGCACTTCGAAGTGCAGATGCGGGCCTGTGGTGAGGCCGGTCATGCCGGAAAGACCGATCACATCGCCGCGCTCCACGTGATCGCCTTTCTCCACCTTGGTTTCTGAAAGGTGCGAGTACACGGTGTAGAGGCGTTCTCCCTTGAAACCGAAATCATGGCGGATGACAACGGCAATGCCATAGGGGTCATCAATGAAATTTACCGAGTTGTACAGCAGTCCATAGTCCGCCCAGATCACTTGGCCTTCTGCTGCGGCATAGATGCGCGTGGCCGGGTGCGCACCGATGTCCACGCCAAGGTGCTCGTTGCCCAGTTCACCTGCGGCCTGGATGACTCCATATCTCTGCGAGGGAATCAACAGCCAGTAATCGACGTTGCCGATGGGCTTGGAGAAGTAGAAATGATCGTGCTCGTTGAGGGCAAGCGGGGCGCCGAAGGAGGCCGGGAAGCCGCCGGTGATGGGCAGAGAGTCAGTGGCGAGGTCGCCGCCAAGAGGAAAGGGCGCCAACGTGGGAAACTGATAAGCAGGCCAGGGTGTGAAAACGGGGGACGCGGCTGCGGTGGGGAGAGACGTCCTTGTGGGTCGTGATGTCGCCGTTAAATCGGAGGGCTGAGTGGATGGGGTTCCAGCTATGGGAGCGCAAGAAGCAATTATTGCTGAACCAACAATGACCAACATGATCCCGCGTCGCAAAGGCAGACGTCGGGCCCATTCGTTTCGCTCAAGGCGGGCGTTGGACATGGGACGCAGGATGTTCATGGCATGATCGTCGCCAACTCTTCGGGCGAATACAGCTGCCGCATTGCCTCTTCCCAAGTTAGGCCTTGGCGATATACGAAGAGATTGAACAGCGCACCCTGGTAGTAGCTGCGCCAGTTGTTGAGCGCAGGGACGCGCTCAAAGCCATAATCCGCAGCCAGGGTGGTGAAATCCAGCCAGGTATCGTCCGGCAAGGATTCTGCCGGTTCACCACCAGCCTGGTAGTCGCTCTCTGTCCCGGAATAGCGCGCGCCTAGATTCCATGGCAAATCTGTAAGCGGGCGACCCGCATCGCTGGCAACTTTTAGATAGACACGCCAATACGTTTGCCCTTCGAATTCCTCGCGCACGATCGCCATCCAGCCTGCGGATAGCAGGCCGCTGTGCAGTTCAAAGGCGCGGCCGGTGTAAAGCCAGTCTGTTTGCCGAGCGGGCGGGAGGGGATGATCCAATGGGACATAGGCATTGGACAATTCCGAGAGCGCGTCCCACCCGAGTAGTTGCGCGGTGCGGGTACGCAGTGCGTTGAATGCGAGCAGCGCCGCCTGGTTTATTTCCTCGAATGGCGCGTTGACATCAGCGAGTTGGACAATGGAGTCACCAACGGTGGCTGAACGAATTGTGGTCGGCGTTACCTGGGCCGCGGCGCTCAAAGCCTCCGGCAGCGGGACTGGAAGAGAACCCACACCCCAGGCGATGCCCTCGAGTTGGCCGGGTAGTAACTCGGGTGCAAGAGCGATGCCGCCCGACAGGGTGTAAGCGGTCAGATATGTTTCGTTAGGGCCGCGCAACTCGGCCAGGATGGTAGCGCTGGAGAACGACCAGTGCGGATCTTGTCCCAATCCGATGCGCCGCGGCCTTGAGGTCGAATCGCTGAGGTTTTGTGCATAAATCGTCCAAGCCCCGCCGTCGAGCTGCGACCATGCAAGCCAGGCGCCATCAGGCGACCAGGCGGGTGAGCCCTGCGGGACTGTGCTTGCAACTAATTGTCGGAATCGCGCCTCGCCTTCCGCTTCCAGATCAACCAACCAGATCTGGGGAGGGCCGCCGCGATCAGAGACGAACGCGATCTTCTGCTCGTTTGGTCGCCAGGCAGGGGCGTAATCAGCGCCGCTGCTGGCGGAAATACGAACCGGGTCCACCGAGCCATCAATGGGCCGAATAAATATTTCCAAGTCGCCATCGGAGTAATGCTCATAAGCCAGCCAGGCCCCGTCTGGAGACCAGGAGGGGTGGCCGGCGTATGTGACCTCGTCGGTAAGTTGTGTGGCGCGGCCGTTGAGCAGATCAAGCATGTAAAGGTCCCAGGAGCCGCTGCGGTTGGACGTGAAAGCAATGCGCTGGCCGTCGGGGCTAAGCGCCGGCTGAATATCATCCCAGGTTCCAGTCGTTAAGCGAATGAATGGCTGGCCAAGTAACTGGTGGCTGAAGAGCTGGGAGTGGCCTGCCTCTGAAACACTTAGCACCATCAACCCATCCAGTGAGGCGACCCCGCCGGCTTCAAAGGGAACGGGGTAAGTAGAGACTACTGTTGAAAGCGTAGGGGTTGGCGAATTTGGGACGACGGTTGTGGTCGGCTGGAATGCCGTAGGCGTGGCCGTGGCCTGCATGGCCACTGATTCCTCCTTGCCAGAAGCAGAGGCGACGTCTGGCAACAAGAGTTGGCTTAGCCATGGGGAGCCGAGCAGCGCAAGTGCTACTGCGCCCACCGCGGCAACGATGATGAGGGCGCGCAGGACATGGATGCGCAAGAGCGAAGCAGGTTTCAAATCGGGTTCGAGGGGCAGCATGGAATGAAGGTTATTAAAGCAAGATTCTTGCCAACGGGCTATCAATCGAGGAGGTTAATTGCCTTTTAAAACTTCAAACTCGACTGTTCGATAGTCCACCACGTTTTTGCCCTTATCCAGGATTTCGCCAGCCGATTTTTGGCCGCCGTTTGTAGATACGTTAGCTTGCACATCAGTATAGAAAACATCCACGATCAACGAATATTGCCCCTCCGGTTTGGCTTGGCGCAGATGCATAGTGAAGTCCATCTTATTGTCGATGGCTTCGACTACGCTGAGCGCTGACACCTCGCGACCGTCTGGGTCGGCGATGGCGACATCGATGTTGGGGCGTCGCTGGAAAGGGGTAAGCTCCAAGTGGACGTCGATACGCACCCCATCGGCCCTCGGGGTTGCATCCAGGGCGCGGATGCGCACCTCGCTGGGTGGTAAAGGGGCTTCGCTGGCGTCGGTGAAGAAGATGTCGGACATAGGCGGGAATTATAGCGATGTATCGGGCGGCGGACGGGAAGATCGGCACCATAAGTCCGGAGTTGTAGATTAAAGATTAGTAATTGATTGGCTGGGTTTTCGTTATTGTAAGTATGAATTTCTTTCGGCAGGCGCCTGATTCCGTTCTCATTATGCTCATCACGCTGTTTGCGTTCGCCTTCCTGGGGCTGGCTTACGTCATCGCGGACACCGGATTCCCGGGGGGGATCAACCCGGCCACCGGAAACCTGATCTACGGCGGCATGGCTTTCATCCTAGGGATAGCGGGATGGGTCGTGGTATGGCGGCGGGGAAGATGGAACGCAGATAATACATGGGCAACCTTTTGGGGCTATGCGATTGTGGCCTTGTTTTGGGGTACAGGAATCTGGTTTTTATTTCAGTGGCTGAGATGAGGGCAAGGATGGAAGGATGAAGGATGAAGCCAAAAACTAACTATAGATTTCCGATCGCTGATTTCTGATTGACAAAAAGGCAAGAGCGGGGAGAGGCCTAGATTACAATTCCGCCCGAGGTATCGATGATCGACGACCATTTCGAGACCCTGGCGATCCACGCCGGGCAAGAGCCGGATCCGGAAACGGGCGCGGTGATGACCCCTATTTACCAAACGTCCACCTATGCGCAAGAGGGGGTCGGCAAACATAAGGGCTATGAATATGCGCGAACGGGAAACCCGACGCGCACAGCGCTGCAAAATGCCATCGCCATACTGGAGGATGGGAGCCACGGTCTCGCATTCGCATCCGGGATGGCAGCAACCGATACCATCATTCGCACGTTCAATCCAGGGGACCATATTCTAGTGGGCAGTGATGTATATGGTGGCACGTACAGGTTGTTTGAAAAGGAATATGAACGGTTTGGAATGGAGTTCAGCTATGTGAATGTGGCGGACCTGGATGCCATCGAAGCTGCGCTGACGCCCAAGACGCGGATGTTTTGGCTAGAGACGCCCACCAACCCTCATCTCGGCATTGCAGACTTGGCAGGGATAGCCAAAATTGTGAAGGCCCACTCTTCAAAACCGATCCTTGTTGTGGATAATACATTTGCCACGCCTTATGTGCAACAACCGCTGAATCTGGGCGCCGATATCGTGGTGCACTCAGCAACCAAGTATCTAGGCGGACATTCGGATTCGGTGCTGGGGTTGATAGTGGTGAATGATGACGAACTAAATGGGCGATTGGCTTTCCTCCAGAACGCCGCCGGCGCGGTGCCGGGTCCGATGGACTGTTTCCTGATCTTGCGAGGCATCAAGACACTGCATCTGCGCATGGACCGGCATGCCCAGAATGCGGCCGCGGTGGCGGAGTTCCTGGCTGCGCATCCCAAAGTGAGCAAAGTCTATTACCCATTCCATAGTTCGCACCCGCAGCGCGGACTGGCGCAGAAGCAGATGCGTAACGGTGGGGGTATGGTTTCATTCGAATTGAAAGATGGGGAAATATCCGCCCGCAAGGTGGTCGTAGCCACGCGAATATTTACGCTGGCGGAGTCGCTGGGCGGCGTCGAGTCGCTGATCGAATTGCCCGCGGCCATGACGCATTTGTCGACGGCAGGTTCAACATTACAAGTGAGTTCGAGTCTGGTAAGGCTATCCGTGGGCGTGGAGCACGTCGACGATCTGATCGCCGATCTGGAACAGGCACTTATTAAAGCCTAACACTTCTGTTTTGGCGCTGGTTTAATTCTTGCACCTAGGTATTTACGGAGTGCTGTTTCAGATTTGAATGAATAAGCTTGATTTGCTCTTGGCGACGGGTGTGTTCGTTTTATCCTTTTGCTCTGCACCCATTCCCGACGATCAAGGTATCCGCGGGATTGTGATGTTGGGACCATTGTGCCCAGTGGTGCAGGAAGGCGAGCCGTGCCCTGATAAACCCTTTCAAACCGACCTGGTCGTGACTAATCCCGATGGTACGCGCTTGATCAAGGAATTCTCCTCTGATATTGACGGCAGATTCGAAGTGTATCTGCCTGTTGGCGTTTATGCCATCCGGTCCCCGGAGGCGGGCGGTTTGCCTTATTGCTCGACCAACGAACCGGTGACCGTTCGGAGCGGGTTGATGGCTGACGTCACAGTATTTTGTGATTCGGGGATTCGTTAATTACATCGAGCCTGATGGAGCATCTCCTGCTCAGCCCAATGCAATCCGTAGAGCTGCAGCTGATCAGGGTGGGTGATTAAAAAAAATAACCTCGACTAATTAGTTTCGCCACTCATTTCTGATTTTATCGAACCCTTATCAAAAACTAAACCCCCGGAAGTCATAAACCTGCTTCCTGAATCGTAATCGGGAATGCGCCGCTTGGCGCAGCTTGGGAGGAATTCTCAGGCAAACCACATTCTACGGAGGTTCCTGATGAAACGTGGAGGCATTTTGATATTGAGCGCCTTGGTTTTGCTGTTGATGGTTGCCGCGGCGCCGGCGGCTCCCCGCGAAGAGACGAAGGTTGTGGCAATCGAAAATCGCACCGGCGAGTCAGTGAGGTTGGAAGTAAAAGATAACGGAGGAATTGAAACTATATTCCTGGGAGCCTGGCAAAGTGTTTCCAGGGAGTTGGTCCTTGGAGAGCAGTATGTCCTCAGCTATGAAGCCTGCGATCGAATGAACCGGGATGCCTACATCGTGGCACAAGACACAACTCTCCTCGTGCTGGGCAGGTGTGGTGATGGTCCTGGAGTCACATACAGATCGATAACAAGACCGGCCAACCCATGATCGTGTCATTGAGCGGCGCAGCGGGCGTGTTCGGCTACTGGCTGCCGCTCGGCGGATCCTCAATCCAAATCCCGTCCGGACCTTACACGTTCACCTCGGTGGCGTGCCTGTCCGAATCGGGAACGATCAAGGCCTCATACGCCCCCTATAATCGGCCGTGGATTTGGACCTGGACCTGCGAGTCGGCAACTTTATCGCCCTCAGTAGAGTAAAAACCTTCGCGTTTTTAGAAAAGCCCTCGTAAGAGGGCTTTTTCTATTCGTCATAAAGCACTGTAGATTCTGCGTAGTAGCGTACTCCCTTGCGAGCCACGCGTTCACTAACCCAGCGATCCAGGGCGATGTTCTTGTCGGATAAGGATTTATCAGCGGCCAATTCATCCAGTGGGTAATTGACTCGCAAGGCCCGGGGCGAAATCAAGAAACGGGTGACACCGGGCGGCAGCAAGATGCCGGCTTCGCAGAGTTCCAGCACCTGATGCACCTTGAAGGGGGGATAAACCACGACGGCAGTCAGGTTGTCATATTGCCCATTAAGTTCGCTGATGCGTTGCGCCGTGGTTCGATCTAGATGGGCTTTGTCCGTATAGGTATGAGCAATCCGTGCCAACTGGTTGGCGCGAGCGCGCAAGTCCTTGTTCTCGTAGCGTGCGATGTAAGCGGAATCGTCAGGCAGCTGAAGCCAAACCAGCGTCTTGGTCGGCCACTCGCTTTGCGGTCTTTTGATGCCCGGATCGATCTCACGGAAGGAGATGTCCGGCAATTTGCGAATTGATTCAACCAAGGCTTTCGGATCCCAGTTCCAGAGCACGTGGTTCCATTTTTTTAATTCCAGCCCAGGATCTTCTTCTTTGATCACCTGGGCCAGAATGTGCGGCAAGCCCATTTGAGCGAATGCAGAACTGCGGTTGGCGCCATCAAGCACCATGTGGCGGTTAGTTCCGTCGTCGAACGGCGTGACGACGGGGGGGTTGCGCAGCACGCCGCTTGCGCGCAGACGATCAATCAACGGCTTGGCCCGCGAGTCGTCGTGCCATTCGTGAGCGACAAGCGCATTTGTGGGGAGAATCCTCAGGTGAGGAAGGTTGTTTGCCATAAGCTGAATGCTACCTTTGGATGAAATCCAACACATCGATCTTGGTGAGAATGCCGACCACGCGACCACCGTCGTTCACCAGCACGGCATTGTGTTTGACCAAGTCGGACATGGCGTCCACCAAAGGAGTGTGGGCGGCCAGGCTGGGTGGCGCCGGCTGCAGCAATGCTTTGATCGTGTCTTCGCCAGGCCGCTCGGCCGTGCTCTCGAGCAAGTGAGTGAGCAAATCGCCTTCGCGTACCAGGCCGATGACTTCCGCGCCGCCGTTCATGGCAGGCAGCTGCGAGATGCCATATTCCTTCATCTTGGCCACCACGTCGCTGATGCGGTCATCGGCGGAAGCGGAGATAAGTTCGCTGAAACCTTTCGTGCCCAATACTTCACGCAGTGTGGCTTCTTGCCATTCAGATTCGAGGAAGCCGTTCTCTCGCATCCACTTGTCGTCGAAAACTTTGGAAAGATAGCGCGAACCGGAATCGGGCAATAGGACAACGGCCAGCCGGTCGGCCATTAACCCTTTGCAGTAGCTCAAGGCGCCGGCTACCGCAGACCCCGAGGAGCCGCCGGCAAAAATCCCTTCTTCAGCAACAAGGCGGCGAGTCCAATAGAAGGATTCCTTATCGTTAACGCGCACAACCTCGTCAACTTGTAAAAGATCCGAGGTTTTGGGCAGGAAGTCTTCGCCGATGCCCTCGACTTTGTAGGTGTTGGCTTCCACGCCCGGCGGGACCTTGCCCTTGTTCTCCCAAATCTCTTTGAGTATAGATCCTTGGACGTCGATGCCGATAACCTTGATCTCGGGATTTTTTTCCTTGAGATATTTGCCAACTCCGCTGTAAGTCCCACCGGTGCCCATGCCAATGATGACATCGGTGACCTTGCCAGCAGTCTGCTCCCAGATTTCGGGGCCGGTGGTCTGGTAGTGGCTAATGGGATTCTGCGGGTTGCGATACTGGTCGGCAAGAATGGCGTTGGGCGTTTCAGTGGCGATGCGCTCGGCAACGCGGTAGTAGGAGCGCGGGTCCTCGGGAGTGACTGCGGTTGGCGTGATGACTACCTTGCCGCCAAAAGCGCGCAACAGCTGGATCTTCTCCTGGCTCATCTTGTCGGGCATAACGAAGACGCACTTGTAGCCGCGGATGGCAGCAACGATAGCCAGACCAACGCCGGTATTTCCCGACGTTGCTTCGACAATGGTCCCCCCGGGCTTAAGGCGGCCTTCGCGCTCAGCCGCGTCGATGATGTTGACACCGATGCGATCTTTGACTGAACCGCCGGGGTTGAAGAATTCAATCTTGGCGTACAGCGGGCAGGGAAGCTCGCGCCCCAACTTGCTTAAGCGAACCAGGGGCGTTTTACCGATGGTGCCGAGAATGTTGTTATATACGCGTAACTGCTCGGACTCGGGAAGCCCATTCTGACTCATGCGTACCTTTTCTCTAGTCGGGATGAGGCGGTAATGAAATCTGAACTTAGTGTACCTTAAAAAGAGAAGGATGAAGTATGAGGAAAACCTATCCCATAGCAAGAGGCGGAATGTAACGAGGTCGAACGAGCCAATCCCCCAAAACCGTCTTGGGGATGCCACGCTCGCCGAGAATTAAACCGGGCGAAAATGAAGGGTCTCCCAGCGACGGATGCCTATGGACAATTATTCGCGATGTGTTCTTCGTAAGTGATAGCGAAGACATGGCGGCCGGAGCCGTCGCAGGCGGCCTGAAAGTAGAAATAGGGCGAGGACGCTGGGTAGGCGACGGCCTCCTGCGCTGTACCTGTTGAGGCCGCAATGGGACCCGGCGGTAGCCCAGCAATGATATAGGTGTTGTACTCTGAACCAACAACGAGGTCGGCGGCCGAAAGCGGCGTTTTCCACCAGGAGCCAGAAGCCTCGTCGTAGCCCACGGCGTATTGCACCGTAGGATCGGCTTCCAGTTTCATGCCGGCAGCCAGGCGGTTGAGAAATACGGAGGCAATCAACTTCATTTCTTCCTCACCTACCGCTTCGCGTTCAACAATGGAAGCCAGGATCAAACCTTCGTGCAGACTAAGCCCCTGCTGTTCAAATCCAGCGCGCAACTGCGTGGTCACCGTGCTGCCAAAGGTGAGCAAAAGCGTGTTGATCAGCTCAATTGCATTGGAATCTCGTTTTATTTCGTAGCTGCCGGGCCGCAGATAACCTTCCAGGGCGGCATCTGCAGGGAAGCCTTCTGGAAGGAGCACACTGGCAGGCAGGTTCCATGAAGCCTGCAGAAATGCCTCCGGCTTCACGCTGACCCCTGCGCTCGGAAGCGTTGCAGCAATCTCTTCAAGACGCCATCCGGGCAGAATAACAAGCGTTACGGTTTCCGGGGTCGGGTCGAGTAGTGCGCTAGCGAGGTCGGCTGCATTCATAGAAGGGCTCAGTAGATAGTTGCCTGCCAGCAATTGCGTATCCAGGCCGGTGTAGATCAGGTAATTGCTGAACAGGGCTGAATCGCGAATGAGCCCTGCCACTTGCAGGCGGTTAACGATCTGCCAGGTTGGTTCATCGAAACCAATGTCGAAACGCATGGGGCCGCTGCCTTCATTAACAGGGCGTAACAACGCATCGGCGCGGAAACCGAGTTCAAGTCCAAGGCGAAGGCGTTGGAAGGCGCTGAGGTGCGGCGACGGCCGCCCGAAGGCAGTCTCGGCCCGGGTGAGCAATGCAGAGCCGACGATGAAGGCGACGAAGGCGAAGATAGCGACGAGGCCAAGAGAAAGCAAGCAACTAAAACCAGATTTCATGGCATCAATCGGTTGGTCCGCTATCGGTTAATTTGTTTTTGATTATCGGATTTGTTTTCCTTTCATCTAAATAGTTCTGCAATATCCGCGCTGCCGCCTCCGCGTCCAATGGAGTACGGCGTTTCTTCTTCCTCATGCCGCTTTCCAGGCGCGCCAGGCGCACGTCCTGCGTAGTGAAACTCTCCTCGAATAGTTCGACGTCTAACCCAGTGGTTCCGCGCAACGCGTCGGCCATTTGGGCGGCTTTGCGGCCTAGGCGCGTTGGGCGGCCGTGCTCTGTCAGCGATTGGCCAACCACGATCAGGTCGACGCCTTGTTCTTTGGCGAGCGCAGCGATTCGATCTACGTCCTTATCGCGCGCTTCGTGCGCGACGATTTGCAGGGGGCGGGCAATGGTGCCGGTCGGGTCGCTAATGGCTAGACCGATGCGCGCTTCGCCCGGGTCCACGGCTAGAATTTTCATTGGATACACATTAGTATACAAGGACACCACCACCGGATAACTGTATTTTCACCTAAGTCTGCGCAGTCCGGATGAGAAATGCTAAAAGCTGGTGGTGTGGAAAAATGACCCTGTAGAGTAATTCCCTAGCGCTATTCTTGATTCTGCGGCAACAAAGCTGTACCAAATAGAAACGTAGCCCCGCCAACAAAGGATGAGGCGTCCGTCCCAAAGGCCGGAGTCAAAACAGTAAGCAGCAAGGCTAAGATCAGTAAAGCTCGACTGACAGGTTTTTGTCTAGTGGTAAGCAGGTGCCAGGCAACGGGCAAAAATAATAGTAATGAATAGATCCATACCACGGGCAGCAACGCTACGGATAAGTAAAAAGCCACAATCCAACCCCGGGTCGAATTCTCAACAATTGAGGGCCAATTGGTAGCGGTCACAAAGCCCACAAATGCAAGCCAAGCTGTCACACCAAACCAGCCAAAGCTGTGCCAAGCAATGGCCAGTGGCGCGGCGTTATCGGGCCTCAGGAAGACACCCAACGAGTTGGTCTGATTGATTTCCAGGTACCGCGAAATCGCCATGGGGCTCATCAGAAAGATAACGCCTAGAACGATGCCCCAAGCCATCACAAAACCTGCAAGTACACGCCAGTGATTGGGTGACCTGGCGAAGTTGATTAACGCAATGGCTGGAGAGTACTTTGCCATCGCTGCCACACTGATAGCAGCCCCCGCAAACGCCGGCCTATCGGCGCGCCATGTGTAGGCTAGCATCATGAAGAGCAGCATGGGCGCAGTAAGCTGGCCGAGTGAAAGGGCTGCAGGCGGCCAGAGCAGCAGCAGCCCTCCGATCCCAACAGATCGATTCCAGGATAATCCCAGCAACCGCAGCGAGACTATCCAGCAGAGGATCATCAAAATGGCCCAAAGCAGTGAAGCAGTTGCCCATGGGGAGAACGCGACAGGGGCAGTGAACAGGAAGCTGGGGGGGGGATGCGGTGAGTGGAAATCTAGATCCCAGTGCAGACCCAGTTCTTCCATCGCAGGCCCTAGAAGAGGATAGGCGTCCTCACCTGACCAGAGGGCGCGCATCCCAACGATGTCCTGGCCCAGGTCTGTAGCGGTTGCGCCGTAAAACACACCGGCCGCTATGCGAGCTTGTTTAAGGTAAAGCGATTCAAGGGTTTCTGGGTCGGGTGATATCAGGGGCAACATGGCAAACAAGACCGTGCAAACCAGCCCCAGAGCCAGGATGACCAGCTCCCCTTTTTTACTCATGGACAAGAGAAAAATCGCTGAGCGCCGCAATATGCCCCGGCCGCGTGCCGCAGCAGCCGCCCACCAAGTGCGCGCCCATCCGGATCCATTCCTCTGCAAAGCGGCAGTAGGCTTCGGGCTGCGTGGCTTCAGTTTCGCCCCAGGTTTGATAATCCTCGGTGTGGCCCGTATTAGCATAGACCGCGATCGGCAGCGCGGTGGCTGCGCGTAATTTGCCAAGAGCAATATGTAGTGAAGGCGCCGGGGTGCAATTAAGGCCAAGGAAATGCGGCTTGTGTTGCTCGACCGCCTTCACAGCCCCTTCTATTTTTTCGCCGGACAGCAAATTGCCATCTGACCTGCAAATGAAGCTGACGCCAAATGGCAATTCGGTCTCGCTGGCAGCCTCGGCGGCGGCCCCGGCTTCGGCAATGTCTTTCATTGTCTCGATCAGCAACAAGTCTACTCCCGCAGCTGCCAGATTCCGAGACATCTCGCGATGGGCTACAAGGTACTTTTCACGGGTCAATGGCCTGGCAGTGGAATAGCTATCTTCCAATGGCGCCATGGAGCCTGCTACCCAAGCTTGCTTCCCGCTGGCGCGGACTGCTTTCTGCGCGATGGAGGCTGCCAGCGTTGTCAATCGCGCGGCTTGGTCGCCCATGCCAACCTTTTCTAAATTGTGGCAATGCGTTCGAAATGTATTGGTGATAATGACCTCGGCGCCCGCCTTCAAGTAGTCGCTATGCACTTGTTCAATAACTTCAGGCGCATCCAGCAGCGCCATAGCGGACCAAATGGGCGTGCTGGTGTCCACGCCGCGGCGTTCGAGCTCGGTGCCGGTAGCGCCGTCGAGAATGATTGGACGCAGGTCGGAAAGACGAGCTAGAAATGAATTCACGAGGCTATTATACAAAGCTGACCAGAAACATCGCTAAGTGGGGAGCCGAGGCTCGAACCAGTTTGCCAACTTCCGTCTAAAGCCTCGACTCCGAATCTGGTTCATGACTTTCCGCCGTTTATAATCCTGCCTCGATGCTTAGGAAGCTTTTTTCATTAGAAAACCTGTATGTCGTATTGCTTTGCCTGATCGCCATCCTGCTGCTCATCATGACTGCCGACACTAGTCCCTTGTGGATCTACCAGGGGTTCTAGCCCTTGAATCTCACACAGATCTTCATCTTCGTTGCGTTAGGTCTGTCGGCTGGGCGCCTCTACAAGCTGGTCAGTCGAGGCTGGCTGCTTTTCGTCGCCAGTGTACTTGCTGTATTCTGGTTGCAGCCTGCCTCCCTCATCCGTAATTTGCCCTTTGTGCTGCCGGTCGCAAGCCTCGGTTTGGCGACGGCTGTCTGGGCGCTGACGCTGCCCAGGGAAGTCAAAGTCAATCGCCAGGATTGGTCGGCTGCCGGAGCCCTTGCCGGCCTGGCGTTATTGGTGAGTGCGGCTCGCTTTGTTGAACCGCTGAGCGCTTTGTTTGCAGCCCGGCCCCCCGCTCTCGTATTCGCGGCAATCAGTGTCTCAGGCATTCTGCTGCTTGGTTCTGTATGTTGGTTATTGAGGGGGCAGAAATTTGCCATCCACATTGCAGCTCTGCTTATCATCGCGATCCTCGTTGTGCTGAAATGGCCGGCACAGGCGCAGGCCGCTAGCGGCTTTCTGCGTTCGATGGCCGGCCAGGATCCAGCACTGGCTGGCCCTTTGGACATTGGCTGGCTGGGTTTCTCGTACATTGCCTTTCGCCTCATTCACGTTTTGCGCGATCGGACCGCCGGGCGGCTACCGGCGATCTCGCTGCGTGATTTCGTCACCTACATTGTTTTTTTTCCTACGCTGACCTCCGGACCTATCGACCGGGTGGATCGGTTCACACCGCAAATGCACGGGGAATCTCTATTAGGCAACGACCAATTCCTGGCAGCGGGCCGACGGTTGGTCACTGGGCTGTTCATGAAGTTCATACTGGCCGACGCTCTTGCCTACTTTGCACTCAACCCCACTAATGCCTGGCAGGTGCAATCCTCTGGGTGGATGTGGATTATTTTGGCAGCCTATTCGTTCCGTATATTTTTTGATTTTGCCGGCTATACCCATATCGCCATAGGACTCGGCATGTTGTTTGGTGTGGTTTTGCCTGAGAATTTCAACCGGCCATACTTGAAGCAAAATATCACTGCGTTTTGGAATTCCTGGCATATGACGCTGACGCAATGGGTTCGCTCCTATTACTTCAATCCGGTTACGCGCTGGCTGCGCGAGCACAACGTTTCCACTTTCGCGGTGATCCTTCTCGGACAGTTAAGCACCATGATGTTGATTGGGTTATGGCACGGGATCACGTGGAACTTTGTCACTTGGGGCTTGTGGCACGGAGCCGGTTTATTCATTCATAACCAGTGGACCAGTTTCGCCAGAACCCGTAACCTGCAATCTTCTTCGCCTCGTCTACTTGTGCACTTGTCTATGCTGTTTACTTTCACCTTCGTTACCATCAGCTGGGTGTGGTTTGCCCTGCCACAGCCTGTTGACGTAGCGCGCGTGGTGCGAATGCTTCTGGGGGGCAATTGATGGAGTACCAGAAGATATCTGTCCTTCGGCTCGTGGTGAAATCGGCGGCGCTTTTTATCGTAATCGTTTTGCTATTCGGCGTTGTCAATCCCATGCCGGCGGTCGGGCGCATAACGCTGTATAACTGGCTGTTGCCTGGGCGCGAACGTCTGCCGTACGGCGACGACCCCGAGCGCTCGTATAACCTGAATCTGTACAGCCTGGAAGCCATGTTTGCTTCGCACAAGCTCGCTGGAATCCCGAAAGCGGAGGATGAATTCCGTGTCTTGGTTATCGGAGATTCTTCTGTATGGGGTTTTCTTTTAGAAAATGGGAACACACTCAGTGCAGCGCTGAATGCCGCAAGCTTGCATTCTGCCGATGGTCGCAACCTGATCTTCTATAATCTTGGCCATCCAACCATTTCACTGACCAAGGATTTGATGATCCTGGATTACGCGATGCAATACGATCCCGACCTGATCCTGTGGCCAGTTACTCTTGAAGCATTCCCGATAAGCAAGCAAACCTCATCACCGCTGGTGCAGAATAATGCTGATCGGGTGCGCAACCTGGTCGCAGATTACGATTTATCTATCGATCCAAATAACACGGATTTGGTGAATCAGGATTTCTGGGACCGTTCGCTGATCGGCCAGCGCCGCAACTTGTCCGATATCATCCGCTTGCAGCTATACGGCTTCATGTGGGCGGCCTCAGGTATCGATGTGCATATCCCCGATGAGATCGAACTGCGTGCCGTTGATCTGGAAAACAGTGAGGCTTTCTTCGGCCTGCAACCGCCCGCATTGCGGGTAGAAGATCTAGCTTTCGACGTTTTGGGGGCCGGCATTCAGCGAGCAGGCGATGTGCCGGTATTGATCATCAATGAACCCACCTTCGTAAGTGATGGCGCAAATAGCGACATCCGCTACAACTCGTTCTATCCGCGTTGGGCATACGACTCCTATCGCGTGCTGCTTCAAGAGCAGAGCTGGCTGAATGGCTGGAATTACGTTGACCTTTGGCAGGCGGCTCACAATTCCGAGTTCACTAATACACCCATCCATCTGACCCCGCAGGGTACACTTGAACTAACAAACTCTGTCATCTCAGCCCTCCATGACACCATCAACATTCAGCCTTAATCTTTCGGTTTTCGGAAAACCTCGACTCTTCCTGGGATTGTGCTTTCTGCTTGTTTTCTTTTTGGCCGCCTGCTCCTCCCCTGCCGGCTCACCAGAAGCCGCTGTCGAGGCTTATTTGCAGGCCATTGTTTCTAAGGATGAGGTGGCTGCTGTGAACGCCTCCTGTGCTGCTTGGGAAGAACAAGCCGTACTGGAAAGCGCCGCCTACGAGGGCGTGGAAAGCAACCTGGAGAACCTGGACTGCCAGATCGTTTCGCAAGATGATTCGAGCGCCGTGGTGAGTTGCACGGGCCAGATCCGTTTCAGCTATGCCGGCGGGGAGGATCAGATCGAAGAGTTAGGAGGCCGTGCATTCAATGTGATCGTTGAAGGCGGCGAGTGGAAGATGTGCGGCGCCAGCGGGCAGTCGCCAGCTGAGAGCCAACTGGCAATCAAAGAACCGACAGCCACAGCGGAACCGCTGTCAACCGAGACCGCCGCGCCGACCGAGGTTCCCACTGCGGATTCCTCTCCCACGCCTGATTTGCGTCCTTGGCCAGAAGATTGGCGAAATTGGCCAGTACTTCCCACCCTGAGCCCTTGGCTGGTCGACGTTTACCAACGAGGTCAAGAGCTGGGGAATAACCCGCAGCATTTTTCTGTGGCCGGCGATTGTCAGAATGTTCCCAATGCCTTCCTGGGTTTCTACGATTCTGCGGGCCGCTATTATTTCGCCGACGACGAGCAGTATTTACAAGAAACGGTAGATTACTTTGCGGGATCCTGGGGGCGCGACGGCCTCACCGTAGACGGGGGAAATAACTTCCCTGCCATCTTTACTCCGCTTCGTGCTGACCCGGAACTCTGTGAGGATGGGGAAACCCCGCTGGCCTGTGAGATCCGCACGTATCGACCTTCCTTTATCATTGTTTCCATGGAGTTTGTTTACGAAGGGAGAACCGCTGAGAATTACGAAACCTACTTGCGCCAAGCCGTGGACTACGCGCTGTCACAAAATGTGATCCCCATCCTGATGACCAAGGCCGATAACGTGGAAGGCGGGCACCGCATCAACTTGGCCACCGCCCGCGTAGCCTATGATTACGACATCCCGCTGATCAACTGGTGGCGCGACGCCCAATCGCTGCCCGGCAAAGGTCTCGATCGCGATCGAGGAGCATCCAGCGTGCCCCAGTATTTCTACATTACCACTGAGGCCTGGACCGAACGCTCTTACATCACATTGAAAACCCTGGACGCTTTTCGGAATGCATTGGAAGCCATTGGCGCAGGAGGATAAAGTGAAACAGGAACTCATCGAGAAGCTCAACACCTACATCACCGGGCAGATTCTAAAGCGCCCCGACAAAACGTTGAATCCCAATGAACCGCTGCTCTCAGGTGGACTTATCGATTCGTTTTCCCTTATTGATCTAGCTATGTTCGTCGAGCAAACCTGGGGAGCGAAATTAGCCGATACTGAATTGAATGCACAGACCTTCGACACGCTAAACCAACTTGCGGATCTCATTGAATCCCGCTTGTAAAATAAACGCGGATAAATGCCGATTTTTTATTTGTCTGTGTTCATCAGCGTGCATCCGCGTTAAATCTAATTCCCGAAATCTCTTAGATATTTCTCCCTATTGTCGCTCCGTGCGTGCTTGCCGCTGGACGTCTTGACGATCCAGCCCCTGGGCACGAAGCGCAAGTCGCCCAGAGTCACCTCGGTCTCCTGCACAATGTTAGCGCGCAGCTCGCGCTCTGCCTGCGCCAGGTCAGCACCTTCAATCGCTTCCGCAACCACGACGACCTTCTCTGATCCCAGACGCTCATCCAGCACACCAAATGCGACAGCCCGCCCGGGGTGGATGCCAGCGGTGCGGTTAGCAATAGCTTCGATGTCTTGCGGGTAAATATTCTTGCCGCCTACAATGATCAAATCTTTCTTACGGCCTGTGATGTAGAGTTCACCCTTGGCCAGGTAACCTGTGTCTCCTGTAAGGTACCAACCATCTTTGGTCATCGCCTGCTCGGTGAGATCTGGGCGCTTGAAGTAACCGCTGAGCATGAATTCACTCTTCAGCGCGATCTCGCCCACGCGGCGGTCGGGCAGTGGGTTGCGATCTGAATCCAAGATACGTAGTTCGACGGTGTCGATGGCTGCGCCGCAGCTCACGAAGCGCTTGCCATTGGCCGCCGGAATGGCTTCACCGCGCTCTTGCACCGCGGCGATCTCGACGGTGTCGACGCGCGGCGGTTCGCCGATCTTGGTTTGTGTCACCCCGAAGGTATTTTCGGCCATTGCGTAACTTACAGTCAGTGCTGATTCCGAAAATCCATAGGGTGCTAACTTCTCCAGCAACATCTGATGGCTTTCCGCGTATACTGGCTCGGAGCAGTTGATGGCGGCCCGCCAGCTTGAAAGGTCCAAGCCATCCTTGGGTCGGAAAGTTCGGGCGAGGTGGTTGTAGGCGAAATTGGGCAGCCAACAGAGTGTGCCTCGGTGTTGGCTGATTGCATCTAGCAGTATGCCCGGTTGCTTCACCCACTCGAATGGCGACATTAAAACCAGGTGGGTGCCGGTTACGAGCGGCATCACGAATCCGGCGATCAAACCCATATCGTGGTATAGAGGCAGCCAGCTCACGATGACATCTTTGCCGGGATTCAATTCGATGGCCGCGCCGTAAGATTCGATCTGCCTTAGCACGGCGCGATGTGAAAGGGCCACGCCTTTTTGCAGGCCGGTGCTGCCCGAGCTATGTTGGAGCAAAGCGATGCTGTCAGGTGAAATGTTTGGTGCCCAATGTCCAACGCCCGCCCTGAGCGAAGCCAATGGGTGCAAGGTCCCATGTTCAATGCTAGACATTGGACGTTGGACGTTGGACAAATCCAAAACTTGCACATCAAGGCCATTTAGTAGGTCAGATAGCGGGTCAAAATTCTCGGAATAGGTGACCACTGCCTTTGCCCCCGAATGCTCGACTAAAAGCTTGACCCGTTCGCGGTAGAGATCCGAATCCAGCTTTTCGGTGAGAAAAGGAAAGATCGAGGGGATAGCGCCTAAAAGCGCCGCGCCGCAGAATGAATAGATCAGCTCGAGCGAATGCTGCAGCACTAGGATCACCAGGTCGCCAGCGCCGATGCCGCCGGCAGCCAGGTTTGCGGCCGCTCGACTGGTTTCTTGCAATAATTCGCCTGTTGTGATCTGTCGGTGTTCGCCGCGCTCAATGAACGTGATCGCCACCGCATTTGGGTCGCGGTTGGCGCGCTCAACCAGCGCACTCACCAGTGTTTGAGTTTGTGTATGCTCCAGGGACATCGGCGTTATTTTAGCAGGCAGATGGGTAGCCTTAAACAAAAACGAGCCGGGGTTGCCGGCTCGTTGTTATTTATCGCGAGTTTGCTCCCACCAGGAGCAGCGGAGTTCCGCTGCGTTTCTTTACTGGTGTGGGGAACATCTTTTCGAATTCATCGCGGGTTAGGGTTTCGACTTCGATCAGTTTCTTGGCGATCTTGTGAAGCTGGGCTTTGTACTTGGTGAGAGTCTTCTTGGCGCGCGACAAGGCTTCGCTCACGAGTTTATAGACTTCTTCGTCGATCTGTTCAGCCACCGCCTCGGAATAATCGCGCTGTTCGGAGATTTCACGGCCAAGGAAAATGAGTTCCTCTTTCTTCCCATAGACCCTCGGACCCAGCTGTCCACTCATGCCCAGGCGGGTCACCATTTGGCGAGCGACCTGGGTTACGCGCTCCAGATCATTGGAGGCGCCGGAGGTGATGTCGTCGAAGACGATTTCTTCCGCGGCGCGCCCGCCGAGGGCGAAGGCCATATCGTCCAGCAATTTGGCGCGGCTCATAAGGCTGCGATCTTCGTCGGGCAGAGCCAGCACATAGCCGCCTGCCATGCCGCGCGGCACGATGGTCACTTTGTGCACGGGATCGCAGTTAGGCAGAGCGTGCGCCACAATGGCGTGTCCAGCCTCATGATAGGCAACGACCCGCTTTTCCTCGGGGCTGATGACGCGGCTCTTGCGCTCCGGGCCGGCGATCAGGCGCTCGATGGCCTCCTGGAATTCCGGCTGGCCGATGGTCTTCTTATTGCGACGGGCCGCCAAGATGGCAGCCTCATTGACGAGGTTTTCCAAATCGGCGCCAACAAATCCGGGGGTGCCGCGGGCCAACAAGGCCAGATCCACGTCTTTACCCAGGGGTTTTCCGCGCACATGTACCTTGAGGATTTCTTCGCGGCCATGCACGTCGGGTGAGTCCAGAATGACGCGGCGGTCGAAGCGACCTGGACGCAGCAGCGCTGGGTCGAGAATGTCGGGGCGGTTGGTGGCGGCGATCATGATGATGTTGGTGTCGGTGTCGAAACCGTCCATCTCCACCAACATCTGGTTCAGGGTCTGCTCCCGCTCGTCGTGGCTGCCGCCGAGACCGGCGCCGCGCTGGCGCCCGACGGCGTCGATTTCATCCACGAAGACGATGCAAGGTGAATGGCGCTTGGCCTGGTCGAAGAGGTCGCGCACGCGGCTGGCGCCCACGCCCACGAACATTTCAACGAATTCAGAGCCGGAAATCGAGAAGAAGGGAACACCGGCCTCGCCGGAAACGGCCTTGGCAAGCAGGGTCTTGCCGGTGCCAGGAGAGCCGACCAGCAACACGCCTTTCGGTATGCGGGCGCCGAGCGAAATAAATTTATCGGGCTCTTTAAGGAATTCAACCACTTCCTGAAGGTCGACTTTTGCCTCATCTACTCCGGCCACGTCATTGAAAGTCACGGTGGGGTTCTCACCGGAGAACATGCGCGCCCGAGATTTGCCGAAGGACATGGCGGCGTTGTTGCTGCCTTGCGCCTGGCGGAACACGAACCAGAACACGCCGGCAAGGATCAGGAAGGGAAGCACGTAGCCAAGTGCGGTCACCACACCCAACCAGGCACTGGGTGGTTCGACCTCGATGTCAACATTATCGGGGCTTAGTTGTTGGGGGGTGACGCCCAAGGACAGCAATTGCTCCACCGTGGTGGCGTTGGGTTCTTTCTGGGCGATACGTTCTTCGCCGTTCCTATAGATGATAGTCAGCTGCTCTTCATCTGTGACGACCCGTGCCACCCGGCCTGCCTGGATGTCGGCAGCTACCTGATTCAGGTTTAGGGCTTCTTGCTGGCTGAATTGTTGCTGATAATTGAAGAAGACAAAGAAAACCAGGGCAGCAAACAATAGCAGGTAAAGCAGCGAAATTCGGCTGCGGGGGGTGTTCACAATTAATCCTCCGGAAACGAGCGGGTCAAGCCGTTAGGCATCGGATGATTATACCAACCTCGGTATTTCTCCTACATATGGACGGTTCTTCTAACAGTTCTCTTACAAGCCGTTGTAGAAACGGAGTCGAGGCTTTAGC
>DATDRZ010000132.1:0-65665 GCA_035291465.1 Anaerolineales bacterium
CATCGCCGTCGAAGTCTATATGGTCAAGGTCAGCTATCAGCAGAAGCCGTACCGGCGCGTGTTGATGGAAACCTACGGCGCGCAGGTCTTCGCTTCCCCCACGGACCGCACACAATATGGCAAATCCGTGCTCGCCGCGGAGGTGGACAACCCCGGCTCTCTGGGCATCGCCATCTCCGAAGCGGTCGAAGCCGCGGCGACTTCCAACGGGGCGAAGAAATATAGCCTCGGGTCGGTGCTGGGCCATGTGCTGATGCACCAGACCGTCATCGGGGAAGAAGCGCTGATGCAGATGGACTTGGCGGGTGAGTATCCCGACGTGGTCATCGGCTGCATTGGCGGCGGCTCCAACTTCAGTGGCATCGCCTATCCCTTCCTACGCCATAACTTGAAGGACGGCAAGAAGACGCGCCTGCTCGCCGTGGAGCCGGAAGCCGCACCCAGCCTGACCAAGGGTGTGTTCGCTTTCGACTATGGCGACACGGCCAAGATGGCGCCCATCGTCAAGATGCATACGCTCGGCCACAGTTTCATTCCCGCGCCGATCCACGCCGGCGGGTTGCGCTATCACGGCATGGCGCCCAGCCTGTGCGCGCTGTATGACGCCGGATACGTTGAAGCCATCGCCGTTCCGCAAGTGGCCACCTTCGACGCAGCAGTCCAGTTCGCCCGCGCCGAAGGTATCGTGCCCGCCCCGGAGTCGGCGCACGCTATCCGCGCCGCGATCGATGAAGCGCTGGACGCCAAGCAGAAAGGCGAGGTGCGCGTGATCCTGTTCAACTTGTCTGGACACGGCCATTTCGATCTGGCCGCCTATGAAGCGTATCTCGGCGGCAAACTCCAAGATTTCGCGTACCCCGCGGAACAGGTAAAAGCTGCACAGGGAGATTTGCCGCAAGTTAAAGTTCCTGCATGAACCGAGTCGTAGACTAGTCCGTAGTTAGAGCGGACTCGTTTACGCTCTGCTCATGGAGTTTGCGCATTTTGCAAACTCCCGCGTTGCGAAGCAACGCACTCTCCTTTGTAAGAAGACGCCCTCCAAGTGAGGGCGTCTTCGATTAATACCCTCACCGCTATCAGCGTCCATCCATATTTCTATCGCAGCGAATTGGATGCATTGAACGGCAAGGGGTGCGAAGTATTTCACACGCTGACGCGCAGCCAGCCGGATGGTTGGAAAGGTTAAGCGCGCCGCGTGGACGCGCAGATGCTGGCGGAAGTGGCAGGACTTCTGGGCAAATCCGTTAAGGTACTCATTTGCGGGCCCACGCCCTTTGTTGAATCGGTAGCCGCCATCCTGGCGGATGCCGGCATCCCGGCGCCGCAGATCAAGACCGAGCACTTTTGGACCGAATGAAAGTTAGGTAATGTTTTGCCTATGTGCAAGTCCTGTTACGGGAAACGAAGGAGCATCTTTTGCTCTTTCGTTTCCCTCTCCCCCTGTCATCCCGAGCGGAAACAGGTGCAAAAGACGGAATCCACTATGAATTCCATATTACATGTCATCCGCGTGCTGCACGCTTAGTAGCGCCCAGAAGCAGAGCCGCTCAGTACAAAAAAGGCGCGGTTTCCCCGCCCTTCAAAGTATTATTATCGCACTAGCTCGAGGTGCAATAATGGATAAATTCTTCAACCATCTTTACAGCAAGTTTTTGTTAAGAGATCTATTGGGAAAGGCATTACCCGGCCTGCTGTTATTGATCGGGGTTTTTTCGGTCTTTTGGCCGCACACAATTTGGCGGGTCCTGTTCAAAAGAAGGACGAACCTGTTCCCTTATGTGCTTCTCTATGGAGCCAGCGTTGCATTAGGCGGGTTAGCGCGATCTGTAAACCCATGGCGCTTCCTGTGGAAGCGTTGGCGTATCTAAAGGCGACCCCATCCCCTACCCCTTCCCCTTACAAGGGGAAGGGGATATTTCTAAGCCAGAAGGAAACACGGAAAGACCGAAGATAAGAATTACTGGACGCTGAACTCCAGCGAACGATCCAGCTCGTCGTTCAGGTAGAGGTCCACGCGGTAGGAGCCGTTAGGCCAGAGGAATCCCGCTTCGTTGGTCAGGTCGAAGGTGATGCGGTCGTCGCCGCTTTGAATCGAGGCTTCGGTGATGAAGAGGTTCGGCTCAGTGCCTTCGGCATTCACGGCGAACCATTCGGCGCGCAGCTCGGTGTCATCGGGGGCATTGGCCAGGTCGACGATGGCGTAGAAGACGGCGTCCGGCGCGTAGGTGGTGGTGGGCGTGTTGCCGTCGGAGTCGGCGGACATGTAGGCGTTGGCGATGTTGGCGGTGGAGACGCTGAATTCGCAGGCCGAGGCCAACAGGGCCAGGGCGGCGAAGACGGCGATCAAGAGAAAAATGCGTTTGTTCATGAGTCTCCTAGGGGGTTGATTATGGTGAAGGGGGTAGTTTAGTTGAAAAATGGAGGGACGCAAGGGGAGAAATGAAAAAGGAATTTTCGAATTTCGCTTTTGGATTTGGGTTTGCGAGATACGAAAGGGGCGAGAAACCCTCGCCCCTTGTGCTCAAGTACTTGTGCTATGGATTTGCTTGTTTATGTATTTCAAGCTCCCAGGTTTCGCTGCCCGTTGTGCCCATATAACCGCCGAGATCTTTCGTTCCATTGGCCTGGGCGCCGTCCGTCGCGGCGATCTCGATGCCGAACAGAGAGAACCCCTGATCCTGAAAATCAATTTCAGGTGCTGACTGTGTAAACCCAAACTCTTTAACTGTCATCTCGCATGTTTCCTGAATTGTATTAGTCGAAGGCAGGCCCTCGAGGTTCAATTGGAACGTAGCTGGTTGACCTGTAGCATCCGATTTGACTGTGCCGGTTACCTTCATCGGAGGGAATATCAACGAGGAAAGAGTGGGGTAGCTGCACTGTATTAAAGTTGGTCCCTGATCTCCTCCGTAGGATGCTTCGACTTTTTGAAAAACGCCCTCTCCCACGATGGTGCCATCCGCATTAGCGCGGAAGGTGATCTGGAACTCGTAACCACTTGTCACCTGTATAGCGCTTTGCTCTACACTTATGCGGTATTTCCCTTCGCCGGTGTAATTTTGGATGCATTTTTCCTTGACCAGTTCGTAGGTCTCGATGATCTTGGCGATCTCGGGGCCAAACACCTCCTCTCCCGCCATCAGTGTGGCCTGCCTTGCCCAGCCCAGCGCCTTGGAAATAATGGCCGGCGCTTTTTCGCAATCCTCGAGTGCGATGGGCAGTTGAGGTGCGATGAACCTGTCGTAAGCCTCGCGCAAAAACTCGATCATCTTCGCCAGGCCGTTGGGGTCAGGTTCGCCCAGCATTTGAGCCTGGCGCTCAAGGCCCAGCCATTCCTGCACGCCCTGAGTGAAGGCGTCCTCCGCATTGGAGGGAACGTTCTGCTGCTGCTGGGTTTGGATCTCGGTTGTCGTTCCCTGCGCCGCGGCCGCCCCACTGAAATGCCACACTTCGAGCGTCAAGATGTTGCCCTCAACGGTAGATGGGTTGAGATAAACCCCCTGGCCGTCCTCGTGATAGCCAAAAGCCACGGTCTCAAAACCTTGCGCAGCAACAGTATTGGGAGATTCGATGGTGAGCGTGGCCGGTTGGAACAGCCGCAATCCTTCCGGCGCCATCTGCACCCCGCCGACCAGGCCGCCGCTGAACGGCAGACCCTCTATGCCGGAAAGCGGCGTCAGGGTGATGGTTACATCGCTTTGCAACGCGCCTTCAGGAAAGGTGAGGGTGAACTGGGTGCCATCCGCGGCCTGGGCAGAGAGCGATCCGCCTGCCGTGGAGATCATTGCGCTGGCGGCGAGGTCAGAGTCTGCAGTCACCTTCACGTTAAGCGGATTCGCCTCGCGGGTGACAGGCGGCTGCGTGGGCGCGGACGTCGCATTTTGTGTTTCAGGATCGGATGCAGGGGCGGGATTGCCGCACGCGCTGAGGAGCACAATAATCAATACAAATGGGACCCAATAAGATTTCATTTTCGACCTTTCGAGTGTCCTTGCTGCCCCGATCTCATGGAGTCCGGATGTTTACCCCAGGAAGGACAAAAACTTGGTGGAGCAGATCAGTGGAAACAATGGATCAACGAATAAATTGTAGGACTGGGCAGGGCACCACAAAGGGACAAATGACCCCGATAAGGACGGGATGGCGAAGAGTAAAAATCGGCAATAAGTGACTTATGCACTCATTGTTGAAAAAGGCACAGGTCAATATGAAGCAAAAGAAGTTATGTGGGCCAGTGAGGATTCAGGGCGAGGAAACCTCGCCCCTACCAATGGCACCTTGGGTAAGGCGGGATCTTCCCGCCCATCAATGGCCATGCTGAGCGCAAGCGAAGCATCCAATATAACGATGGTTAAGCAAGAATGGACATCTGGTGAAGAAATGGTTCGGATGGATTCACATTCGCTTCGCTCAGGGCATGCTTTGCGGGCGTCACAGATGGCTTCGCTCGCCTTACTGGCTCAGAATGGCAAAGCGAGACTTGATAAAGGGAATAAGAAATGAAGAACAGCTACGACGTGCGCGTTTCTTCTGCCAATTTACGCGACTCCTCGATATACGCGAGGCTTTGATGTCTGAAATAGGTGTTGTACAGCGTGGCGTAGTGACCGCCCTGCGCCAGCAGGCCGTCGTGGTCCCCCTCTTCGATGATCTGACCCTGGCGCAGCACGATGATGCGATCGGCGGCCTTGATGGTGGAAAGACGGTGAGCGATGAGGATGCTGGTGCTCTCACGGAGGATGAGGTTTACCGCCTGCTGGATCTGCCACTCAGTGAAAGGGTCGATGGAGGCTGTGGCTTCGTCGAGGATGAAGATGGCCGGCTTCTGCACCAGCACGCGCAGCAGCGAAACCAGTTGGCGCTGCCCCATGGAGAGGCGCCCGCCGCGCTCACCCACTTCGGTGGCGAGGCCCTGCGGAAGAGTCTCCAGCCATTCGCCGTCGCCAATGCGCTTGGCCAGCGCTTCGATGTCGGCGTTGCTGGCGCCTGGCTCGGCATAACGGATGTTCTCGGCGACGGTGCCGTCAAAAAGGAATGGCAATTGCGAAACGATGCCCAGCTGCCGGCGATACTGGGCAAGGTTGAAGGTGCGGATGTCGACCCCATCGATCAACAGGCGCCCCTCCTGGAATTCGTAGAAGCGCGCTACCAGCTTGGCGATGGAGGATTTGCCGGCGCCGGTGTGGCCGACCAGGGCGACGTTCTCGCCCGGGCGGACGTGAAGATTGAAATCGCGCAGCACCGGCTGGCGCTCGGTGTATCGAAAACTGAAATGCTCGAACTGTATCTCGCCGCGCAGGCGCGGCACGTCATCCTTGGCAATCTGGATCACTTTGGGCTCCGCGTCGATAAGCGCAAAGGATCGTTCGGCGGCGGAAAGCCCGGATTGCAATTGCGTCCAGAAGGCGGAGAGGTTGAGCACCGGGAACCAGAAGCGATCGAGGCTCTGCAGGAACAGATACCAGGCGCCGGCGGTGATCACTCCTCCGGCGACGTTGACGCCGCCGACGTAAAGCAGGACGGCGGTGCCCACCGCGGCCAGCGCGTTAAGCGAGGGGAACACCATGGTGACCACGAAGCCGCGGCGCAGGTTTACTTGATACGCGCTGTGGTTTGCGGATTCGAACTCATCGAAAATGGTCTGCTCCTGGCGGAAATTTTTGGCCACGGCGATACCGCTGATGGTTTCCTTGATGGCGGCATTTACATTGCCCATGGCACGCATGCCGCGCTTGGTGGTGCGGCGGGCGGCTTCACGGAAGGCGCCAGCCATCAGATAGGTGATGGGAAGGAACCCAAAAAGATACAGCGAAAGGGTGCCGCTGACGGCGATCAGGAAGCCGCCCAGGATCAGGGCCTGGCCGAACTGCGCAATGAGATCGCTGATGAGCACGATCATGTCGCCGAACTCACGCGTGTCGGAGGTGATGCGCGAGACCACCTTGGCGGAAGGATTCTCGTCGTAGAAGGAAAGGTCGTGGGAGGTAGCGGCGCGGAAGCCAGACACGCGGATGGCCATGATCACGTCGCCCACCGTGCGGGCTGTGATGCGGCGTTGCCACCAGTTCGCCGCCCAGGTGAGGAAACCCGAGGCGAACACCGCCGCGGTCACCAGGAAGATTTGGGAAATCTCCAATCGAGCGCCCAGCGCGTCCAGGGCGCGGGAAAGAATCACGGGCACCGCGGCGCCCAGCAGGGAATGGAGCAGCGCTAGCAAACCGATGCCCAGCATGGCGCGGGCGTGAGGCTTGAAGAATTGCGCCATACGGCCAAGCAGTTGGCGATCGCTGTATTGGCGATCGTAGGGTTCGGCGTCGAGTCCGGAGAAGAAGCCCATAAGTTAAAGGATGAAGGATGAGAGATGAGGGATGAAGGAAAAGACAAAACCCAATGTCATTCTGAGGGAGCAAGGGAGGCGAAGCCAACCGAACGAACCGAAGAATCCGTCCGCAACTCGAACTGCAAAACTAGCTTGATTGGCAAATTTTGGATCGGGTGGATTCTTCGCTGGCGCACGGCTGCCTAGCGGCCGCCATAGCTCCCGAATAAAGCATTCGGGGCTCAGAATGACAGATAACAAAGACTTCATTCCTGGAAAATCCTTTGGTAGGCGCGCGAGGTCTTCAACAAATCTTCGTGGGATCCGGAAGCCACCAGCTTGCCTTTGCGCAATACGAGGATCAGGTCTGCCCAGCGGATCTGCGAGAGGCGGTGGGTGATGATCAGCGTGGTGCGACCCTGCGCCGCAGCGTAAATAGCGCGCTGGATGAGATCCTCGGTGGCGGAGTCGATGGCCGAAGTGGAATCGTCCAGGATGAGGATGCGCGGATCGGTGAGGAAGGCGCGGGCGAGAGCCAGGCGCTGGCGCTGCCCGCCCGAGAGCGTGACGCCGCGCTCGCCAACCACGGTTTGGTAACCGTCCTTGAACTCCATGATGAATTCGTGGGCTTGGGCCTGCTTGGCGGCGTGCTCGATCTGCTCTTGCGTGGCGCCGGGCAACCCGAAGGCGATGTTCTCGGAAACGGTGCGCGAAAAGAGGAAGATGTCTTGCTCGATGATGGAAATCTGGCGGCGCAGCGCTTCGAGATTCCAGTCGCGTACGTCGACGCCATCGACGAAAACGTGACCACCGGTGACATCGTAGGTGCGGTTGACCAGCTTGGCCAGCGAGGTCTTGCCGGTACCGGTCTGCCCTACGATGGCGACGGTCTGGCCGGGCGCGATGTTGAAGGAGACGTTGGTGAGCGCGGGCTCATCGGTGTCGTAGGCAAAGGTGACATCGCGGAACTCAATGGCGCCCTTCATCTCGGCATTGCTGCCGGCGACGTTCTGGTCGAGGTCGGTTTCGCGGTTGATCAGTTCCAGGATGCGGCGGGCGGAGGCGAAGCCCAGCGAAACCTGTGAATAAGCGAACAGCGAAGTGAACGTGGGGAAACCGAAAAGGGCCAACAGGCCGTAGTAGGCGATCACCTGGCCGATAACCAGATCTCCGCTTTGAAACAGCAGCAAGGCGTGGAGGAGGCCGCCAGCCTGAGCGATGCCCATCAGCAGCATAGGCAGAAAGCGCGCTTCGATGTAACCTTCGCGAACGTAGGCATCGCGGAAGCGTTTGGTGTTCCCTTTGAAGAGCTTGATTTCTTCCTTCTCCTGCGCGGCGCCCTTGACGGTTTCGATCCCATCCAACGCCTCGGACAAGCGCGAGTTGAGCTTGCCAAAGGACGTGCGCAACTCGCGGGTCACCGGCGCCAGTTCGGTGAGGTACTGCCAGATGGAAAGGAAATAGGCGATGGTGAACAGGGTTGGAGTGAGCATCAGCGCGGGATGGATGGCCAGCGCGGCGAAAATGGGCGTGAACAGGAACATGGCCGCGCCGATGACCAGGTTGAAGCCGGGGTTGAACATCAGACTGATCTCGCGCACGTCGTTGGTGGCGCGGGCCATGGTGTCGCCCACGGACTGCAGCGCGTGGAAGGTCATGCTCTTTCCCAGCAGGCTGGTGTACAAGTCTTCGCGGATGTTGCGCTCGAAGAGTTGACCCAGCCACTCGGCGCTGAAGTTGCGGGCGAACTGCAGGAAGGAGCGGATGCCCTGGCTGATGATGATCAGCCAGACGAAGCCCCAGAGCAATTCGGTGCGCGGCGGCGATTCAAGAATGGCTTCGAAGGCGTTGCCGACGGCCAGGGGAACTACTGCGGCCAGGGCGCCGTTGCTGGCCGCGCCGATGAAGAGCATGAGACCCAAAGGCCAATAGCGCCACAGATGCGAAAACAGCCAGCGCCCGGGGCTGCGACGGTCGGTGCGGTAACGTTGCGGCAATGTAAATTCCGCCGCGGGTTGGGCCGGCAAAGTGGTGGACGTCATTTAGTTCGTTGTGTCTTTTTGGGTTGGCAGCTGCGCTAGCATTCACGCTTTGGCGCTCGCCAGCTCAAGCGTACGCCTTCGGCGTTGGCAACGAGGGCTAGGATACCACAGGGAAGCAAGGATGAGGACGAGGGATGAAAGGAGAATCGGTTATTAGTTATTGGAGATTAGAGACTGGAGACTGGTAATTATTAACCAGCTTTCATCACGGTGAATTGAATCTTTCAAAATGAAGGAGCGTGAAGGGGTAATCATTTTTAGGACCTGCGGGGAAATCTTGGCGGGATATTTCTTTCCATTGGCTGCGATCCAAGGCGGGGAAGAAAACGTCTGCATCGGAATCGGCGTGGACTTCGGTGTAGTAGAGACGCTGGGCTATTGGCAGGGCTTGGGCGAAAACCTGCGCACCACCGATGACGAACAGCTCGGTCTCGCCGGCGGAGCGGGCGAACTGGATACCGGCGTCTAGGGAGGTTACGACCAGGGCATCGGCCGGCTGGAAGCCTAGGTTATGGGACAGCACAATCAATTTGCGGCCCGGCATCTTTCCTTGAGAGCTCTGGTATGTCTTGCGGCCCATGAGCACGTGGTGGCCCATGGTGAGGCGGCGGAAATGTTTGAGATCGTCGGAGAGATGCCAGGGCAATCGATTCTCGCGGCCAATGCCGCCCTTCTGGTCGACGGCGGCGATGAGGGAGATCAGCATAAGCAAGATGAGGGATTCATACGTAAGGCAATCATTGTTAGAAAACGGGGTGATTCGAGACTTGCTTCGTCGGGCGGATGGCTTCGCCTCGCCCTCGTCGCAATGACGGTGAAGAAGTCAAACCGCTACCTGAGCCTTGATATGAGGGTGAGATTGGTAATTGAGCAGAGTGAAATCTTCGTAATCGAAATCGAAGAGGGATTTCACTACGGAGTTCAATTGCATCGTTGGCAGCGGGAATGGCTGGCGGGTCAATTGCAATCTGGCTTGCTCGAAATGGTTGGAGTAAAGATGGGCATCGCCGAGGCTGATAATGAAAGTTCCAGGTTTAAGGTTGCAGGTTTGCGCCATCATCAGTGTGAGCAGTGAATACGAAGCAATGTTGAAGGGCAGACCCAAGAAAATGTCTGCGGACCGCTGGTAGAGCTGGCAAGAGAGGCGGCCATCGGCCACATAGAACTGGAAGAGCAAATGACACGGAGGCAACGCCATGCGCTGAAGGTCGGCCGGGTTCCAGGCGGAGACGATCAGGCGGCGTGAGTCGGGGTTTCGCCGGATCTCTTCGAGCACCCAGGAGATCTGGTCGATGGCTTTGCCATCGGCGGAAGGCCAGGAGCGCCACTGGGCGCCGTAAACGGGACCCAGCTCCCCGCGTTCGTCAGCCCATTCGTCCCAGATGCGCACGCCATGCTCTTTGAGGTAGGCGATGTTGGTTTCGCCGCGCAAGAACCATAGAAGTTCGTAAATGATGGACTTGAGGTGAAGTTGCTTGGTGGTGAGGAGGGGGAAACCCTCGGCGAGGTCGAAGCGCATCTGGTGGCCGAAGAACGAACGCGTGCCGGTGCCGGTGCGGTCGCCTTTCTCGACGCCGGTTTCGAGGACCGCGCGCATGAGATCAAGGTAGAGTTTCACTTTAGATAAACAGTCTAACTTAAACGGGCGTTTATAGTAAGCGACGATTCAGTCTAAATAAGACTTGCAGAACACGCCTCCATGGAAGACCGCGCGTTAGGGTTCCCTCGCTGGTCTTAGGGTTTCCTTGGGTAAGGGCTTGCGGACCCGCTCGGGATGACAAAAAGGTAAAGAAACACAAAAGCGCAAATGATGCGCTTTTGTGTTTCTCTAGCTGTATTTTTGAAAAGGCAATCTAAGGAAGTGTTTCGTTCCACCATTCGTCGGCCAGCTCGGTAAGGACGATGCGGCCGGCTGCGATGTCGCGATGGATCTGCGCCACCAGTTCATCGACTTCGGCGAAGCGCTGTTCGCCGCGCAAGCGGGCGACGAAGTCCAGGCGCAGGATCTGGCCGTAGAAGTCGCCCCCATCGTAGTCCAGGAGATGAGATTCCACAACTGGGGCGAGTAACTTTTCTTCGAAGGTTGGTCGCACGCCGATATTAGTGACGGAGCCATAGCGTTTGTCGCCCAAGGTGGCCCAGGTCACATAGACACCAGAGGCTGGCACTACACGTTTCTCCCAGAGTGCCAAGTTGGCCGTGGGAATACCGATGGAACGGCCGCGCTTGGCGCCGCCAGAGACTTCGCCGGCCAGCGAATACGGGCGAGCAAGCAAGCGGGCAGCAGCCTGCACGTCCCCTTCGGCGAGCAGGCTGCGGATCCGAGAAGAGGATACCGGTTCGCCGTCCATCATAACGGCGTCAACGGCGTGTACTTTAAAACCCATCTCGGCGCCAAACTTTTGCAGAGTGGGGAAATCCCCTTCGCGATTGTGACCCAGGGCAAAATCGTGGCCGACCCAAAGGTCTTTCAGGTGCAGGCGATCTTTGAGCCGGGTGACGAAATCGCGAGCGGAAGTCTTGGAAAACTCAAGACTGAACGGTTGAGTGATAAGAACATCCACACCCAAGAGTTCCAGCTGCTGCGCTTTGGCTTCGGGAGACATGAGATAGAAGTTGTTGCGCGGCCCACGCAAGACTTCTGCCGGATGAGGATAAAAAGTAAGCACAACTGCCGGGGCGGCATTGGCATGCGCCCCGGCAGTGAGATCGTTCAGGATTTTTTGATGGCCCAGGTGGATTCCATCGAAGGCGCCGATGGTGAGCCAGGCATTTTTAGCCTGCGCGTCTTGCAGCGAAGCGAATTGCTGCACAGCCGCCTCAGGACTAGGAAGAAAGGAATACTTTACGCGGCTGCCATTCGGCGCCGTTCACTTCCATGATGGCGACCAGGTCGCCCTGCTGGCTGACAGCGCGCGCCAGGCCGTGGTCGCCTTCCTTGGCGGGAATGCGATGGCCATTGCGCACCTTCTCCAGCATGGCTTCATCGAGTTCGATGGCAGGCCAATCGGCCAAGGCTTCGGACGCCGGAATGAGGAATTGCGCCCAAGTGCCGTTTTCAAAGGCGTCGCGGAGGCGGCGCAGGGAAACCGCGTCGCGCAGGGTGAAACGCCCACTGCGTGTGCGGCGCAGGCCCACAAGATGCGCACCGACGCCGAGCTCTTCGCCGATGTCGTGGGCCAACGAGCGCACATAAGTGCCAGAGGAACAATGTACGTCAACCACAACTTCGGGGAGAGCCCACTCGAGGAGTTCGAGACTATGCACGTGGATGATACGCGGGGCGAGGTCAACTTCTTCGCCGCGACGCGCCATCTCGTAGGCTTTCTGGCCGCCGACTTTCACCGCAGAATACGGCGGCGGAGTTTGTTCGATCTCACCGACGAAGTGGGTAAGCAATTCGGTGAATTGCTCGCGGGTCACGTTGACCGGAACTTCAGGTTCGCTGGAAACGCCTTCGGCGTCATAGGTGTCGGTGGAGGAGCCCAACTTGATGGTGGCTTGGTAGCGCTTATCCTCGGCGGAGACGAACTCGCTGAGGCGCACTGCGGGCCCAATGAGTACCACCAGCACGCCCGAGGCGCGCGGGTCGAGGGTACCAGTGTGACCTGCGCGGCGGATGCCGGTGCCGCGGCGGATGATCTGCACCACGTCGTGAGAGGTCAGACCCACAGGCTTGTCCACCACGAGCACGCCCGATACGAGGCTAGTAACTTGATCTTGTTCCATACGACCTCGGCTTCCCCCAAAATTATTGGATTGATAATCGTTATGCATTTAGAAATCTTCCTTTGATTGAATTACCCAAACAGGACGATTTGAGTGTTTTACCATACTTAGATTAAGGACGGTGTTAAGCCGGCACTCCTTGCAAAGTTGCGCGAGTTGCCTGCAGGACACGTTGCTCCACCTCATCCAGGCTGCCGGCAAGCACGGCGCCTGCCGCAGCTACATGGCCACCGCCGCCGAATTGGGCAGCGATCTGCGAAACATCGACGGCCCCCTGGCTGCGCCAACTGATCTTCACCTGATTGTCGTGCTGCTCGATGAAGAGCAGGACCACAGAGGCTCCTTCCACGATAGCTATGTTGTTTATCAGCTCGGCATCATCGTTGCTGGGGTAATCGGCAGCCTTGCGGTCGGCAAGAGACAGTGACGTCCATACCAGATCTCCTTCACGCTGCAACTTGGAGAGGCCAGCGCCCCAATAACGCAGCGCCGTGAAAGAGCGCCGCAGCAGGGCGCGCTCGTAGAGCGCAGGCAAATCAGCGCCTTTTTCTACCATGTCAGCGGCGATGCGCAAGGCTTTGGGATTCATGTTGGAGGTGCGGAACCCCAACGTATCGGTGAGGATGCCAGTCAGCAATGCATCCAGAATTGCGGGAGTAAATTGCAGCCCTAATTCCGGAAACAATTCGGCGAGGATGGCGCAAGTGGCCACAGCAGCCGGATCTACAAAGTTGAGAGCGGCGAAGCGCGTATTGGTGATGTGATGGTCAATATTGATATCGATACCATCGAAGCCCCGCAGGGCATCGCCGCTGCGGTCGTCTGCTGCCGCGTCCAGGGTGACGACCAGGTCGACGGGCGGTATCGCTCTGCTTGCGATCTGTTCAACATGCTGCAGGTGGTGATAATCGGACGGGACGCCGTCAGCAAGAACCATCTGGACCTGCTTGCCGAGTTCTTTGAGCGCCAGGCCGAGCGCAAGCACCGAACAAACCGCGTCGCCATCCGGCCGGACGTGTGAAGTAATTAATATACGCTCGCCACTATCGAGGCGGGCGCGGATTTGTTTCACAACTTTCCTATCCACTGGACTTGCCTTTTTCTTGCTTGGCTTTGATATCGGCCAGCAGTTTTTCAATCTTTTCGGCGTGTTCGGGCGTTGGATCCCAAACGAAGCGCAACTTGGGAAACGTGCGCAATTCAGTGCGTTGAGCCAACTGGCTGCGCAGGAAACCCGCGGCGCCTTCAAACCCCTGCAAAATCTCGTCGCGACGCTGGAGGCCCTCGAGAGCAGAAACATACACCGTGGCAAAGGCCAGTTCGCGGTCAACGTTCACGCCAGTGACGAACACGCCCTGCAGACGCGGATCGGTCACCTCAAAGAGCAATATTTCCGAGAGCATTTCCTGGATGCCTTTAGCGATGCGTGAGGCGCGGTTTTGCGAAACCATGGTGACCCACTAACGTCGATAAAAACCTATCGCAATAGAACGATAATAACCCGGCGCCGTTACTGGGCGGACACCAGCTCTTTAATGTAGCACTGGATAATATCGCCCTCTTTGTAGTCATCGAACTCTTTGAGGTTGATGCCACAATCGAATCCTTCCTTTACTTCTTTCACGTCTTCTTTTTCATGCTTGAGCGAAGTCAATTCGCCATTGAAGACTTCCTTCCCGTCGCGCAAAATGCGCACGAAGGCGTTGCGGCGCATCTCGCCTTCCAGCACGCGGCAGCCAGCGATCTTGCCAAAGCGGCTGATCTTGAAGATCTGGCGAACCTCGGCCTTGCCGAGCACGCGCTCTTTCAGTTCGGGTTGCAACATGCCTTTGAGCGCCTTCTCAACATCTTCGGTCATGCGGTAGATGATGTCGTACAGGCGAATGGACACGCCTTCCTTTTCGGCCATGCGCTGAGCCGCGCCATCGGCCGTGACGTTGAAGCCCATGACGATGGCTTTGGAGGCGGAGGCCAGGGTGATGTCGGATTCGGAAATGTTGCCAGTTCCCGTGTGCAGTACATTCACGCCAATTTCCCCGGCCTTGTCGCCGGCACTGAGGGTTTGCAGCGAGGAGACAATCGGCTCCAGGGAGCCTTGCACGTCGGCTTTCACAATGAGGCGCAATTCGCGTACATCGCCGGCTTGGAAAGCATCGAACATCGATTCGAGAGTTAGCGGCGTAGCGCCGTCGCCCTTTTCCTCCTTGTCTTTCTCGGCGCGCTCGGCCACCAAGACGCGAGCTTCGCGCTCGGATTCCACGACGCGGAATGGCTCTCCGGCAGCGGGCACATCGTTGAGACCGAGGACAGAAACGGGTGAGGACGGACCAGCTTCTTTGATTGGCTGCCCTGCGAAATCGAACATGGCGCGCAAGTGGCCGTGGGCCACGCCAACCACAACTGTGTCTCCAACCTTTAGTGTCCCGTTCTGCACAAGCAGAGTCGCTACTACACCGCGGGACGGGTCGCGTTCGGCTTCAATGACCGTGCCAAAGGTTTGACCTTTGGGGTTTGCGATGATCTCAGAATTATCGGCAACAAGCAATATCGCTTCCAGTAAATCTTCAAGGCCTTGCTTTTGCTTGGCCGAAACAGGAATGACCATCGTGTCGCCGTCCCAATCATCGGGAACAAGACCATTTTCAGCCAATTGCTTCTTCACGCGGTCCGGATTCGCGTTCGGCTTATCAATTTTGTTCAGCGCGACCACGATGGGAACGCGGGCGGCGCGAGCGTGCGCCAGCGCCTCTTTGGTCTGGGGCATGACGCCGTCATCCGCGGCGACCACCAGAATAACGATATCTGCGCCTTGGGCACCCCGGGAGCGCATCGCTGTGAAGGCAGCGTGGCCAGGGGTGTCGAGGAAGCTGATGAGACGATCTTTGTGCAAAGCCTGGTAAGCGCCGATGTGCTGGGTGATGCCTCCAGCCTCTTCGCTGACAACGCTGCTTTGTCGTATGGCGTCCAGCAGAGTGGTCTTGCCATGGTCGACGTGGCCCAGGATGGTGACCACCGGCGGTCGGCGCACCAGAGATTTCTTATCTTCGTTGGCGATCCACTGGCGCCAGAGAGGAATCTCGCCGACCTCCTTGGCTTCCACCTCGGCGACCTTTCTCATGGTAGCTTCGAAGCCGAGTTCGGAGGCGACGATAGCTGCGGTGTCGAAGTCGATCTGCTGATTGATATTGGCCATCACCCCATTGGCCATCAGAGTTTTGATGATCTGGATGGGGCTAGACTTCAACGAATCCGCCAATTCGCGCACGGTTAAATTTGCGGGTAATTCAATAGATTTTATTTCGCTTTCTGCGACATTCTCAGTCATAGGTATCCGTCCTTCTCCCCTGCCCCCAGACCTATCGGTCTCCCCAAGCGTCTATTTTACCAGCCGCTCGCAGTAGCCAGCGGCGTTCAAGGTTATTTATTAATCTGCATTCGTCACGCCGTCGCCTCGAGATTTTGCCGGCTCATGCCCTAGTTTTCGCAACTCAGGATTGATTACAGATTCTCGTTTGGCAGCGCCTCAAAGAACTGAGTCAATCGCTGGCGGTCTTCCTCGGTAAGCTGAGAGCGCAGGGCATTAGGCAAAACGCCACTGATTCCACGTTCCCAGCATTCGCGTCGAGCGTGGAGATAGGCGCCACGCCCAGCCAGCTTGCCTGTTGGGTCAGGGAAGACGCCATCAGGCGTGCGAACCAGGCGAACCAGTGTCCCCTTAGCCTGGACTTCGCGGCAGGCTATGCAGGTGCGCTGGGGAATATGTTTGACGCGGCGAGGCTGTTGTTTCTTGGGCATTTGCAGGACCATTGTCCAGTTTCAACAACCTTGCGAAGGGTTGATCCTTGGAGAAGATTATTTCAGGTAAACCATCGCAAGGCGATTTGACCTATTCCTCTTCCCATTCCTCGCCGCGGCGTTTTATGACGGTTGTGTCAGTATCCGGATCGTATTCCAGTTCGCGAAATTTCTTCTTCTTTTTCTTCTTTTCAGGCTCGGCAACTTTGGCTTCAGCGGCCGCGGCAGGTCTAGACTGCTTCGACTTCTTCTTGCCCAGCAATTTTTCTGCCGAACGAGCGAAGATCTCATCCACGGATTGCTTAGGCGCTTCCGCTTGAGCGGTTGTCTTGCCTTGCATCGCTTCCAACAGCCTCACATCCTCTTCAGAAAGTTGTACCGGGCCTTCGACTTCCTTGACAGCGGGCGCTTCCTCAGCCGCCTGGACGGGTTCTGGTTCGGGTTCCTGCTGAGGCTCAGGTTTGGGTGCGGCGGCGACAACGGGTTCAGCCTTCGGCTTCACCGGTTCCGGGAACTTGAAAGAGTTCAGCGCTTCGTTGATGGTATCCAGCGCTTTCGGCCCAACGCCATTGATGGCGAGGATGCGATCCGGATCGACTTTGAGCTGCAACATCAGATCACCAATCGTAGAATAGCCCTCACCGGAAATCTTAATGCTGAGGCTGGGCGGCAGACCCAGGTCTTCCAAAGGTATCTCGAAGGCGGCCGGCGGAAGGGTGGCTTCCAAAGCGGCGCGTTCTTCGCGCTCCGCATCGAGCACTGCTTCGCGGCGGAACTGCTCACCGCGCTCGAGGCGATCGACGAACCGACTCAGCAACGTGTACTCCTCAGGAGTTACCGGCCGACCCTCAGCCTTCTTGGCAAGTACTGCTTCGATCTGAGGCAGAACTTCAACCAAGTCAGCGTTCTCCGAGGCAAAGTTTGGATCGCCTTGCGCTTTATGCAGGGAGTCCGCTGCTGCCTCGGTGAGGCTCTTGATATCAATACGCCAGGAGGTGAGCTTAGCGGCCAGCCGAGCGTTTTGGCCATCCCGGCCAATAGCGAGACTCAATTGATCTTCGGGAACGACCACCGTAGCGGTTTTGTTCCCCTCGGAAACCTCGTCGAGATAAACGCCGGTAACGCGCGCAGGGCTCAACGCTTTGGCGATGAATTGTGCGGGGTCGGGGTTCCATTCAATGACATCGATTTTTTCTTCGTGGAGTTCGCGCACGATTGCCTGGATGCGCACACCACGGATACCCACACAAGCTCCCACAGGGTCGATGCCCGCCTGCAATGCAGACACAGCCACCTTGGAACGGTAGCCAGGCTCGCGGGCGATGGCACGGATTTCAACGAGGCCCTGATATATCTCGGGGACTTCGTCCTCAAGCAGGCGGCGGAGAAAGTCCTTATGCCCACGGGACAAGATGATCTCCGGGCCGCGGGTGGTGTCTTTAACTTCCAGCAAAAGGGCGCGGACACGATCGTGCACGCGGAAGCGTTCGCCAGGGATCTGCTGACTGCGCGGCATCTTGCCCTCAGCCTTGCGATCCAACCCCAGGGTGATCATGTGCGGGTTGGAAGCTTGCACCACGCCGTTGACAATCTCGCCAACCAGTTGAGAGAAGTGCGCTTTTTGTGCATCGCGCTCCGCTTCGCGGATGCGCTGCTGAATCATCTGACGGGCAGCCTGGGCAGCCACACGGCCGAAGTTCTCGGGCGTGGTTTCAACGACCACAATATCGCCCAACTGGGCATTCGCTTCAGCCCTGCGGGCTACATCCAAAGTGACCTCAGTGCGCTCGTCCTGCACATCTTCAACGACTTCTTTTTCCGCGTAGATCTGCACTTCGCCAGTGGTTTCATGAATCACGGCGTTGATAAGTTGCGCGGCGGAAGCATTGACCGTCTTGCGGTACGCCTGTACCAACGCGTCTTTAACAGCCTGCAAAATGACCTCGCGCGGCAACTGCTTGTCATCCAAGACCTCGTTGAACGCCAGTGAGAATTCCTTTTTCATACTTTTGCTCCTAAATCATCCGCTAGCCTTATATAAGCAGAAAAGTGGGGGTGGCCCACTTTCCTAAACCTTCCTATGGGGTGCTACGGAACGTAGAGATTTTAGCATGGAAAAATATGAATGGCAAGGGCAGGAGAGATTGGAGACTGGAGATTAGTAACAGGTAAATAGCAATTGGTACCTGGTGGCTGGATCGGTTATTGGCTTTAGTTATTCACTTGTCCCTCATCCCTCAGCATTCATCCTTATGTCTTTTGCCATACGCCAGCCGGGCTCGTGGACCTGGCGCTCGATTCCTAGATGATCTTCGTAAGACCAGTCTCCGGAGACCGGTGAAACACGTCGATACCCCTTGCGTTCGTAAAAGCGGATGGCGGCTGTGTTTTCGGCGGCGACATGGAGATAAGTCCAGCGAAAACCTCTCATGTGGAGATCGAGTTCGACATGGGTGAGCAGCCAGGAACCCAGGCCGCGGCGGCGAAATTCAGGACGTACGCGGAACGAATGAATGAAAGCTCGCTGGCTGCCATCGGCCACCGCAGAGTCCGCGTCGCTCCTCAGTAGAACGAACAGTTGGGCAATCAGGATGCCTGGACCGTACTCCACGATCCAGAGTAATGCGTTTCCGAGTCGGGCGCGTTGGAAGGCCCGCGCGTAAACACGACGAAAATGCAAGTAAGCGCCTTCCCATTCGAGGAGTGACAGGTCCGACTGGGTGGCCTGACGAATCGAATTCTCGGTAAGCCAGTAAGGAGATAAGGTTACGTCAGCGGTACTCATTGAGTAATTTCTCCAGCAACAGCTTTTCCTGCTTGATAGTGCGAACATCGCCGTCCAGCCAAGCGTCCCGCAGTTGACTCAGAACGAGCTTGTAGTGCGGCCCTGGTGGCAAGCCCAACTTTCGCAAAGCGTTGCCATCGGTGCGGGGGTGAACGTGGCGCCACTTGCTGGCGTACAGTTTCAGACGCCTAGCAAGGGCCGAGTCTCGCTTTGCAAGATATAACGCATAAACTGAAATAATTGGTTTGCTTTCCAAAAGCTCGACGAGCTTGCTAACTGATAGCCTGGGTATCTTTGCCTTCATTTGATGTAGTTCGGCTGCGGCCAAAACGGCCTCGCGCAAATCGGCACGGAAAGCCAGACGAGTGGCGATGGCTTGAACATCCCCTTTTGAGAATTCCATTAACCACAAAACAAATCCAAGGTCGGATTGCCGAAAGTTGCCAAGGTTCCAGAAAGGAGGAACGACCTTGTCCGCATGGGGAGTGAGCGCGCGCGAGGACTCCCTGGAAATTCGTAAACTGGGATGAATAGTACGAAGTACACCCAACTTCTGCATGGATCGCAAAATGCGCACCTTTTCCTTTGCAAGCAAAACCAGTTCCAGTTCATTACGAATGCGTTCACCGGAAACTTGTTTCAAAACCGGGAGGTGGGCAGCCAACTGGCTGCGCGTTTCGTTTTCAATTCTGAAACCCAGCCGGTCAGCAAGGCGCAGAATGCGCAGAATGCGCGTCGGGTCATCGGAAAATGACAGCCGATGCAATGTACGCAACAAGCCGGAGCGTAAATCCTGCAGCCCACCCCAAGGATCCAGCAGACGGCCGGCATCGGCACCATCCAAGCGGACCGCCATAGTGTTAATGGTGAAATCGCGACGGTATTGGTCTTCGCGGATACTAGCAAACTGAACGCTAGGCAAAGCAGCGGGATAGCGATAGCTTTCGCGGCGTGCCGTGATCAGGTCGAAAAATTCGGGCAGGCGAGCATTCTTCTTTCTGGAAACGCTTAATTCGCGCAAGAATCGGGCTTGGTTTTCGGGCAACCACCAGACGGCTGTGCCGAAAGTCTTATGGGCAACCAGTCGCCCGCCAAGTTGTTTCGTGAGGGTACGGCCCAATTGAATGGCGTCCCCTTCTAAGACCAAATCCAAATCCAAGTTGGGGCGACCGAGTAGGAGGTCGCGAACGCAACCGCCAACGAGGTAAATCGGCGCGCCTTGTTGCGCGGCTTTTTTGACTATGGCGTCAAGAAGCGCCAAGGTCGCGGCAGGCAATTTCCTTTTAAGCATATCGCTCAGATTCGCTGGTGCAATCGACCTGGTCATAGGTCAATCATAGTCCTATCGAAGCGGACCGATTGGAGTTGAACCCCGGGAATCAGTTTGCTACTGTAGTGGTGGTAGGTATGGGTGTCAGCGTATCAAGGGGAGTGTTGGTCAGCAGGTTTAGAGACGGGATCTGATTAATCCATAAATACCAGGCAAATAAACCAAGGAACACTAAGAGGCCGAACAGAAATACTGAGGCGATTGCCCGCCGCCAGTTGATGGACTCGGCCCGCAGCGGCGGCGCAGCCGGCGGGATGCCGATCACCACAGCGGTCAGGTTCGCGTGAGCACCTTTCTCCAGGGCGAACTGCACCAGGTCCGGGGAGGCGGTTTCCAGTTTGCGGTCGCCTAGAATTTCGAGCAGCTCACCTGGTTTCAATGTTTCGCCCAGGCCGTCGGTGCTCAAGAGCAGGCGATCATTGGGCAAAAGGTGAAGGCCTTGATGCTTTTTCGAACCACCTGTTCCGCTAGGGTTTAAGGTAAGACGGAGGTCCACTTCGATGGGCGCTTTGGAGCCAAGATAGCCACGCGGCGGATCAGCACTGATCTTTTTGCGCCCGCGCTTGGGTTGCTCCGCTGCACCTGTTTCGCGGGGAAGGTGGGTGACATTGAGCTGCTGCAGATGACGGCCGCGCAACAGAAATAAGCGCGAGTTACCTACAGAGGCAGTGTAAAGCCTGCCATCGACAAGCCAGGCGCACAGGCAGGTACTTCCCATGCCTTTCCATTCGCGCCGCGATTCGGCGCGTTGTAAGACTGCCTGGCCGGCCTGAATGATGGCCGCCTGCAAAATGCCGGTCGGTTGGCTGGCATCACTTTGCGCAACGGCGCGCGTGACCGTTGCGACAGTCAATTCGGCAGCCACCTGGCCGGCGCGGTGCGCGCCGATGCCATCGGCCACGATGGCGAACAGGGAGGGGAACTCTTTCTCTTCGTCCAGGAAAAACGATTCAACGCGATAACGGTCTTCGTTGACCTCCTCGCCTTTGCCAGGATGCGAAGCCACCGAAATGGGGAACGCAGGTTCGTCAGTGGGGATCATTCAGATTCAGATGAGTCGCCTGTGGAATTCAAAAAGAAACGAAAGGCAACTCGACCGATATGCAGCAAGTCTCCATCTCGAAGAGTGCTGCCCTCTGTGGAAACAGGTGCGTAATTCACCCAAGTGCCGGCGTCGGTGCCAAGATCCACGACCTGATACGCGCCACCGGCGCGTATCAGCCGAGCGTGCAGCGGGGAAACTGATTCTTCGTCCAGAGTCAATGCGCAATCCTTGGCGGTCCCAATTAATATTTGATCCGTCTCGATCGGCAGGACCTGAGGGCCTGCACCTACGTCCTGAACAGTAAGGCGTTGCAGGTAGGCGGGAGCGGTTTGCAATGATCTTGTATTGATTGCAATTTCCTCGATGCCATCGGAAGGTAACGGAGAATCAAAAAGAGGATCGATAACCCGCGGTGTGGGTTGAGGACGTCTGAATAAATTCGCGCCAATTCGAGCCGGCTTAAGGCGGCCTGAGAGCACCATGACCAGAAAGAGCGCCGCAGCGGCGAGCAGCACACCAATGACGGCCAATACCGGGCCGCCGCGGGACAGGAAAGCCTGAAATGCGGATGGAGGATTGTTCACCACCAGCTGGACCGAAATCTCGATGCTAGAGCCTACCAACCCGAGCTCATCCTCGGCCTCCAAGCGCAAGAAAGCTTGCTGGCTGACATCGTATCCACTGAGATCCCATGCAAAGCGGCTAAATGGTGCCGATGTATTCTCTGCGACACGTTCATCATTCACATACAGCGTAGTACGCACCAGCGTCCGTTCAAAGTTATCGGGGAATTCAACAACGATCTCTATGGGTTGGCTAAAAGGCGTCAATTGCTGCGGATTCTGAGTTGATGGGCTGCGTTCAATTTGTAGCGGAGGAGTGACAAAGATGGGATTAGGCGGCTGAAGGTTGAGCTCAAAGCTGATAGTCTGCGAGGTGACCACAGTCCCGTCAGTTTCCATTTGCAGTTGAACTTCGTGGGCACCGGCGGTGTGCAATTGCGATGCGTACTGGAAGAAGTAAGCGCTGCGAAAGGGATTGAAATAGGTCTCAGGTCCGGGAAATTCTTCGCTGCTGGAAAACCCGAACCACTGCCCTCCACTACTTTGCGCGAACGTTTGCAGGGATTTGCCTACTTCGGTTCCAAATGTGCTGCTCGAATCGACCTGCCAGATAAAAAGCGGAATGCCGCGCTGGGCCAACAGCGTTTGCCACTCAGGAAAATTGGCTAAGGCTTCGACCGGCGGCGTGGCCGTGAGCCACCAAATGACGGTCCCCATTCCAGCCTCAGGGCCAGCCTGGGCAGCCAGGTCGAAGGCGCGAACCAACGCCTGGGTATCCACTTCCTGCTCGGGAAAATCCGGCTGGATTTGTTCCACAGCGGAGATCCACGGGGCGGCTGACTGATCGGCGAGGATCACTCCCTCAGGCGTGACAAGGCTGAGCGAGGTGGCGTTAGTCGAGGGCAACGAGGAGGCCCAATCAAGGATGTGTTGCTTGGCATGGTCAAAGCGAGCCATGCCATCACCATCGCGGATGTTGAAGGACTCGGCGGGATTGATGACTAGGATAATGCGCAAACCCGGCTGTACTATGCGCAACTGATCAATTGCCTGCGGCTGACCGTCTTCAAGCGCTTGCATCCAGGAAGGTTGCAGGTCGGTGATAGGTGCGCCCGTGGAATCGCGCGCGTCCAAGTAACCAGCGATGAAAGGAAAAGCTTCGGTTTCGAGGTGGCGCAGAGTTAAAGTCGCCCCACTTTGGGCAGCCGCCTGGCCAGGCAACACGGACACGAGCGCGGCCAGGATCAAAATAATGAGCGTTCGTTTCAACGGCATGATTTTAGCACGGGGAAAATAGGGTTGCGCGACCTAAAGCATCGCGCCTCTCAGAATGGTAAGATGCCGTGCAGATTTCACAAATGTCTCTGACCGAAAAAATATCGGCGCTGCCTAAGGCGTACCGCCAGCTTGGGCCAGAAACTATTTGGCTCTACGCCAAATATCAGCTCAAGCTGCGCAGCGGATGGCTGCGATTACAAACGTCAGGAGGCAAGAAAGAGGCAGGTGGCTTGGAACTGCAGGTCATCGTCAGACCTGCCAATAAACGAGATTTCGAACAATTATTAGGCGAACGGCTCAAGGAAATTACCAAGCAGGCAGATGAAATTTTGCGCAGGCAAGTGTGGCTGTTCGGTGCTGAGCCGCGTGCGTTGGAATTACAACCGCCAGCACCGCCGGAGCATTGGACGCGTACCCACAGCCACTTGCCCGACGGACGCGATATCAAACCCGTCTGGGAAGCCGGACGATTTTCTTGGGCAACGGTCCTGGCACGCGCCTATTGGGTGAGCGGAGAAGATCAATACGCGGAAGGGTTTTGGAATTACTTCGAAGAATTTTGCACGGCCAACCCGCCCAACAAAGGCCCACACTGGTCATCAGCGCAGGAAGTTGCTCTGCGACTGATCGCCTGGGCATTCTGCTACGGCCTGATCGCCGATTCGCCATCGAGCAGCCAAACGCGTAAAGTTGCTCTGAGCCAAGCCGTTGTTGCGCATGCGGAAAGAATTCCGCCGACAATCGATTACGCACGCGCCCAGAGCAACAATCATTTGTTGAGCGAAGCCCTTGGCTTAGTTACTGCTGCAGCCTTGGTCCCAGATTTTACAAAGGCAACAAAATGGAAAACGATGGGCTGGGCTTTATTCCATGAGGGAATAGAAAAGCAGATCCATGATGACGGCTCTTATGCCCAACACAGCAGCAATTACCACCGGGTACTGCTGCAATTAGGCTTGTGGGCAAAAGTGTTATCGAACAGCACAAGAGAGCGGCTGCCCGAACCCATAAGCAGGAAACTGGCGAAAGCAAAAGAATGGTTGCTCACCCTTTTGGATGAGAGCGGCCGAGTTCCGAATCTGGGACCAAACGACGGCGCTTACATCCTACCGCTGTGTACCTTGCCTTTTGAGGATTACCGGCCTACCTTGCGGGCCGTCAGCGTTGCTTTCAGCAGGGTAACTGCACCTGAGGAAGGCGTTTGGGGTGAGATGGCGCTCTGGTTGGGTCTCAAACCTCCCTCCCCACCACCCGTCCTCCCGCAGAGCGTGAAAACGGAGCAAAGCGAAACGGGTGCAGATAAATCAAACGCCCAATCAAACAAACAAAAAATTCCCTTACGGATTGAAGGTAAAAACACTTGGGCTTACCTCCGTGCAACTGAGTTCAAGGAACGACCCGGCCACGCCGACCAGTTGCATCTCGATATTTGGTGGCGCGGATTAAATATCGCGGGAGATGCCGGCAGCTATCTCTACACCGCGCCAGAGCCCTGGGATAATGCAATGGCCAGCGCACGGGTTCACAACACAATCACTGTCGACGAGCGAGAACCGATGACGCGTATCGGGCGTTTCTTATGGCTGGATTGGGACCAAGCAAAGGTGGTTTCCACTGTTCGCGAAAAAGATGGGCGCTTGATTGCGGTCGAGGCGGAGCATGATGGCTATCGGAGACAGAACGTAATCCATCGTCGCGAAGTGAAATGGGATGCGGGAAGATGGGTGATTACCGATCGGCTGCTGCCAATCGACGAAAAGAAGAAGCCGGTTCAGGCGCGGTTACATTGGCTATTGCCCGATTGGGATTGGCAAGTGGACAGGCAAGAGATCCGCATTGAGTCGCCGTACGGCATGATCGAGATCGCTGTGGATGTAAGCATTGGCGACTTGACCGAGCTCAGGCTGATTCGCGCCGGCGAATTGGTGCATGGCTCGGGAACCAGTGACCCCATTTTAGGCTGGGCATCGCCGACTTATGGCATCAAGGTGCCCGCGTTGTCGTTTATCGCCGGGGTGGTTGGCCCGCTTCCGATTACCATCATTAGCACTTGGATGCTCCCCAAATAATGGCTGGCAGAAAAGGTGAATTACATATCTTGCTGATTCATCAAGCTTTCGTTACCTTGGACGAGGCGGGTGGCACGCGGCATTATGAACTCGCTCGATACCTTTGCGAAAAAGGACACCAAGTTACGGTCATCGCCAGCCCCGTCAGCTATTTGACAGGCCAGGCAGACAAAGAATCCCTAACACAAGTAGAGAAATTGACCATCCACAGAGCGGCTACTTTTCAAGGATTACATCGCAGCTTCGCCCAGCGATTATTCAGCTTCTTCAGTTTCACTCTCAGTTCTTTCTTTGTCGGCCTGCGGATTAAAAATATTGACTTAGTCTGGGGAACCTCGCCGCCGCTGTTCCAGGCCTTTACCGCGTGGGCGCTGGCGCGCCTCAAGCGGGTGCCTTTCTTATTCGAGGTGCGCGATCTGTGGCCCGCATTTGCGGTGGCGGTCGGTGTGCTGCGCAGCCAACCGCTGATCGCGGGGTCTGAATGGCTGGAGCGATTCCTTTACCGCCGCGCCGATAAACTTGTGTTGAATTCGCCGGGATTCGAGGAGCATGTAAAGGCACGGGGCGGACGCGACATTAGGATCGTTCCCAACGGATCGGATGCCTCGATGTTCGACCCGGAAGCTGACGGCGCCGCCTTCCGCAGTCGATTTGCTCTTGAAGATAAATTCGTTGTCTTATATGCGGGAGCTCATGGTTTGTCGAACGACCTTGGCGTTGTACTCCAGGCTGCAGAACAATTACGGGACCAAAGAAAAATCAGCATCGCCCTTCTGGGTGATGGAAAAGATAAACCACTGCTACAGGAACAAGCGGCAAAATTGAACCTGGATAATATTCGTTTTCTCCCGCCAATGCCCAAAACTCACGTGGCCGAGGCGCTGGCGGCGGCTGATGCATGCCTCGCCATTTTGAAGCCAACGAAGTGGTTAGCAACGGTCTATCCCAATAAAGTCTTTGATTACATGGCTGCTGGGCGGCCCATATTATTGGCGATCGATGGAGTCATTCGCAAGGTCGTAGAGGAGGCAGGTGCCGGAGTCTTTGTCCCACCGGGAGATTCGAACGCGCTGGCGACCGCCATACGCGAAATGGCAAGCAATCCCATTGAGATTAAACGCATGGGTAAGGCAGGGCGTGCTTTCATGGAGCAGCATTTCAACCGGCCAGCGTTGTCAAAGGAGATGGAAGAAGTGTTGCTGGAAACGGCAAAGCTATAATTCTTTCGATGGCGAAAAGCAAAACCCCCGAACTCAGTGAGAGCGAACTGCGCCGATTGTTGCTAGATAGGCGGAAAGCAGATCGCGCCCGGCGCCTGAAAGCCTTCAAGCAATCCGGCAAGCTGATCGGCGTCGACGCCCACCAAGCCGAGAGCACCCAAGGCGATCCGCTACGGGGGCACAAGGTGCACGAAGCGCCCAACCTCAAACTCAAACCTCCGACAAAATCCACGGCGCGCCGCCGGGTCGAGCGCGCATTGTTAGCCGTCGAATTATTGGCCGCAGGCGGGTTGATGTACATTTTCTTCAATGGATTAAGCGTATTGGAATCGCTGAACCGCGAGATGGCCGCGGCCTTTGCGCTTACTTCCGGGGCAAGCGCCACACCTTTGATCGGGCCCGTTGTTTTGCCATCCGGACACACGCCACCTACCGCGGGTCAGCCAGCGCAGCCGAACGAAGCTGAAATCCCGGAGCACCTACGTCCACAAGTACAGGCCTATATCGCGGGATTGGTGGTCCCCACACCAGGGCCGGAGCAAGCCCTTGGCATTCGCATCGACGCCATCGAGGTCAACGCGCCGATCGTGCAGGGTGACGGCTGGGAAGAACTGAAGCGCGGCGTGGGACAGCATCTCGCTTCCGCAAATCCCGGGCAGCCTGGTAATCTGGTTCTGACAGGGCATAACGATATTTATGGAGAAGTGTTCAAGGATTTGGATCAGCTCGAAGCGGGGGATGAGATCACCATCTACTCTGCCAACAACAGTTATAAGTATGTGGTGACGGAAACGCAGATCGTCGCCCCTACGAAAGTGGACGTAATGAATCCAACTCCAAACGCCACCTTGACGCTAATCAGCTGCTATCCCTATCGGATTGATACGCAGAGGATTGTGATATTTGCGGAGTTGGGGGGTTAGTCAGCGTAAACCGCAACTGGCAATTCATCATCTTTTGATAATCGTGTAACTGGCCGAGAAAAGCTTCAGGGTACAAAGTGCCATAACGGGCGCTTTCGATCGGCGAAAACATAATCTTTATAAGGCTCCAAATGGCCGTCCAGCATAGGGGCATAGGGATTGGTTTCCGTGAGGATGTAGCTGGTGCCAAAAATATAATCCACGCCCAATTGGGCGAGATAATCTGCACCATTACCTGCCTGCATAGCTAATAAATAATCATAGGTATTCATCAACCCGTCCATGTTAATGATGGTACGACCTCTTACAAAGTACGCCAAATTGCCCGCACCCGTGATAGCTATCCGCGCGCCTTCCTCGGTATTCGCTTCCAGCCAGCGGGCGCGATTTATGTAGAAATGATTGCTGCCATCACCAGGAACGCGGACTGCGCTCTGGATGAAGACGAGGAAAAGGATGCTCGCGATGCCTGGGATTGCAAACTCAATGACCCTGATGATTCGCCCAAGGTTCTTTGGCAACAAGGGCGAAGTCTGCTGAAAGAACGCGTGGAGCAGTAACCCACCAGCGAACAGCAGAAAGATCATTTCAGCAATCCAATACCAGGGCTGCTGGGCCATTGAGCCAGTAAATTTATAGTAGGCGATTTGGGCGAAACAGCCCAGGAAGAAAGGCAGCAGTCCTAGGGCACGCGCGGCTTTAACCACGAATTCGCGCTGCGCCCAAACCAACGCCGAACCCAGCAAAGCCAGCATCCCCCCAAGAGCAACAAAAGCTACCCGCCGTGACGAAAGCGAAACCACCTGGCCCACGGCCGCTGGCATCCATTTGGCTGCAGCCCAAAGAGGTGTTGTCGCCAAGGACCAAGGGCCGAGCTGGGTATCATCCGTAAGAAACTGAGCTGCAAAACCCGCCAAGCTCCTTATGCGAAATCCATAAACTGTATTCTTTAGTGTGCCCCACCAAACCTTGACCTCGCCGCTGATAGGCATAACCATGCCAAAAGACAGGTAGTTCCAGATTAGATAAACAGCCATTAGCAGGGTGAGCGGGCCAAAAAAAGCGAACCCCGCCTGCAGGCGCCAGAGCCACGCATTTTGTTCGGATTTTCCGGGCGGCTGCCAGAGGCGCAACCAGAGCCAGAGGCCGCCAAACGAAACTAGGAAGATATTGTCGAGACGAGCAAAAAGGGCAAGTGAGGCCAGCAAACCTAAGATGGCAAGTCGCGGCAAATTTTTGTATGGGCTTGAATCTGGCGTGAAGGAAGTCAGCTTGCCCCAAAATAGAAGCAATGCAAAAGCGTTAATCCCTGCCTCAACCCCCGTGTGCACAGTCGTACTATGAATGCTAGGCAGTACGATCCAAAGCATGCCAACAAGGGTGGCGATCCATTCCGATGTATATTGCCTCAGGATGCGATATATCAGAATGGCTGACCCGGCGCTCAGCAACGCGGAGACAACAATGAGTATTCGCAGAGGCAGAAGCGGATCTGTTCGGGACAGGGCAAATATTGGAGTCAGGATAAAAAGCCATAAGGGATGGAAGCCATTGGTGGGATTGATGCCATCAAAGGTAAAGCCGTGGCCAGCAGCCAGATTCCTCGCAACCTGGAAATAGAGGAAGCCGTCGTCCGAGTTGTACCAGTCCAAAATCGTATTGGGGTTTCCAAATGCAATGTAGAGCGCTGGGAGCAGGGCAAGAAGCAGGAAAAAGATCTCGATGCGATAGATTTTTAGATTTTCCAACAGAAAGGATCGTTTTTTGGGCATGGCGTGAGTATAAAACAAAGAGAGCCGTTGCGGCGGCTCTCGCATTTTGGATTTTTTCTTTTAATCTATGGATTCGCTGGTGCGTCGAAATCAGCGTACCAGGTTCCACCTGCGCCCTGATCAACTGTGTCAAAAGCATTCAATAAGTTGACCCAGGTTTGTCCAATCGCCAGCGGGAAGGGGTTGCCGTCTAAATCCGTGAAGCGCACTGGCAAGGGATGGCCAGTAGTCTGTTCATACTCAGTGGCAACCGTAGTCCACAGAGCTTTATAAGCTTGTCCGTTGCGGAAGATATACGCAGTCCCCGTCTTATGATCCAGGTCGACATGGATAATGGTGCCAGCCGAATTTTGTGAAGAGTGGTGCGCCAGGAGAACGATCACGTTTTCGAAGGCCAGCGTTTCTCCAGTAAGCCGGTCGGTCATCACCACGAACTCCTCCGGAGTGGAGGGCAGGTTCTTTGCCCAGCTGTAAGCGCCAAGCTCAGCATCATAGACAAAGTGGTTGATATTGTTTACGTTGTATTCAACAAAGAGTTCTTCACCCGGTTGCCCTTCAATCACAGGTAGAGAGCAGAACAGGTTTCCAGTCAGGTTCGGTTCAGCACAAGAACCTTCGCTGTTATTGGCGGCGATCGCCTGCAATCGCATAACATCCAGGCCAGCGCCACCGATGTTGTTGGGATCACGGCTGAACGCGGTTGCACAAGTGCTGATTTGGGCAGCCACGCCGGGGTCGGCGCCCGCCGTCACCAAACATCCGCAGTAGTTGACTTGCAGATCCTGGTAGGCTACGCGACCGGAGCGAAGACCTTCGATGCGGTATGCCTGGCGCAGGCCTGCGTCGAAATCCAGTTGTTCATTCGATTCCCTGTGAGCAGGATTGAACAAATCGGTGCGCCCCAATTCCGTAACATCGCTATCGATGTCGTCACCACCCATATCCTTATTCACCCAGTAGTAATCGCTGACCGAAGGCGGCGCGCCGAAGCGGATCTGGAACGAAGAGTTCTCGCCGATATCACTCAGGCCAAAATAATAATGGCCGGATGCATCAGTGGTGGTTTTTTGCACCTCAATGAAATTGGAATCCAACAAGCGGACAGGCACTGAGGGAACGCCCGGTTCTCTATCGTCTTGCAAATGATTGCCATTCGAATCGAACCAGACCCGATCGCCAATTAGATAATCGAACGTTGCCGGCGGGGGTGACTGCTCGCCATCTCCAGCCTCAAAGATCGGTTGCGGGAATTCGCCATAAAATCCGGCCATCAAACGGGTATCGCCATCGCCGATGTACACCTCATATACGATTGGCGAAACAGACAATCCGGTGGGTGGGCGCACGCTCGGAGGAAAAATGGAAATGGATAGAAAAACTGGGCGAAGCGCCAGCAAGGATGGGTCCTCAATGGGCAAACCAGTCAACGGCGAAATCCCGTCGGGAAATTCTTCCGGGCCGTAACAAACCTGCTCTGTCGGTGCAGGATCTTCGGGATCAGCGGTTGGCGTTGCCGTCAGTGCCCGTACAATGTAAGATGTGGTGGAACTTGCATAGCCTTTCCCAGCGAAAAACAAAGCAAAGACCATCATGAGTCCGAGAACGAATGCAATGAGCATCCTGCCGACTAGCTTCGTGTGGGAAATATCCATTTCCTTCAACCTGAATGAACGGTGAAAGATTTTAACATTCGCAGATTTGTACACCTAAGTCCCAAAAGTACTATCCTGAATTTCGGCATGTGTCTTATCGACTGTTTATCTTCAAGGCACGGGCGGTATAATCGCTGACCGGAGTATTAATGGCAAAAGATTATTTTGATGCGCGCAAAACTTTACAAGTAGATAACTCAAAGTACATCGTTTACAGTCTGCAAAAACTTGAAACCGATGGGCTCACTCATCTGGACAAGCTTCCCTTCTCTATTCGCATCCTGCTGGAAGCCGCCCTGCGCGGCTGCAACAACGTAGATATTTTCGAGCAAGACGTGCGCAACCTGGCCGGTTGGCATCCCAAAGGCGAACGGCTGCCAATGCCCTTCAAGCCCGGGCGCGTGCTGCTGCAGGATTTCACCGGGGTACCCACCATCGTAGACCTGGCGGCCATGCGGGCCGCGGTTGCCCGCCTTGGTGGCGACCCGGCCAAGATCAACCCGCAGATCCCGGTAGACCTGGTCATCGACCATTCCGTGCAGGTTGATTTCTTCGCCACGCCGGATGCGCTGCAGCGCAATGCCGAGATCGAGTTCATGCGCAACCGGGAGCGCTACGAATTCCTGCATTGGGGGCAGCAGGCTTTCGACAATTTCCGAGTGGTGCCGCCTGCTACCGGCATCGTACACCAGGTCAATTTGGAATTTTTGGCCAAAGTGATGCTTACCAGGAAGGAAGGGGAGCAGATTGTGGCCTTCCCCGACACTGTCGTCGGCACCGATTCTCACACGACCATGATCAACGGGCTTGGCGTAGTTGGCTGGGGCGTGGGCGGAATCGAAGCGGAAGCCGCCATGCTGGGCCGCGCCATTGACATGCTCATCCCCAACGTGATCGGCTTCAAACTGCACGGTCGGCTCAAAGAAGGTGTGACGCCTACCGATTTGACCCTAACCATCACGCAGATGTTGCGTAAGAAAGGCGTGGTGGACAAATTTGTCGAGTTCTATGGACCGGGACTCGACTCGATCAGTCTGGCCGACCGCGCCATGATTGGCAACATGTCGCCGGAAAACGGCGCCACGATCACGTACTTCCCTGTTGACGTCGAAACGCTGCGTTATTTGCGCCTGACGGCACGTGATGAGGCGCAGATCGCCTTGGTGGAAGCCTATTGCAAAGAACAGAAATTATTCCGGGACGAAAACACTCCTGACCCACAATTCTCTGACACGCTGGAACTCGATCTGGCAACTGTAGAACCGAGCCTGGCCGGACCCAAACGCCCCCAGGACCGCGTAACACTCGAGCAGATGAAGACGGAGTTTCGCAAATCGCTGATGACCCCCAAGAGTGAACGTGGTTTTGCCTTGGACGCAAGCGCTCTGGACAAAAAGGTCACCTTCGGAACCAACGGTTCCAAGGCGGAAATGGGACACGGCTCCCTGGTTATTGCAGCAATTACATCCTGCACCAATACCTCCAATCCGGCGGTGATGCTTGGCGCTGGATTGTTGGCGAAAAAAGCCGTCGAGCGTGGGTTGAAAGTGAAGCCATTTGTGAAGACCAGCCTTGCGCCCGGTTCGCGCGTGGTGACTGAATATTTAGAGAAGGCCGGATTGATGGAACCTCTCTCTGAACTCGGATTCAATCTGGTTGGCTATGGCTGCACCACTTGCATTGGCAACTCGGGCCCCCTGGCAGGTGAAGTGGTTAAGGCGGTAACCGGTGGCGACCTGGTGGCCGCGGCTGTACTCTCCGGCAATCGCAACTTCGAAGGCCGCATTCATCCCTATGCGCTGGCAAACTATTTAGCCTCGCCGCCGCTGGTGGTTGCCTACGCACTGGCGGGCACTGTCGATATCGATCTCACCAAAGAGCCGCTTGGCATCGGGAAACAAGGCGACCCGGTTTACCTGAAGGACATTTGGCCGAGTCGTGAAGAAGTGGGCGCGGCCATCGAAGCCAATGTGAAGCCTGAAATGTTCTCCGAGCGCTACTCGAATGTTTTCACGGGCAATGAGACCTGGAACAATATCATCGCACACGGCGAGGAAATCTATGAATGGGATGCAGATTCTACCTATGTGCAAGAGCCGCCATTTTTCGAAGGCCTGACACTTGAGCCAAAACCCGTTAATGATATGCATGGGGCGCGCGTTCTGGTCTCGCTGGGCGACTCAGTTACTACCGATCACATCTCACCCGCCGGCGCCATTCCCGCAGATAGCCCAGCGGGGAAATACTTGCTCGAACATGGCGTGACGGTGCCCAATTTCAACTCCTATGGTTCGCGAAGAGGCAACGACCGGGTGCTCACCCGCGGCACCTTTGGAAACATTCGACTGAAGAATTTATTGGTTCCCGGCGTTGAAGGCGGCTTCACCTTGCATCTACCCGATGGCGAGGAAATGACCATTTACGACGCGTCGCTGAAGTACAAGAGCGAAGGCACGCCGCTAATCGTGTTAGCCGGCAAGGAATATGGATCCGGGTCCAGCCGCGATTGGGCGGCCAAGGGTCCGCTGCTGCTCGGCGTAAAGGCGGTCATCGCCGAATCCTTCGAGCGTATTCACCGCACCAACCTGGTGGGCATGGGCATTTTGCCGCTGCAATACAGGGCAGGCGAGACCGCGGCCAGCCTGGGGCTGACCGGGCGTGAAAGATTTGAAATCGCGGGCTTAAACGAATGCATTGCCAAGCCGAATCAAGAAATTCAAGTCATTGCGTTGGGCGAAGACGGCAAAGAAACAACCTTCTGGGTGAAGACCCGCCTGGACACCCCGATTGATATCGATGTCTACAAACAGGGCGGGATTCTGCAGGCTGTCTTAAGGCAGCTTGCAACCAACTGATAGTCTGATAGTCCAATAGTCAGATAGTCCGGTAGGTGAATCCATGGGGATTGTCCTCTGATTCTAGGGACTGCATTCTCTATTTGTAACAACTGAACAGTCATAAAGTAGGTTCGAAAATCAGAGGAGGTGCACATGCCATCACTCTTGTTAATCTTTATTCGAGTCCTTCTTTTCGGGGCGACCATTCCCTATTGGCTTTGGCTGGCGCGCGAGCCACTCAACCCTGTTGCCACCTTTGCTTGCATAATACTGGCAGTAGCGGCCAGCTATCCGACGGTTTGGATCGGGCGCAGGCTGCTGGATGCCAAGCCCTCAAAAGAACAAATGCAGTGGGTGACAACCGGTGTGCATTTTCTGCTGCTCTTGTGCTTGGGTACCGCAATCATTGCGGCGATCATCACGGCTAATGACTGGCGAGGATGGGCCATTCCGCTGGATAAAAGTATCAGTTATTGGTTGATGGTGGTTACCAGTCTGATCGCGTTTGCGACGGTTGTCAATCTGGCGTTGCGTGGCTGGGGCGCGCCGTTCGCCATCACGCTCACCAGACGGCTGGCCACAGACTGGATGTACGCGTGGACGCGTAATCCCATGGTGTTGTCCACCCTGGCATTTTTTGTGGCTCTCGGATTGTGGCTGCAATCGACCCTATTTGTGTTGTGGGTGTTGCTCTGGCTGACTCCCGCGTTCGTTTTCTTCCTCAAGGTCTACGAGGAGCGAGAACTTGAGATCCGTTTGGGCAAATCGTATTTGGACTATCGGGCAAAAACATCGTTCATGTGGCCGCGGAGGCCGAGGGTGAATCGATAACCCCATTGCGAGGGCGTCAGCCCGAAGCAATCCCCAAACCGATCTAGGAGATTGCCACGTCGGCCTCATTTCATTCGGCCTCCTCGCAATGGGGTTAATATCAAAATGCTCGCCGAATGGCGAGCATTTTGTTTAGATCTTGGAATTTTCCTTCAAGCTGAGCCTGCCATCCGACGCGGGAACATAACTCATCTCGCCCTGCGGCACGTGTGGATCGATCTCCAGGTCGCCGGAATCCATGGCTTCCCAGATCATCTGGAAGGGAACTTTGCCGGCTTTCCACTTTTCCGCCATCACCACACCGTGACCAGGCAGCACAGTAAAGGCGATCTGGCGCGGGTCCTCTGGATTGCGGAAGGTTTCAGAACGGCTGAACGCAGCCTTGATGCCGCGCGCTTGAGCCTCGGTAGCGCAGGACACCAGGTAATGGTAGTAAGGCGGATCCAGCGGCACATATTCCACCAAATCCGGATTGAAAGCCTTTACGCCGCGGTGGCCATGTAACTTGGAACGGATGACGGGCACATCGCTCTTCACGCCGCCCACGGTTTCATGCTTTATGTGGGGTAACAACGTATCCATGTCCATCATCTCAACAGCCTCGGAGGATGGCGGGTCGTTGCGCTTGCCTTCCACATGGCGCACAACTGCGCCAGACCCATCCGCTTTTACTGCGGTGATCAGTGCAAGGTCATCATCAGTGAGCTTGCCCTTATGTACAGGGCGGGCACTACCAGTGACCGTAGCGACCAACGCCTCAATGCGCGGGTCCCAGGTTGCAAAACAACCTTCGCTGTATTGGCGCGCAACACCTTCGTTCACTGCGGGAACCTGCACCAGGTCTTCGATGCGCACCATGTCAGTAAAAAAACCGCGTTCGCCCAGTTCCTGGCCGCCGCGGTGCATCGCTTCAGGAGTACTGAGGCCCTGCCACACGTCGCGCTCGACAATGGGTTCCACGATCTGGTGATTGGTAACTTCCTTGGTGCTCTCAGTGGTCACTATGCGCAAAGCTATGTCGCTGTAGAAAGCAGTTGGATCCGTGTTGATACTCACGGGGTAAGCGCCCACCAAATCGAAGTGATACACGCGCTCCGGATGATCATCGCCAACTGCAAGCAGCACGCGAATGCTCTTGGCTTGCGCCTGGAGCATGCGCGACATCGATAAAATTGGGCCGCCGCGCGCGCCCTGATCGATCAGAACGCGAGGTGCGGTCAAAGATAAACCTTCGAGCTGAAATTCTTTTTCGTCAGCTGGGTTTTGTGCTAAGGCGTTCCTGAATTTAGAGATCCACTTATCAAATTCTTTGGGCGTGATCTGGATGATAGTGTACAACACCGGCGATTTCTTTAAACCAAATCGGTGCCGGGCAGTGAAAAAAAGCGACTGGCGCCAGGGAAGAGGCTCGCCAAAAGGTGCGGTAGTAAAAAGCACCTTGGTGTTATCCGTGGGCGTATCGACAACCTTGTGACCCAGATCGCGGAAACGATTCAGGATACCATCCACCAGTTCTTCCAGCATAGCGGACATCGGACCGGGCACAAAGGAGGCTTCAATCGTTTTTAACCACGCATGCGTGGGATTTGTAGAAACAAGGGCTTCTTTCGATACTTGCATAGGCGGAACCTCACTTAGGAACGGGTGGGTATTATACTAAACCCACCTTACTCCCCACTCTTTTGATATGCACATATTGGTTACCAACGACGACGGCATCAACCATCCCGGCCTGCTAGCCTTGGCTGCCAGCATGAAGAAAGTCGGCGAGATCACTGTGCTTGCCCCCGACCACAACTGGTCTGCTTCCGGCCATGTCAAGACTTTGCACCGACCATTACGTGTGCGCCCCACCAAGCTGCCGGATGGGACTCCGGCCTTCATGAGTGACGGCGCACCTTCGGATTGTGTGGCCCTGGCGCTACTCGGTTACGTCGAGAAAAAGATCGATCTGATCGTATCGGGAATCAATCCTTACGCCAACATCGGCGATGATGTCACCTATTCAGGCACGGTGACCGCGGCTATGGAAGCCGCAATTGGCGGGCTGCCTGGCATCGCAGTCTCCCTTGACACACCGATAAACATCGAAGGCGAAAAGGATTTCTCCGCGGCAGCCCTTATTGCCGGCCGCGTGGCTGCGCGTGTCGTCGACGAAGGTTTGCCACGTAATACCCTACTCAATGTTAACGTGCCCTATCTGCCGCTTGAACAGATCAAGGGGATGCGCGTCACTCGTTTGGGCCTACGCGTATACCGCGATGAATTAGTGAAGCGTGACGATCCGCAGGGGGATCCCTACTACTGGATCGGCGGCGAAGCGCCCACCGGAGTCCCCGAAGATGGCACGGATGTGGGCGCACTGAACGATGGCTTTGTGTCGATCACACCCATCCAACTCGATATGACCGCATACAACTTAATGGCAGAAATTTCTGAATGGAAGTGGGAATAAAGGAGAATGGAGAACAGCGATACGTTATCTGTTATTGGCGATTATTTTGTAGCGGACAAGTCACGTTTCCGCCAACTATCATCCGTCTACCAACATCCCACTCCTGTTTTTTGTCGGTGTTAGAATCACCAACTATGGATTGGATTTCCGGCATTTTTTCAGCCTTCGGCCTCTCAGCCAGCGCGGGACTGAATGCCTATATCCCATTGTTGGTCGTGGCGCTACTGGCGCGGTTCACCAAGCTCATCACGTTGGGATCTCCCTGGGACGCGCTGACCAATGAATGGATCATCATCTTGCTCGTAGTGCTAAGCATCATTGAATTTTTTGCCGATAAGGTGCCGCTGGTCAATCATGTCAACGACCTGATCCAGAGCTTTGTGCGACCGGCCGCCGGAGCCATCCTGTTCGCTGCAACCGCCCAGGTGATCACAGATATCCATCCGGCGCTGGCGCTGGCGGCTGGATTGTTGATCGCCGGTGGCGTACACGCCGCCAAAGCGGGCGCCTTGCGACCAGCGGTGACCACAACCACCGGCGGCCTGGGAAACGTGGCGGTCAGCACGCTGGAAGATGTCATCGCCACCGGCTTATCGATTCTTTCGGTAATCGTCCCTATTCTAGCGGGCCTTCTCTTGGTACCCATTATCATAATGATCCTCTGGATTGCTACGCGGCGTTCCCGACGTACAATGATGGAACGAACTCCTCCCAACTAAGGAACGAGAATGACACTAAAGAATTCGCCTGGCGGTACCTACTCCACTTCAAATGATGCCAATAGAGTATTGCGCATCTTCTTGTGGATCTTTGGCGGTATAGTTGGAATAAGCATCCTTTGCTGCGTTTGCACTCTTGTTTTCTTTTGGTTCACCGGCGACTTTTTTGTCGAATTCATTCGATCTATCTTCCCGTAGAGCTCCAACTTTATTCAAATGAACTCCGCATGAGCGGAGTTCATTTCGCGAGTTACTCTTGAAACTGGTTTTTTAATTCTCCGAGCGCATTTAACGCGCTTTGTCTATCACCAGGCGAAATGTCAAGTGCCTCGAATTCGGGCTCGTCGAGGAGCTTCTGCTGGCCATCGGGTAGAACCAATAAATCAAGCGCAAGATCTCGAAAGGTAATGACGGTTTGGCCGAGTTCAGCAGGATAGGTCAGATTGCAATACCAACATTTAAGGCGGTCATCCTCACGGGCATGGACTTCGTAGCAGTTGTACCAACGATCCGAGTAGTACGTTTCAATGAAACGGTCGCCGGGTTCCAATGGAATCTCGCCCATAAAATGATTCTCCAGGCCAAAGTGAGCTTCAGCAACGACATAGTTCTTGGTGCGGTTAAGAACTTTCGCTCTCCAGCGAAAGACCTCGTTGCCCCGATGATTGCATTTGATGACAGTAACTTCACCCACGCGGGAAGACCTGCAAGGCTTCTTTTGGGTCGAAGCTGATCGCTATCTGTTTACCGATTGCGGGCAACTCAACGTCTGAGGGCAAATCCAAAACCAGACGGGTCTTTTTTACTTCTATCCTTGCCTGCAACTGTCTGCCGCGAAAGCGCTTTTTGATCAGCCTTGCCTTGAGCTGGATCGAACCTCTTTTATCCAAGTGGATGGCATCAGGGCGCAACAAAATCACAAGCTCGCCGTTCGCAATTCTGTTCGGCGCCGGGAGGTTTCCAATTGGTGTTTTCAGCCAAACCTGGCGTCCGGAGCGAACAGCGGTGGCGGGCATCAGATTCTCCAATCCCAGAAAACGAGCGACGAACTCCGAAGTGGGGTGCCGGTAAAGAAATTCAGGCGCGGCTACCTGCTCCACATGGCCCGCCCTCAGGAGCACGATACGGTTGGCGATGGCGTAAGCCTCTTCCTGGTCGTGGGTGACATAGAGAGTGGTTTGCCCGGCCTTGCGCAGGATTGTGGAAAGATCATCCAGCAAGCGCGTGCGCAGCGCCCGATCAAGGGAGCCAAGCGGTTCATCGAGCATCGACAAGCGCGGTTGCGGCGCCAGGGCGCGGGCCAGGGCAACGCGCTGCTGTTCCCCGCCGGAAAGACTGCTTACCTCGCGATGCTCGAATTCGTTGGACAAACCTACTAGTGAAAGGACTTCGCGAACACGTTTGGTAATCCTGACAGAGCTTTGACGCGCCATCTGCAATCCGAAAGCAATATTACCGAAAACGTCACGGTGTGGGAACAGCGCATAATCCTGAAACATCAATCCAAAGCCGCGGCGATGCACTGGCAGACTGGATATATCCTTTTCATTCCACAGCACCTGGCCGCGTTCCGGCACCGCCAGCCCCGCGACAATATTGAGCAGCGTGGACTTGCCGCTGCCGCTGGGGCCAAGCAAGACTGTGATCTCTCCAGTCTTTGCTCGAAACGAAACATCGCTTAATGCGCGCTGACCATCAAATGACTTAGTCACGTGGCGTAATTCAAGCATCTAAAATTCCCCGATCTCCGCCACACGCAGTTTTTCCATGGCCAACATGCCACCGCCGGTTACCAGCATCAAGATGGTGCTGAGCGCCAGGGCCTGCCCATAGGTCAGCGCGCCCGGCTGCGAGAGCAAACGATAGATCAACACCGGAATGGTGGGGTATTCCGGGCGAGCGATCATTGCCGTAGCGCCGAATTCGCCGATAGAAATGGCGAAGGCAAACAATGCCGAAACGATAAGCGCCCTGCCAACCAGCGGAACGTCGATGTGACGCAAAACCTGAGCTGGCCCCGCGCCAAGTACCGCGGCAGCCTGATGCAAACGCGGCCGGATGCTGCGCAGGGCCGGCGCCAGACTGCGCACGACGAAGGGTAGGGCAACCAAGGTGTGGGCGAGCGGAATCAGGATCGGCGAAGCGCGCAAATCCAATGGTGGACTATTGAGCGCTACAATGAAACCTAGACCCAGTGTGACCGCGGAAGTTCCCAGCGGAAGCATAAGCAATGGGTCGAGCAGGCGGCTTAGCAGCGCGTAGCTGCGCCGCGCCAGCGCCCAGGAGGCTGGCAACCCTATAGCGAGCGCCAGGAAAACCGTTGACCCGGCGTAAATGAGGGATGTGCGGATAGCTTCTGTTGGCGTGGCGAAGAAAATATTGCCGCGCTGGTCTTGACCCAGGGCAGCGTAGTAGTCGAACGTAATACCGGGCTTTCCAGACCCGGTCTGGCCGCGCTCACCTTCGAGTCGTGTTATCGAGCGGGTGGCCAGGCCAGCCAGCGGCGCGGCGAAGAATAGCGCAAGCGCCGCTAGAAAAGCCATTACTGCCACACGCTTGCCGAAGGAGGAAAAAGGACGGACGATTGCGCGCGGGGCGCGCAATTCAACTGGGCGAGACAGGCGGCCGATGAGGCCAGTATAGATTAGGGTGAGCGCTAAGGTGCATATCAATTGAATCAGCGCCAGGGCAGCTGCAGTTGGCAGATCAAACAAGGCAGCGGTCTGGTAATAAATTTCAGTTTCGAGTGTGGCAAAGCGCGGGCCGCCCAAGATCAGGATCACGCCGAAGGATGTGAAATCGAAGATGTAGACCAGCAAGGCAGCAGCAGCCAGCGCCGGAGAGATCAGCGGCAGGGTGATATGGCGAAAGGTTTGCCATGAATTTGCGCCCAAATTGCGTGCTGCCTGTTCGATGCGTGGACTCAGCCGGCCCCAGAAATCGCCGACCAAGCGCAGCACGATCGTGGTGTTGTAGAAGATATGAGCGACCAGGATCGCGGTGAACGTGTTGACGAAATGAATCGGAACTGAATCGAGATTGAGGAGTCGCATAAGGCCGAGGTTCAACCAGCCACGCGGTCCTAATAGTGCATCAAATGCCGCAGCGACCACCAAGGTTGGCAGAACAAATGGAACACCACTAAGCGCTCGCAGGAAACTTTTTCCAGGGAAGCGATAGCGGGCAAGCAAATAGGCTGCCGGGAGGCCGACGGCAAGAGTGAGAATCGTGGAAAGCGACGCCTGCCAGAATGTGAAGCCAACGATGCTGCGTAAGAAAACGCTGGCGAAAACCTCAACAAATGGTTTCAGGAAACCCTCACTCTCGAAACTAAGAGCGAGGATGCTGCCCAGCGGATAAAAGTAAAATAGGCCCAGGAAAACGAGGGGAATCAGCGACAGCAAAGCAAAAAGAAACTTGTTGCGCAAGATCAGTTGAAGATCCAGCGAGTGGCGCTCTCTGGAAAATCTTTCTCCCGCCAAGCAAGCGCTTTTTGCAGTCCCAAAGTCAAAATGATTCCTGGGCCCTGCATCGCCATTCCATATTTCTTTATATAGGCCTTGTCGAGGGATTCCAGCAATTCGCTGTTGCTAACCGCTGTTGCCTCGCCTTCAAGGATTACCACCTCATCTCCGCTCTCCAGATGCACCGACACGGCTGGGCTTGCTTCTAGATTACGGCCTTTGCGCGAGGCTTCACCAGTGCTGAAGTAGAACTTTCCATCGTGCCACAGACCCCACACCGGGGCCGCATGCGGACGGCCATTGGGTTGCGCGCTCGCAATCCAGTAATTGCGGGAGGCAACCATACGTTCTTCAACAAGGGACCAAGGCAACAAACCGACCCCTTTGCTCTCGGCGACGATGCCATAACCGGGCATATAAGGGCGGCTATGTTTAGCGGTCATGAATTACCTTAGCACGACTTCAGTCCAGGCTTCGATCCATTCCTCGCGATGAGTCGCGATGTCTTCCGGGCTAACGAAGGCAGTCTGTTCAGGTTCGACGAGGAAGTTCACGAATTCTGGCTGTAAATGTGCATCTGGATTTACCGGAAAGACGAACATTTGCAATGGGAGGTCTTCCTGGAAGATCTTGGAGAGCATGAAGTCTACCCAGGCCTCAGCCAGATCGCGATTCTTCGTGCCTTTCAAAACACCCACGAACTCTATCTGGCGGAAGCAGGAGCCATCCGAGACCACCGCCGCGGTAACCGGCGTGTCCATTGGTTCCTCGGCAAAGATTAGATCCACTGGCGGGCTGGAGGCGTAGGAGACCACAATGGGCCGCTCGCCGCCCCAGCGGCTGAACTCGGTATAGAAGGCAGTCTCCCAATCACTGACTACTTTCACATCATTGGCAACCAAGCCCTGCCAAAATTCCAAGTAACCGTCCTCACCAAAGTGGCCAATTGTTGCAAACAAGAACGCCAAGCCGGGCGAGGAGGTGGCCGGATTCTCCACGACCAGCAGGCTGGTGTATTCGGGTTTTAGCAAATCTTCCAAGTTTGCAGGTGGCGCCAAATTGTTCTCTTGGAAATAAATGATATCGTAGTTCAAGCAGACATCGCCGTAGTCCACAGGAAGGGCACGGTGTTCGGGATCGAGCTCAAACTCTTCTGGGATATCGCCCAACAGCGGAGACACATAGGCTTCGAATATGCCGCCATCCAGTGCACGGCTAAGGAATGTGTTGTCCACGCCATAGAAAACATCGGCCAGCGGCGCGTCGGCGGCGAGCACGGCCTTGTTGGTAGCTTCACCAGCATCTCCGAGCTTAAGGAACTCGACCTGAGCATTGTTTTCCGCTTCAAAAGCCGTTACCACATCTTCAGAAACGGCGAAGGAATCATGGGTCATCACGGTAAGCCTACGCGGCCCCCCCGGGGTTGCCGGTGCACAGGCAGCCAAGAAGGCTAAAAGAGCCCCTAAGTGAATAAACTTCAACGAATTTTTCATGCCAACCTCTTATTTATTTGAAGATGTAATAACGCAGAGCAGAATTCCATTCTTTACTTCGACACGAGGGTTTTCTACCAGGACAACGTTACTAACGCCACGACTGCTACCGAAGACCAGAGTGTCATTCTTTAGTACATATTTCAGTCCCTGGGTAGTGACGCCTTCGGCGTCTCCGCCCAGCGGTAAAAGGGAGACCAGTTCGCCTACACCAGCCCGCAAACGGTACTCGCTCTTGATGATCAGAAGGCGTTGCGGTCCATGTATAAAAACAATCTCGCGCCCATCGAATTGAGGATGAACGGCCAACAGCAGATTTGCAATGCTGTGGTCCCAACGGCGACCGAAGGCGCCGAGCACTGTAATCTTCTTAGCCCCTTTTTCTTTTGCATGCAACAGAGCTAATTCCAGGTCGGTTTGGTCCTTCTCCACTGGATAGGAGATGATTCGCGCGCCCTTCGCCTCCCAGGTAGTTCGAGCGGTCATATCCAGTGAATCCAAATCGCCGATAATTACATCCGGGCGCACGCCAATAGCCCAGGCGTACTGCGCGCCACCATCTGCAGCTATAACGAGGTCGGCAGTCACCAAATGCGTGCCGAGGTCGAGCGATGGTGCAAAATCTCCATTGGCAAGGATGATGGCGTGCAAAAAACCTCCGGCGGGCGCCGGAGGTTGGGGAAACGTATGAGCATTCCTCCGCCGGCATTACCCGGATCAGGTGTGCGGGTCGCAGACTCCAGCCTGCTTCTCAGCTCGAAACGAGCTCCCCGAGCGAATAGCAACTATCAATTGAGTATAAATCGCGTGATTGCTAACGTCAAGATGACTTGATCGAAGGCTTGAACACCTTATTGTAATAATCGCACAAGTCCTTCAGCGGACATTCAAGACAACGAGGCTTGCGTGCCGCGCAAATTTCGCGTCCCAGACGAATGATATTCAGGTGAGCGGCGTAATAGCTATCGGGCGAGAACAGCTTTTCAAAATACGCATGCGCTTTCTCAACGTTCATCTTGGCCGGGCGCAGACCGAGGCGGCCCGTGACGCGGTAGATATGAGTGTCCACGGGAAAGGCTGGTTTGCCCAAGGAGAACTGCAATACGATCGCTGCCGTTTTGGGGCCAACGCCTTTGAGCCGGGTCAACCAAGCTCTTGCCTCCTCGGCGGGAAGAACTCGCAGGAACTCGAGCGACAGCTCACCACGTTCTTTTGTGATCGAACGCAGCGCAGCCTTGATCCGCGGCGCTTTCTGATTGGCCAGTCCCGCAATACGGATCGCTGCCTTCACTTGCCTAACCGGCGCGTCGCGCACCGCCTCCCAGGTGGGAAAGCGCGCCTTGAGCGCATTGAAGGCGACGTCTCGGTTTAAATCACTGGTATTCTGCGAAAGGATTGTGGATACCAGTTCATCCAAAGGCGGCAGAGGGTTGCGCCACCTGGGATGGCCATAGAAAACTAGCAAGCGTTGATGCACTGCCCTGGCGCGCCGCGTTAGTTTCACGATCCGGGCTCTAAATTGAAAATCGGTTCGCCCTTTCCAACCTCAAGCCCGCGCCAATTGGTCAGCGTGCGTTCCGGCCCGAAGTCTTCGAGTTGGCTTAGTTGCATCTGAGACAGGGCACCGAGTTGGCGCAGGACTTCCAGCGTTAGTGCATGGCAGACCCAGCCGCGGGCATCTCCGTCGGCGATCTTGAGGGCAATCCCTACGGCAGGCGAGTCTTTGCCCAACGCACCTGCCCGCAAACCAAGGCCCTGATAGCCCTCGGCACCCCCTTTGGAAAGGATCAGGCCAGCGGCCATTTGCATCAATGCCGTATCGAAGCGTCCAGGTCCTCCGACCACTTCGGGGTTTGCCAGCATCGCATTACGCACTTTCTCGACTGCTGCAAGCGTAGCAGCAGAGAGCCCGGTTGGATCCATCAGGCGGGCATAAGCCAGCGCCGTGTTATATAGCGGCGCGGCCCAATTTGGCGCTGAGCAACCATCGACCCCAGGTGTCAGCTTACTGACTGGAAGGCCGGCTATTTCGGAGAAAAAGCGAAATATCTCCTCTTGCAGCGGATGTTGAGGGTCAATGTAATTCTCCAGCGACCAGCCTCGCAACTTGGCGAAAGCCAACATGCCGCTGTGTTTACCGGAACAATTATGACGATTGGGGGTGAGCGCAATCCCACTATTTTTCAGGCGATCCGCGGTTGGATTGTGCATCGGCGGATGCACGCCGCAAAGTAGCTGGTCTTCGCGCAGACCTGCTTTCTTTTGGATTGAAGCAGCCACCTGAACATGCTCATCAGTGCCGGAATGAGACGCGCACATCAACGCCAGTTCGCGGTCAGTAAAACCGTAGTGTTCCATGCCGCCAGCCATTACCAGTGCCAAGACCTGAAATGGCTTGGCGGTCGAGCGCAGGAAAGTCCGAAACTGCGCGTCGCCATACGCAGCCAGCAGTGTGCCGGAGGCTGCAACTACCGCGATGGCACCGTGATGTAAAGACTCTGGATGGCCGCCTCGACTCAGTGAATAGACAGGCCGATAGGCCAAGCTGGACATGTTTTTTTTTGGATTAGCTGTTATTGCGAGATTTGCCGGGCTGATAACGGCGGCTAAAATAATTGTGCATACCGTATTTGAGGCGCTGCACGTAAAGCGGCCTGCGTTTAGCTGGACCCTTGAATTTTTCCGCCAATTTCACGGCCAGTTTATCAATCTCCGTCGCCGCAGATTTCCTTTTCGCCAAGGCGCGCAATTTTTCTTCCACCGCCTTTAGCAACTTGCGCAGGTCTGCTATATCTTTACTTGTCGTTTTCCCGCCGCGACCGGCAATTATCGTATAACCTCTGAAGGCACGCGAACCCAATAAATCCAATTGCTTAAGCCAGGCGGGAATATCGGCCTGCGCGAGGAATGGCGGCTCGCCGATGACCAGCGCGTCGCCGACAAAGACCACTTTGTCCGCCGGAGAGATCAGCCAGCAAGCTCCGCTACCTGGTCCGGGGTGCAGTTCCAAACGCAGCTCGCGGTCGTCGAAGTGCAGCAAGGTGTAATCGGTGAACGTGACACGCGGCAGAACCCAGCGCAGCCCACTGAGTCCAGGTGTCTCTTCCCATTCGGCGCCGCTCTCCTGTTTGAGCGCCTTGAAAATCGCTGCTCGGCGGCGGAACTGTCGCCCGGTTTCGCGATGCGCCAGCACCTGCGCGTCTAGGGTCTGCGTGCCCAGGGTACGGTCAGGGTGCGAGTCGAGATTGATAGCCAGACGCCGCGGCTTGGCGCCGGCCTTGCTTAGATCGGAGAGCCAGGCGCGGCTCTCATCGGGCTTAAGCGGCGCATCGACCAACAGGGTATCGTTCGAAAAGAGCAAAGCTCCTACCGTTGCGCCCGTGTAACTGGTTTCATAATGGATGTGATTCTTTAGCTTCTTCATTGCAGGCGACCCGTGCGGGCGATGGGAATTGTAAAGGCGAAGCGCGAACCCTTGCCGACTTCGCTTTCCACCCAGAGCTTGCCGCCATGCCCCTCGACAGCCAGCTTGCAGTAGGCCAACCCCAACCCGAGGCCTTTCGTGCTCCCAGTGGCGCCGACCTGGACGCGGGCGAATTTCTCAAAGATGCGCTTCTGATCTGCTTTCGGAATGCCGCGCCCCTCATCCTGAACCCACATCTCCACGTAATCCTGAGTGCGTTTTGCTCCCACGATAACGGTCATTCCCTCCATAGAGTACTTGATCGCGTTTTCCATGAGGTTAATGAATACGCGGCGCATCATTTCAGCATCTGCCATGATGCGAGGCATACCCTTCGGCACAGCAGCTTCCAACTTGACTCCCCTGCCTTGAGCCGCGGGGGCTACGGCGTCCAGCGCCATCTGCACAAGGTCAATGACCTGCGTCGGTTCGGGGCTACCAATTTGTTGGCCAGCTTCCAGGCGAGAAGTATCCAGCAGCGAGTTGGCCAAGCGCTGCACCCGTTCAGTCGACCGCATGGCAATATCCAGCACGGAGCGAATCGTGGGGTCGTTGTCTTTTGGAAGCATCATTTCGAGTACATCCAAGCCGGACACGATGTTGGCTAAAGGGGATCGCAGGTCGTGATAAATCATAGAGGCCAGGTCTTCACGCAAATTGTCGAGCTTGGTCCGTTCTGTGATGTCGCGCAGAATCCATTGCAGTTGATCTGCGCCTTCTACGCTGATTTTGTGGACATAGACATCGATGTTAACCTGGTCGCTCCCTTTGCCCTGCAAAACAGATTCGTACGAAACTGATGCCCCTTCTTTCAACCTGGACATGTCTTTGCCCAGGGCCTTGTAATCAGCCTTATGCACAGCGTGAACATTCATTTGTTGCAGAGTCTTTTTGTCGAAACCAATTAATAACTCAGCCTGACGGTTCGCCTCAATGATATTGCCTTCCAAGTCGGTAATCAAAATAGGGTCAATGCTGTCTTCGAATAAATCGAGATAGCGCCTGCGCGCCCCTTCCATTTGCTCAAATAATTGGGCGTGTTCAATGGCCATCCCTGCCAGGTTTCCAATGCCCTCCAACACCGACAAATCACTGCGATCAAAGGCCCCGGCGATTGGATTAAGCGCTTCGATAACGCCGATCACCTTTTTCTGGGTCAGAATGGGAGCGCAAGCCATGGCACGGATCTGATAACCGGTGACCCGGTCCACATCGGACAAAAATCGCGGATCTTTCTGCGCGTCCTGGACGATGGTCCCTTGGCCTTCCTGTGCTACCCACCCCGCAATGCCCCGGCCCAATCCGATTCGTAAGCCAGTAACCTGCTTGCTATTCTTGCCAGTTGCGGCGCGGAAAACCAGGTCCTTTCCACCCGGTTCGACCAAAGCCAGTGAAACAACCTCCACATCCAGGGCTTTGGTAGTCTGCTGCAAAATTGTATTCAGTACTTCATCGAGTTGCAGGCTGACCCCGATAGCTCTCGCGCTGTCTGCAATGGCGGTCATGATGGCTGCCCGGCGCTGGGTCTCCGCGTACAGTCGGGCATTGAGCACGGCGAAAGCCGCCTGGTCAGAAATGGTTTGCACTAGATTGAGATGATCCTCGGTGAAAAATCCGACCTCAGGATGAGTTAAGGTCATGACGCCGACCAACTGATTGCGCACCATCAGCGGTGCGCACACCACGGATTTCGGCTCTGCCTTACCGTCTTCCCCGCGCTGCCAGCGCTTGTCCTGGTCGGTATCCGGAACACGGACCGCCTGGCGATTCTTTCTCACCCAACCTGCTAAGCCTTGATCTAATGTAAACCTTAGTTGTTCGGTGGTCTCTTCAATGACCTTGTCACCGACCACAATAATGGAATCGACAGGATTTTCCTTGTCATCCAAGACAATAATGCTGCCGGAGCTACCGCTCACATTTTCCAGCGAGAGTTTGATGACTCGCTCCAGTACGGTTCGCAACTCTAGTGCTGAGGCTAATTCGCGGCTTATGTGATAAAGCAGGTCAAGGGAAGCTTTGGTTCGCCCACCTTCCTTGACAACGTTTGTGGCCATCATGTTTCGGAATTTACGATATACCGGTGATAAAGAAGGCCTTCTCAAATCAGTATAGCATAGCCGATTTTTAAGACAGAATGAGGGCTTAGAGGTCGGGCAACTCCAGCAGCAATCCCTCCATAGCCAATCGTGCATTCACATTAGTATCCAGTTGATTTAAGCTGTGATCCATGGCCCGCAGCACACCACGCGCCGCATCCGTGGTTAGTCGGGCTGAAATTAATGTAATGGCCTCATCCTTGTCGGGATTGGAAATGGGAGCAGCGGAATGACTGTTTCTGATCACGACATCACGCCAAAATGAAAGCCAGACCAGAAGCAAGTCACGCAGATCTTTTCGATTTTTACTCGCAGCATCTGCAAAGGCAAAACGCTGCACGCGGTTGGCGTATAGCAATTGCTCCCCGGCCTCCAGCCATGCCGCGCGCTGCCTTAGCGCTGCCTGGTCTTCGTGCCAGCGCAGTGCCAGCCCAGGACGCCCCAGGCTCAGACCGGCCAGTAGAGTCGCCTGGGGCGCTGGGATGGATCGTTTGGTCAAGGCGGCAGCTAGTTCTTTGACCGGCATGGGTCGCAGACGCAACAATTCGCAGCGCGAAACAATGGTGGCAGGCAAGCTGTCTGCATCGGCTGCGGTGAGACAAAGGATCACCGAAGGATTGGGCTCTTCCAATGTCTTCAATAACGCGTTGGCAGCTTCTTCACTTGCGGTTTCGAATTCCAGAAATAATGCGACCTGGTAGCGCGACTCAAGCGGTGTGCGTGAAAGCGAGCGGCTCAACTCGCGCACCGCGGCAATTTTTATTTCGCGATCCCCTTCCTGTCGTTCTACGATCAACAGATCCACATGCTGCGCCCGGGCCAAACCTCGACATGCGCGGCACTCGCCGCAGAATTCCCCCGGCTCGGGCGGATTGGTGCAATTCAGCGCCTGCGCCAGCCGCAACACCAGCGTGCGGCGGCCAACGCCATCTGGACCGGTGAGCAAATAGGCATGACGCAAGCGGCCAGTGGCAATCTGCGTTTTGAGTAACTGCACCGCCCATTCGTGACCAAGCAGAGCCCAATTTGTTGCTATCAAGGCGTAGAAAAGTGGATCTTATCGGAATAAAAAATCAAAATATGCTTATCCGGATTATTGAGGGTAAAAGATCCACTGAAAGGTCCATCGTTTCCAATCCACGCCCGATAGTTGTATTGTCCTTGTGGCAGAACCAGACCCAAGCTATCCGTGAAAACATATTCTTGGTATTGCGGAGAAACCAGGATAAATTGAATGCGTTCTCCACTGCGGTTATCAAGCAGCAGTGGCGCATTGCGACTAGATTTATCTGCCCGTGCGGTTTCAAATGCCCCCGAATCGGGCTGCCCATATGGCGCCCACGTAGAAATCAATTTGATTGTTGCAGTGGGCGTTTCTGTGAGCGTCGCAAAGGGTGTTTGAGTAGATGTATTCGTAGGCTGAGGAGTTTCCGTCGGAATCTGAGTATTTGTAGGCTGAGCCGCAAGAGTTTGCGCTAACCTGGTCGATACCAGATTCTGCGCCATGATCGCTATTTGGTCTTCGTTAGCAGCGGCTTGACCACAAGCCGAAAATAGAAGCGGAAAGACACTAAAGAAGATTAGACTATTTATCCTAATTAATTGTTTCATTCATTCACCCAAAAATATCCAGACAAAACTACCCATTTCTGGTTGTTGTTCTAAACAAGTTCCCCTATCTACTTTCTTACCGCTTGGACTTCTTCTTCGGCTTGGCCTTTGCCTTGCTCTTGACCGTTGCCTTGCTCTTAGCCTTGCTCTTGGCCTTAGCTTTCGGTTTAGGCTTTGGCTTGGCTTTCTTGGCCTTAACTTTCGCTTTCGGCTTGGCTTTCGGTGCCTTCGCTTTGGGCTTGGCTTTGGGTTTGGTGCTGGACCCGGTTGGAGCCTTGGCAGCCGGTTTCGGAGCCGCTGGCTTGGGAGCGGCCATCGGGGCTGCCGGCATAGGAGGGGCCATTGGCTTAGGCGCCATGGGTGTCGCTTCCGGCGCCATCATCTTGGGTTCCTCTGCCATAGCTTCCTTCTCCACCATAAAGACTTCGTCGCCTTCGCGAACGCGGTCTTTAACTAGGATGGCAACGTCATCACCAGGCTCGGCACTGGACACATCATTGTGGTTGATTTGCATGGACGTGACGGATTCAGTCAAGTCCGTGGTGAAACCAACGATGTGGATTTCATCGCCGACCTTCAGTTCCGACGAGAGCTTTAACACGGCGGCGCTGGGTCCGGCAAAGAAATGGGTTACTTCTCCAATCTTTCTCTCCATCATAACCTCCGGAATGTGGGCGATTCTCGCACCTATGATACAACGACATGCGCAAGCGTTCAAGGACTCGGCTTGCGTAATTTATCGATACAGTACAATCCTCCGCATGGTGGATCTGAGAGCAGGGCTAAACCCACAGCAACAACAAGCCTTGACCGCCGGTTTGGGGCCTGTACTAGTGCTGGCCGGCCCTGGATCGGGCAAAACACGGGTGCTCACCCACCGTATCGCCTACCTGATCACCGAGTTAGGTGTCCAGCCCTACCATATCCTTGCCGTAACCTTCACCAATAAGGCGGCAAAGGAAATGGGCAGCCGGGTGGAGAGCCTGCTGGCAGGCAAGCCCCGGGGCCTGACCCTGGGAACCTTCCACTCCATTTGCGCCCGGCTACTTCGGGTAGAAGCCGCCTCTTTGCCCTTTAACGAGAACTTTGTCATCTACGATACGGATGACCAGGTCAGCCTGGTACGCAACACCATCCGTGAGATGAACATCGATGAAAAGCTTCACCGCCCCACTGGGGTCCACTCTCGCATTTCGCAGGCGAAGAATGAACTGATGCTGCCCGAAGATATGCCAATCAACAGCTATCGCGATGAGGTCGTGGCGCGCGTGTACCAGCGCTACCAGCAAATGCTGTTGGCCAGCAACGCGGTGGACTTTGACGATCTACTGCTGTGGACCGCCAAGCTGCTTGAAGACAACACGGAAATACGCAAGAAATACTCCCAGCGCTTTGAGCATGTTTTGGTCGACGAATTCCAGGATACCAACCAGGCGCAGTATGTATTGTTGAAACACCTAGCCTCGTTCCACCACAACCTGTATGTGGTGGGCGACACTGATCAGTCCATCTATCGCTGGCGGGGCGCAGACTACCGCAACGTTTTACGCTTTGAACAGGATTTCCGCGATGCACAAGTAATCTTGCTCGAGCAGAACTACCGCTCGACTCAGCGCATCCTGGACGCGGCCATGGCAATCATCGATCGCAATCCACACCGCACGCGCAAGCAGCTTTTCACCGAACGCGGCGCAGGCGAAAAGATCGAATTGCATCAGGTGCTGAATGAGGAAGAAGCCGGGCGGTTCGTCGTAGACACCATTGCGTCTGGGGTCGCCAACAAGAGCGCTAAACCCGGAGATTTCGCCGTGATGTATCGCGTCAATGCGCAATCACGCGTGATCGAAGAAGCGTTCTTGCAAGCTAACCTGCCATACAAGTTAGTCGGCGCGCAACGGTTCTACGGACGCCGCGAAGTGAAGGATGTGCTGTGCTATCTGCGTCTGGCTTACAACCCCAACGACGAAGCCAGCCTGGGCCGCGTCATCAATGTGCCGCCGCGCCGCATCGGAATGAAGGCGCAGGCAGCCTTGCGCACCGTTGCGCTTGCACAGAAGAGCACGCCGGGTGCCATGGTGATGCGTCTGGGAGTCAATCCGGAAGATCCGATCTTTGCCAGCTTGCCTTCGCTTACCATTCAAGCGATGGTTGTTTTCGGAAAATTGTTGAACCGCTGGCACGCATTTTCTCAACAAGCGGAGCCAATGGAATTGATGGACCGCATCCTCAATGATGTGGATTACCATGGTTACTTGTTGGCTGAGGGACCTGAAGAAGAAGGGGTCGACCGTTGGGACAACGTGCAGGAGTTGCGCCGCCTGTCTTCGGAATACAAGGGTCGCAGCATTGGTGAATTCCTGGAAAACATTGCTTTGATTTCTGATCAGGACACGATAGATGAAACAGCCGAAGTGCCAACTTTGCTGACTTTGCACGCAGCAAAAGGGCTGGAATTCCCCATGGTGTTCATCGCCGGGTTGGATGACGGGATGCTGCCGCACTCGCGTTCGTTCGAAGACCCCGAAGAAATGGCCGAAGAGCGGCGCCTGTTTTACGTGGGCATAACCCGCGCCAAGAACCAATTGATCTTGATTCACAACGTCTACCGTAACAGCTATGGTTATTCCGAGGCCGTAATTCCCTCGCGGTTCTTGGATGATCTTCCCGGCGAACTCATTGAAGGTGGAAACCGGGCGCGCACCGGGAACCGTTACCGCCCGGATCGTTGGGCCCAGCCGCAAAAGCAATCGGCGCCTATCTTACAGCCACAGTTCAAACCCGGCATGAGCGTACGGCATGCTGCCTGGGGTGAAGGCATGGTACTCAACAGTCGCATCCAAGACGACGATGAGGTGGTAGACATCTTCTTCCAGGATGTAGGCCTCAAGAAAGTGATGGCCGCCTTTGCCAACCTGGAGCCCGTCAAAAAGAACAAGGACTAAATAAAAATGAAATATTTTATAACCGGAGGGGCGGGCTACATCGGGTCGGCAGTGGCCGCCGAATTGTTGGCGCAAGGCCACCAGGTGACTGTATACGATTCTCTAGTGACCGGACACCGAGGCGCAGTGCCAAAAGGCGCCGAGCTCATTCAAGCAGAATTGATCGACGAGAAGTCATTAGGTGGCGCCTTGAGGTCAAACCAATTCAATGCCGTTCTGCATTTCGCCGCGTTCATCGAAGCGGGCGAAAGCATGCAAAACCCCGGCAAATATTTCCGCAACAATCTTGAGGGTTCGCTGCGACTCATCGAGGCGGTTTATCAAGTGGGAATTGGCCGATTCGTGTTCTCTTCGTCGGCAGCCGTTTACCGCACCAGCGAATCGGCCTTGGATGAAAATTCCCCTCTGGGCCCTCAGAACACGTACGGGCAGACAAAATTGATGATCGAGGAAGTCTTGGATCGTTATCAGCAGATCCATGGGCTGCGATATGCCGCCCTCCGCTATTTCAATGCTGCCGGCGCACTTCCCGGCCGCGGTGAGGCCCACCATCCGGAGAGCCATCTCATTCCCCTAACGCTCCAGGTGGCCCTTGGGCAGCGTGAAAGCGTCGCCATCTTCGGAGCCGATTATCAAACGCCTGACGGCACTTGCATTCGCGATTACATACATCTCGCAGACCTAGTCTCCGCGCATCTGCTCGCCCTAGGTGCGCTAGAAAGCAATGAAAAAGTTATGTACAACGTTGGCAGCGGGCACGGTTATTCGGTTCTCGAGGTGGTCGAAATGGCGCGCAATGTGACCGGCCATCCCATTCCCTCACTTGAGACCCCGCGCCGTCCCGGCGACCCTGCTCGCCTGGTCGCTTCTCCAGCCCTTATCCAGAAGGAGCTCGGCTGGGAAGCCAAGCATTCCAGCCTCGAGGAGATCATCAGTAGCGCCTGGGACTGGCACAGCAAACATCCACACGGATACTCCGAAGCGAAGGCGCCGTCCCGTGCAGCCGTGACCAGAGAGAAGGGGAATGGCGGCACAGAGAGGTGAAGATTTACTTCGCTTGCGCGATCGTCGGGGGTCGGCAGGATGAAACCATATATCAACAACTAGTGGATGCGCTGGTGGCCGACGGACACGAAGTGCCCACAGCCATGAACGCGGGGCCTAGTTGGCAGCACCTGGAAGGTTCCCCCGATCCGCACGAGGTATATCGCCGCGATACCGGCTGGATCGATGAAAGTCAGGTACTGATTGCCGAAGTCAGTACCCCATCTCATGGCGTTGGCTACGAGATCGGTTACGCACTCGAACGCGGCAAACCGGTGCTGTGCATCTATCGGCGCGGTGTACGTGTATCGAAAATGCTGACCGGCAATACAACGCCGGAAATTACTGTTGTGGACTATGCGAACTTAGCTGATTGCGTAAGGATAGTAAAGAATTTTCTAAAGGACAACTCCCAGTGAGAGAAGGTCGAGAGCAGATGAAGCAAGTTACAGCCGATCCGGCCATGTTCATTGTCAGGACGAAACAATCAATTGGAAACCATTGACGACATTATGTTCACGCTTAGTTGGAAAACAAAAGATAACGTGTTGATCACGTTCTCTTATCGCACGAAATTCAATTTTTACTTTTCTTCCTCTCCAATTGACGCAGGGGCCTCAGGTTCCTCAGGCGCATTCGCCACTGCCTTAGCTTCTACCGTAATTGTTTCGCCAAAGGGTTGAGACGGATCTTCCGGCGATGTCTCTTCAGGTGCCGAAGTCTCACCAGCGGGCTCTGCCGTTTTCTGGCTACCGTTCAGCTCGCCCGCCGCTGCCATAGCCGCTTCATAATCCTGATCGCTGTATTGCGCAGAGTCTACCTTGCGCAGCGAGAGGCCAATACGGCGTCGGTCGGGTTCGATTTTGATTACTCGCAGGGCCAACTTGTCGCCCTCCTTCACCACTTCCTTCGGATGCTCGATGCGGTTTTCACTCAACTCAGAAATGTGAATCAGACCTTCGACGTGATCATCGATGCGCGCAAAAGCGCCGAACTTCACCAGGCGAGTGATAGTGCCTTCGACTAACTGGCCAACATGATAATCCTCGACACTGTCTTCCCAGGGATCCTTCTGCAATTGGCGCATAGAGAGCCCGATGCGCCTCCGCTCGGTGTCAATGCTAATCACTTTCACTTCGACTTCATCGCCCACGGACAGCATCTTGTTAGGATGGTCGACGCGTTCCCAAGAAAGTTCGGAAAGATGCACCAAGCCGTCGGCCCCATTGATGTTCACAAAGGCGCCGAAATCTGCCAGGCTGGTGATGCGGCCTTTACGAACATCGCCGACCTTAATCTCGCTGAGCAAGCGCTCTTTGAGCGCCTCACGTGATTCTTGCGCCGCAGCGCGCTCTGAAAGAATCAGGCGGCGGCGCTCGCGGTCCACTTCAATGACGCGTGCCACCAGACTTTCACCAATCATCTCGCTCCAGCGCTGCTCGGGGGTGTCGCCGTTATAGCGCATTCTGCGCGTCTGGCTGACTTGTGAGGCGGGCACAAACGCTCGCAAGCGACCCACGCCCACGATTAACCCGCCTTTATTGAAACCTTCAATTTTGCCTTGATAGGCTTCTTTAGATTCCAACAAGGCTTCCGCTTTGCTCCAGTCGTCGTCCTCCATGGAGCGCGTGTAGGAAAGTTGCACGGTGCCCTTGTTCCCCTCCGAGCCGACGATGTAGACCTGGATTTCCTGGCCGACCTTGAGGTTGGCACGTTCCTCGGGGCTCATTGCCTGCAACTCGCGCGCAGGAATCACACCTTCCGATTTCGCCCCAATACTGACCAGCACCTCCTCATCGGAGATGCTGGCGATCATCCCTGTACGTGCGTCGCCAGGCTTGGGCATATCCAGGTTCAAATCACCCTGGTTGAGCAGTTGTTCCATGGTCAGGTCGGCTGGTATTGCTTCAACAGGTTTCGCACCTTCCTGCACCCCCGTCTGGGGGATTTCGTTTTGCTCCATTTAGGTTGATTCTCCGTTAATAAGGTATCGGCTATTATAACCGCTAAAGAATAGCGCTTAGCTTCCCGCAATCGACCCTCGGCTATGCAAGATCACAAAACGGAACCAACCTCACCAAATAACGAATCTTTCAGTCTCTAATCTCCAATCTCTTCTTTTCCAACCCATTTGTGCCTGTGATAACATACCGCGCGGCAATTTAGAAACATGATGAACACCCGAAGTATTTATCCGTTTACAGCTATTGTTGGCCAGGAGCGTATGAAACGCGCCTTGATTCTCAATGCGGTCGACCAACGCATCGGGGGTGTGCTTATTCGTGGGGAACGCGGTACGGCTAAGTCCACCGCCGCCCGCGCTATGGCGGCCTTACTGCCCGAAATCGAGGTCATAGCGGAATCGCCTTTCAATGACGACCCGCACACCCCGCAATCTTGGTCAGATTGGGCTAAGGAGCACAAATCCAGCGGCCAGGATCTGAAGGTCGTAAAGCGCAAGATCGGCTTTATAGATCTACCGGTGAGTGCCACCGAAGACCGCGTAGTAGGTACACTCGATATCGAGAAAGCCATCAAACAGGGGGAGAAGCATTTCGAGCCCGGAGTACTGGCGGCTGCCAACCGCGGCTTGCTTTACATCGACGAGGTAAACCTGCTCGATGATCACGTGGTGGATTTGCTGCTAGATTCGGCCGCCATGGGCGTCAACATTGTCGAGCGGGAAGGGATTTCCTTCACCCACCCAGCGCGCTTTATTCTCATCGGCACAATGAACCCGGAAGAGGGCGATCTCCGCCCGCAGTTACTGGACCGTTTCGCATTGGCCGTGGACATCCACGGTATCCGCGATGCGCGCCAGCGCGTGCAGATTATGGAACGCAACCTGAAATTTGAGGGAAACCCGGACGAGTTCTATAAAGAGTGGGAGCCTAAAGAAAAAGAGCTGGCAAACAAGATCATCGCTGCCCGCGAGGTTGTCGACAACGTTGAATACACCTCCCGCGACCTAGTTTCCATCGCGGCTCTCACCTCGTCTTTGCAGGTGGACGGCCATCGGGGAGACCTTGTGATCCTAAAGACTGCCCGCGCCCAGGCAGCATTTGACGCGCGCAAGGCGATCACCGATTTGGATATTGCCATCGCTGCCGAGCTGGCGCTGCCCCACCGTATCAAACGCGGACCTTTCCACCAGACGGAAATCACTGTTGCCGAGCTTCAGGAACGCATCGCCGAGATGCAGCAGCAGGCCGCGGCCAAGGGTGAATCTGAGGTGGAAGCCGAAGAAGAATCTGAAGAGAAAGAACCTGTAAAAAAAAAGGCTTAGAACAGCAGCAACTTAACGAGGCGGAACAGCAAACCCGTGTGCCAGAACCGGGCCCGCAAGAAGTATTCGATAAGGGGAATGCCCATTGGTGGGAAGGCGGGCAAAATGTAAGGTCCAGCGAGACGTTCACGCCGCGCAAGATCGACAATCCATTGGACAAGATCACCCGCCGCCAGAGCGGACGGCGTTCGCGCACGCACACCGAACGCAAGCGTGGTCGCTATATCCAGGCGCGGCCTGCGGGCGAGGACAAGAGCGACATTGCCTTTGACGCCACGTTCCGCGCCGCGGCTCCTCACCAAAAGAAACGTGTCAAGCAACGCGAACAGGTTGCTTTTGCCATCCAGCCGCAGGATCTGCAGCGCAAAGTGCGAGTGAAGCGCACCGCTAACCTGGTATTGTTCGTAGTTGACGCGTCATGGTCGATGGCAGTAGCCGAGCGCATGTCGGCTACCAAGGGCGCCATTCTGTCGTTGCTGACCGACGCCTATCAGCGCCGAGATCGAGTGGGACTGATCGTCTTTCAGAAAGACCGCGCAAATTTAATCCTTCCCCCTACTAGCTCTGTGGAATTGGCTCGCCGTGCTTTAGCCGATATCCCGGTTGGCGGCAAGACGCCGCTCTCGGCCGGGTTATTTCTGGCACACGACGTCGTCACGCGCGAAAAGCGATTGCACCCAGAGGTGATGCCTCTGCTGATCCTGCTTACCGATGGTGCCGGCAACGTTGCGATGGGCGATGTTTCGCCGCAGCGAGAGGCGCATGAGTTGGCCGACCAGATCGCCGGGGACGAAATTCGCTGCGTAGTGATCAACATGGAACACTCTGCGTTTGACCAGGGGTTGGCCAATTCGCTTGCCGAACATCTGAAATCCCCATGCTATACCCTCAGTCAACTGCGCGCCGAGAATCTGTACGAAGCCGTGCGCACTGAGATGGCGAAAGTTCAATAGCCCCGCTACATGCAATCCGTTCTTATTACCGGCGCGTCCACCGGCATCGGCAAAGCCTGTGCGCTGTATCTTGCGAATCGAGGCTGGCAGGTGTTTGCCGGAGTGCGCAAAAACGTGGATACCAAGAAATTAGCCGCGTCAACCAAGAACATTAAGCCGATCCAACTGGACGTAACCCAACCCAAAGAAATTGCGAAAGCTGTAGCCGCAATTCGCGAAGCTGTAGGCCATGAGGGGTTACAGGGATTGGTTAACAATGCTGGGATTGCCATTGCAGGGCCGCTGGAGCTCTTGCCGATCAAGGAACTGCGCCGTCAAATGGATGTGAACTTCTTCGGTCACGTTGAATTGACCCAAGGCTGCCTGCCATTGTTACGCCTGGGACGTGGCCGGGTGGTGAATATCAGTTCAATCAGCGGGCGCGTGACCAGTCCTTTTTTAGTTCCATATTCGGCTACCAAGTTCGCTCTCGAAGCTTTCACCGATGGTTTGAGACGCGAACTTCTCCCCTGGAAATTGCACGTTGCCAGCGTAGAGCCCGGCAACATCTATACCCCTATGTGGAGAAAATCTCTAAGGATTGCCGACGCTACGCGTCGCAGATTTCCTCATCCGGCGGAAGCCCTATACGGCGCTGCAATGGAGCAAGCGCGTAGGCGAGCAATCGATGCCGGAACGCGTGGAATCCCAGCCGAGGACGTGGCCCAAGTTATCTACCATGTGCTGAATGCGCGCCGGCCTCGCACTCGCTACATCGTCGGGCACGGCACGCGGCTGGCTATTTGGCTGACCCGGCTCCTGCCTGACGAGTGGGTGGATTGGGCGATTGGAAAAGTGCTTTATCGCTGACTCGTGGATCCTTCGCTCATAGACAATTTTGCGTAGGGAATCGGGATTTCGATGCCAGCACGATCGAAGGAAGACTTAATGCCGCTGATCCCGGCATCCAGTGCTTCGCCGTAACCGGTTCTGCTCGTGTCGTACCAGTAGAAGATCTTCATCCTTATAGCGAAATCTCGAAATTCTTCAAATCGCACGTCTATTGCTGGATCTTCCAATACGCCGGGGATCTTCTTGACAGCATCCAGCGCAGCGCGTCGAGCAGCTTCAAAATCAGTGTGATAGGCCACGCCGACTTCAATTTGTAAGCGGCGTTTCTTGACCCCAGTAAAGTTAAGCACAGGTTGGGTGAAGATCTCCCCGTTAGGTATACGAACCCGCAATCCATCAACTGTGCGTATTTCTGTATCGCGCAAATTAATGTCGATTATCGTTCCCGTGAAGCCGGACACTTGGATGGTATCTCCAAGTTCAAAAGGCTGCTGCAGCAGCAGCAGAAGACCAGCGATGAAGTTCTTGCTGACGTCCTGAAGTGCAAACCCTAATGTGAAACCCAGGATTCCGAGTCCTGTGAGGATGGCAGTCACATTAATCCCCACCTGTTGTGCAGAGAAGAGAAGCACACCAACAATGATGACCCATTGGGCGAGGCGGGCTAAGAAAAGGGAAAACTCCGGATCGGCTTGGCGAGAACGCAAACCTCGCAGAACCAAAGATTGAATAACGCGGGCTATATACAGACCTGCCAGGATAATGAGGATGGTGGTCAGAATAAGGCCGGCGTTTTCGGAAAGTTGGTTCAGAGCGTCTTGAAACCACAACGAAAGGTTGTTGAACAGATCAGACACTAATTCCTCCTTGAAAGATGATTGGTCATAAATGTTATACCAACCCTGAGGCTTTTTTCAAAGCCTGCCGTATAATTTCTTCATGCCCATCCTGCGCGCCGGCGCATTCGAAGTTTTCAGCAACAGCCCCGAGCAAACCCGGCGCCTCGGCATCCAGTTAGGCGGGCTTCTGGAAACCGGCGACCTGGTTTGCCTGGAAGGCGAACTCGGGTCTGGCAAAACCACGCTGGTTCAAGGCATCGCGTCGGGCTGGGGGTCTCCTACGCATGCCACCAGCCCTACCTTCGTTTTGGTAAACGTATATAAGCGCCCGGATGGTGCGCTGCTTTCCCACCTGGATGCCTATCGCCTCCAAGATTCCCAGGAAGCCGCGGCCCTGGATATCGATCTGTACCTTGAACAAGGTCCATTGGTTGTCGAGTGGGCGCAGAAGATCGAGTCCGCGTTGCCAGCCGAAAGATTATGGTTGAAGCTTTTTTGGGTCGACGATGAGCGACGCCGCGTAGAGGTTTCGCCGCAAGGAAAGCGATACGAGCCGATGGTGCGTGCGTTCCAAGAAGCCGTATACGGGTTGGTATGACTCTGCTGGCCATCGATTCTTCGACGCACGTCGGCGGTCTAGCGCTTTACGATGGCAACCGCGTGCTTTACGAATGCACCTGGTCGCGCCAGGATCCACGCGGCTCCGACCTAGCGCCCGGAATCCAAGTGGCATTTGCGCATACAGGTTTGAAACCAACGGGTTTGAAGGCCATTGGGATCGCCATCGGCCCCGGTTCCTACACGGGATTGCGCACCAGTCTTGCTCTGGCGAAAGGCATGGCGCTCGTCCATGGCATTGATTTAGTAGCCGTGCCCACATTAGATATCATTGCAGCCGGCCAGCCGCTTCAAGACAAACCCCTGGCAGCTGTGCTGATAGCGGGGCGCGGGCGCCTGGCAGTTGGCCGGTACCGCGAGAAAAAAAACCGCTGGCAGGCAGACGGGAAACCCGAATTGATGACCGCCGATGAGCTTGAAGCATCGATCAATAAGCCAACAATAGTCTGCGGTGAGATATATGAAGAAGAGCGCCGCATCCTGGGACGCAAATACAAAAATGCCGAGCTTGCGACCCCCGCCCAGTGTGTCCGGCGGCCCGCTGTTTTGGCCGAGCTGGCTTGGGACCGATGGCAGGCCGGGGATGTCGATGACATCCAAGGACTGACGCCAATGTACCTGCAGACGAATGAGACGGTGCCCGCGTGAAGCCGACGCGCGAAGCGGCGAAATTCAAGTTGCGCCGCATGAGCCGCAGCGACATCGACCAGGTGCACGCACTCGAAGAGCGTATTTTCCCCACTCCCTGGACGCGTAAAAGCTACGAATTCGAATTGGAGCGCAACCCCGCGTCCGAGCAGTGGGTTATCGAAGCATGGGCTGAGCACAGTGAATGGGTCATCATCGCTTATAGCGTCTGCTGGCGATTAGGGGACGAACTGCATATCGCTAACCTCGCCGTGTCGCCCGGTTTCCGGCGTCGAGGTCTTGGGCGGCGCTTGCTGCATCATGTACTGGCCCGCGCGGCGCGAAAAGGGATGAGGAGCGCTACGCTCGAAGTGCGTTCCGGTAACCAAGCAGCCAGGGCTTTGTACGCAAGTTTCGGTTTCGAGGTCGTGGGAAAGCGCAAGCGCTATTACAGCAATAATGGCGAAGACGCTCTCCTGATGCAGTTAGCCCAATTGGACCCCGTTGCTTTGGATGCCGAGCAAGGCCAACAAGCGGAGCGAGCATGAATTCGGCTGATGTGTTGAAAGAAATCGCGGCCCAAACCGCAGCTTGCACAAAGTGCCAGCTGCAGTACTCGCGAAAACTGGCAGTTCCCGGCGAAGGCCCTTCGAATGCCAAGATTCTGTTCATTGGAGAAGGTCCTGGATTCCACGAAAACGAACAAGGGCGGCCCTTCGTAGGCCCAGCCGGTCAATACTTGGAAGAATTATTAGCCAGCATCAATTTAAGGCGCGAGCAGGTCTATATAACCAACGTGGTAAAATGCCGCCCGCCCGGAAACCGAGACCCGCAAACCGAAGAGCTGGCAGCCTGCAGCGATTATTTAGAACGGCAGATCCTGGCTATCAATCCCAAGGTCATCGTCACCTTGGGGCGCTATTCGATGGCGCGCTTCCTGCCAAACGCAAAAATCAGCGAGATCCACGGGCAAGCTGTTCGTGTGCATGGCAAATTGATCGTGCCTATGTATCATCCAGCCGCCGCGCTGCACCAGCCCTCGCTGCGCAGCACGGTGGAAACCGATTTCAAAAAACTGCCGGAGTGGATGACGAAAGCGGGTACTATACCCGAAATCGAGAATGAACCTGTTTCCCCCCAATCCGAGAATCACGAACAACTAAGTTTGTTTTAGAGGTGCAATGACGGATATACGTGCCACCTTGGAGCGCAAACTGCGCGAACGCAGCGCGAAAATGGCGGTGCTCGGCCTCGGATATGTTGGCCTCCCATTTGCCACCGTATTTGCTGAAAGTGGGTTCGAGGTGATTGGCATTGATCCAGATCCACGAAAAGCCGGGGCTGTTAATGCAGGGGAATCCTACATTGGAGACATAGAAAGCCGGCAAGTAGCGAAGCTGGTGAACGCCAAGAAACTGCGCGCCACAACAGATTTTTCCGAGCTGGCCGGAGTGGAGGCCGTCAGCATCTGCGTACCTACTCCCTTGCGCAAGACTGGGGACCCGGATCTGTCCTTTATTGTGTCCGCCACCGAGAAACTAGCTGAGCAATTGCACCCGGGTATGGTGATCGTGCTGGAATCAACAACGTATCCTGGCACGACCCGCGAACTGATGTTGGATATGCTAGCCAGCAAGAGCGGCTTGAAAGCGGGCGAAGATTTCTTCCTGGCCTTCTCTCCAGAGCGCGTCGATCCCGGCCGAAAGGACTGGACCACCGTCAACATGCCTAAAGTGGTGGGCGGTGTCACCAAGGCCTGCGGTGAGGTGGCCTCTCTATGGTATTCGCAGGCCTTGAAAACGGTAGTGTCGGTGAGTTCCGCCGAAGTTGCCGAGATGGCCAAGTTGCTGGAAAACACGTTCCGCATGGTCAACGTTGGCCTGGTGAATGAAATGGCGCTGATGTGCAACCGGCTGGGAATTGACGTGTGGGAAGTCATAGACGCCGCAGCCACCAAACCATTCGGTTTTATGAAATTTACGCCAGGTCCTGGCCTGGGCGGGCACTGCATACCCATCGACCCGTTGTACTTGTCGTGGAAGCTAAAAGAGCTCAACTACACGGCGCGCTTTATTGAACTGGCTTCGGAGATCAACACCAGCATGCCACGTTATGTGGTCGGGCGCGTTCAGGATGCACTTAACGAGCATGGCAAATCCCTCAATGGCAGCAAGGTCCTGGTGTTAGGTACAGCGTACAAACCCGATATTGATGATCTGAGAGAATCTCCGGCGCTGGACGTGATCGCCCTGCTGCGCGAGAAGAAGGCTGATGTTGCCTATCACGACCCACACATTCTCCACATAGATCACGAGGATTGGGCGCTGGACAGCGTGCCCAATTACTTGAATTCAGCCAAAGAAGCCGACGTGGTAGTGATCATCACCAACCACAAAGCCTATGATTACCCTGAACTCCTAAAACATTCGAGGCTGATCTTCGATTCGCGCAACGCTTTCGGCCAGAACGCCAAAGGCGACCCCAAAGTGGTCGGACTTTAGTGGCGCGATACCTGGTTACGGGCGTGGCGGGCTTTATCGGCGCCCGCGTAACAGAGCTCTTGCTCGGCGCGGGTGACACTGTGGTGGGGGTGGACAACATGAACACCGCTTACGACGTGCGCCTAAAGGAATACCGGCTCAAAAACCTGGAGGGGAAAAAGGGATTCGAATTTCGGCGGCTGGATATTTCTAATCGTAAAGCCGTGGAAGAATTAAGCGAAGAAATGTTCGCAGGCGTAATCAACCTTGCGGCACGCGCTGGGGTGCGCGACAGCGTCGAAGACCCCTGGATCTATCTCGAGTCGAATACCGCCGGCACACTGAATCTTCTGGAATTATGCCGCCGGCAAGGTATTGAGAAATTCGTGCTGGCCTCCACCTCCAGCATCTATGGCGCCAACGCGCCGCTGCCGACACCGGAGACCGCGGACAGCAGCCATCCGTTACAGCCGTATGCCGCCAGCAAGAAGGGCGCCGAGGCCATGTGCCACGTCTACCATTTCCTTTACGGCATTGACGTGACCATCGTGCGCTACTTCACAGTGTACGGGCCAGCGGGACGGCCGAATATGTCCATGTTCCGATTTATGCAATGCATCAGTGAAGGCAAGCCGATCCAATTGCTAGGAGATGGAAACCAGACCCGCGGCTTTACCTATATCGATGACATCGCTCGCGGCACCATCTTGGCGCTAAAGCCAGTAGGCTTCGAGATCGTGAATTTAGGCGGTCACGAATCAATTTCGATCAACGATTTGATCGCCATGCTCGAAAAATTCATTGGGCGCAAGGCAACTGTCGAGCAGCTGCCTGCCGAAAAAGCCGACATGTCGGCCAGTTGGGCGGATGTGAGCAAGGCTGGGAAGCTTCTGGGCTGGGAACCCCAAGTGGGGCTGGAAAGCGGCATCGCCAAAATGGTGGAATGGTACAAGGCCGAGCGATCCTGGGCTTCTCGAATCAAGTTGGATTGACCCTTTGCCCCATTGCAGTGATGTTTAGACCCCCTCTCGAACGCCTGGAACAGCTTTATTTGCGCGTCTTCGACACCGAGCTGTTGCGCCGCATCCTGCGCAACTCCAGCTATTTGGTGAGCGCAACCGTGCTCTCTGCTGCGATAGGTATGGTGCAGGGAGCCATCCAGGTACGCGTGATTGGGGTAGCAGGTCTCGGCTTGCTCGCCGCCATGGGCAATTTCACCAACGTGCTCAACCGATTTACCTCGTTCCGGATCGATGAATTGGTTGTGCGCTACGTGCGCCACTATGAAGAGCGCAAACAGCACACGCAGGCGGCAGCCGTCTACAAACTGGCTGCATTATTGGAATTGGGTGGTAACGGGGCTGCGTTCATATTAATTTTACTTCTTGCACCTTTGGGCGTAAGCCTTTTTTCGGATCAGGGCGGAGTAGAGCAGCTGTTTATTCTTTACGGCTCCCTAGTACTCATTAATGCTTTCTTTGATAGTTCGGATGGAATTCTGCAGGTGTTCAATCGCTTCGGCACCAAATCCATCATCGATATTACGCAGAGCGTGGTGCGGTTGGGTCTGACGGTTGTAGTCCTTGTGACCGGAGGCGGGTTGATCGAGATCATCCTGGCCGAGTTGGCGGGTCGCCTGGTACGCTCGGTCGCCGTGACGGCGGTGGCGCTGTCTACCGCACGGCAGCAATGGGGAGCGGGTTGGTGGCGCACACCGTTCAGCGTGCTGCGCAAAGATCGGCGCAGCTTGCTGACCTTTGCGTTCAGCACCAACCTGAGTGCCACAGTTAGCCTGGTGGCCAAAGACAGCGAAGACCTGTGGGCGAATGCATTCCTGGGCAATCTGGTCGGCGGTTATTACGCCATCGCCCGCACATTGATCGGGTTCTTGCAGATCCCGGTTAGCCCGCTGCCCTCGACAACCTATCCGGAACTTTCCCGCGCCGTGGCGAAAGATGATTGGAAATCTGTGCGCCATGTTTTGCGACGCGGCTCTATGCTGGCAGCGCTGTATTCGCTGCCTGTCGCCGCCGCGTTGATCCTGTTTGGCCCGCAAGTGATCACGTTGTACACCGACCGGGTTTTGCCTCAGGTTTATCTGCCATTGGTCATCCTTCTGGCGGGCTATACAGTGGTCAATATCTTTTATTGGAGCCGAGCCGCCCTGCTGGCATTCAATCGGCCGGTGTTCCCTACTGTGGTGAACGCCTTCGGGATGGCGTTGAAGGTAGCCGGCATATTTCTGTTCGCGTCTTATGGTGCACCCGCTTTTGCCGCGTTGTTGGCGGGCTACTATGTATTTACTGTAGGTGTGGCCGTAGTCCGCATCATCCGGGATGTACGCGCCCACCTGCCTTCCACGTCCTGAGATGAAGATTGCCGTCATAGCCCAGGGGTCCATACCGGCCCAAACAGCCAATAGCATCCAGAATATGAAGATGGCTGGTGCATTGGCCAGACTCGGGAATGAGGTGCACGTTTTGGCTCCGGGCGCTGATCCTGGAATCGGTTGGGCTGTACTAGCCAAACACTATGGGGTGAAAGATCGTTT
>DATDRZ010000133.1:0-8054 GCA_035291465.1 Anaerolineales bacterium
CCCGCCGACAAAGCCATCAGGGTCCCGAAGGCAATATCCAGCCAACACGCCGCGGCAATCATGCTGCAGGGCATCACCGCCCATTACCTGGCCAAATCGACCTATCCATTGAGGAACGGAGACACCGCCCTGATCCACGCCGCGGCCGGCGGCGTGGGGCAATTGCTGGTACAGATCGCCAAGATGTGTGGAGCGCGAGTGATCGCCACAACCTCGAGCGAAGAGAAAGCGCAGATCGCCAAAGAGATCGGGGCCGACGAAGTAATTATCCGTTCGCGGATTGATTTCGCGGAGGAAGTGAAGCGCCTGACTGATGGTAACGGAGTGGACGTTGTTTACGACGGCGTGGGTCAAAAAACGTTCCTCAAGGGGTTGGACAGCCTCAAGCCACGCGGAATGATGGTGCTGTTTGGGCAGGCCAGCGGGAAAGTTGAACCCCTAGATCCACAAGTCCTTAACCAAAAAGGGTCGTTATACCTGACGCGACCGAGCATTGGCCCTTACCTGCACCCGCGCACGGAATTTCTCTGGCGCGCCACGGATTTGTTCGACTGGGTGGCCAAGGGCAGCCTTGCCATAAAGCTCGATAAGACGTTCCCCCTAGAGCAGGCTGCAGACGCGCATCGATATATGGAGGAAGGAAAAACGATGGGGAAAGTGTTGCTGTTAACCTAACTTTGTGGAAGGGAATGGAGGCAGAGACTACAGAAGCCCACAGTTTTGTAAGACGGTCGGGAAAGGGACAACTGTCCATTTACATAATCAAGGCGGGGGGGGTAATATCATCATCGGTCTAGACAACTGTGTCTAAAGGAGGATTAATATGGCAGCGAACACTAAGCCGGCCGATAAGACTTTCAAGTTTGCAATAATTACGCTGGTCATTAGCTTGATTTTCACCTTGACACCCTCCGTTGAAGCAGCGGCGATGGCTACATGTAGCGGAAGCGGCTGTGAAGCATTAAATCCGAACTCAACTGGATGCGACTCCGGAGCATCCACACTACGATCATTCACTGGAACCGGGTACAAGGTTGAATTAAGGCAAGCAGGTGCTGGTACCGGGTGCAACACAAAATGGACCAGAACCCAAAACACTTCGTCGATCTCTCTCTATGCCGGAGCCAGATATTGGGTACATGCGCACTATCTGAGTTCTCCTGCCCCAATTTCGCCCCTGGCGCGGATTTACACGCATATGCATTGGCCGGCTAATGAAACTTACATGTACTGTGGTAAGACGAATACCAGTCCTATAGGCCAGCCAATGACATCACCTTGCCAAGGTCCTGCCTGATTACGGATTTTCACAGGAGTAAGAAATGAACCAAAAAGATTCTAAACAGCTTCTGATGCTAGTAGGAATAGGACTACTGGGAATACTAATAATAGCAGCCGCTTCGCTCCGCGTTCGCTTCATGTCAGCCCGAGCCTCCAGTATGGAAGACGCTTCACTTCCCGTGCCACAAGCAGAAATCGTTTCGGACCAAAATCAACTGGCCGAGTCTGTTCAAACCGTAAATGGAATCATCATAGAAGCCAGCAATTTCCGCATCGAAGGCGAATACCTGGTAGCCGATATCTGCTACGACCTGCCAAGCCAGTCTGACTGGCTGTTGCCAGACAGCATGACGGTTGAAATTAAAGGACGATCAATTAAGGTATTTGAGTGGGGTTTAATCGAATGGAAGTACTCTGCTGATGGCCTGAAGACGCACCGCTGCGATGATGCCAACTTCCCCATTGCCGGGATAGGCGAATTTACTGAGGTTCAGATTGTAATCCCCAGGCTAGAAACCTCCTGGCCAGACTCGCTGGATTGCGACGCAGCCCAGAATAGATTGGATGCCGCCAACACAGGCATTGTCATCACTTGTTACGAAGATGGAAATGTATCCGGACCCCTGTTGGACACTAAACCTGCAGCGATGTCTGATGAGCAAGCCTATGCCGCAATCAACGATGCATTCATCGAGACGTTTTCAGGCCCATGGACCTTAAGGGGTCGACTGCCTTAGCCCGAGGATTCCTGTGTCTTTCGCAGAGGCCTAGCACTTGCTCGGCCTTTTTCATCGAGGGCGCAATGGCACTAGTGCACATGCTCCGATTCGCCCGTTGGCCCGAGGAATTGACGCGCCCAAGCAAGAGGCTGCACGCGGAGCACAAAGGCGATTGCTATCGCGGTCGTCATTGGCACGGCGGCGATCAGACCCAGGGAACCGACCAGGGTGCGGACAACCTCTTCGGCGATGAAGGCGTAGTTCACTAAATACGAATAGTTGCCGCGTGCCAGGGAGAACATCAGGAACAGTGGCAGCGACGCCCCGATATAAGCCAGGACCAGGGTGTTTACCGTGGCGGCCACGTGATCCTGCCCAATGCGCATGGCCGAGCGATACAGCGTGCGGAAACCGAACTTGGGATTGGCTGCGTGCAATTCCACTACGGCTGACGACTGTGTAGTGACCAGATCATCCATGACCCCCAGCGCACCGATGATCATGCCGCCGAGCAGCAGGCCGCGCAGGTTGATGCCCATTTGCATGAATTGCATCAGGAACATGGCATTCTCATCGCCGGTGCCATTCAAGCGGGCGAGGGTCACGAAAAAGTTGGCCAGGAGGCCGGTCAATAACAAAGCGGCGATCATGCCCAGGACTGCGGCGTGCGTTTTTATCGTCCAGCCATAGGTGAGGTAGAGGGTAACGCCCAATAAGATGGCCGAACCGATAATGCTGACCACCAGCGGGTCTTCGCCGGTCAAAATATGCGGGATGATGTAAGCGATAATGACCAGCAAGCTGAAGGCCATGCTCAACAGACTGCGCAGGCCTTTCCAGCGGCTGATGGCCAAGATGGCGGCGGCGAAAGCGGCTGCCAGCAGCAGCAAAGGCGTATTACGCACGAAATCTGAGAAGTAGACATTGACCCGATCGTCTGGGGTTCTACTGACGGTAACCTGCACCAGGTCGCCAGCCGCCAAACGGTACTCATCGGAGCGCAACTGGCGTTTTCCAAAATCGATCTCGGCCACCAGACCCTGATATTCCCCTTCGAGGACCTCCACACGGGCAATCTGATAAGGCTGAGTCCGATCGCCCAGATCGACGGTGCCTTCTTCAATGATTTCAATGACTTTTGCCCGCGTGGTTTGTGAGCCCAGGCTGGAAAACCCGGCGCTTGGAATCTGCACTTCAAGAAAATAAGGCCACAAAAAATAAATGAGGACGGTGGTCAGAATAAGAAGGAAAAACCAGCGCAAGATCTTATTGTTCACCAATTTAGGGTGTCTCCAGTTCGCTTATTTGTTGGGGAAGGAAACGAGTATTTCTACCCCATTCCAGGCTGATTCAGGTCCGGTAAAACTCGAATAAGCGATACTGCCTAAAATGACCCACCGATCTCATCGCTTCGAACGCTGCCGGTGCTCGGGCCATACCCTTTGCCTCATCACCTCGAAGGCCAGCGCAGCAGTGGATGAGGTGACGTCCAGCTCGGCTTTGAAATCGCGGCCGTAGGGGATGGTGAGCAGCACATCGCAGAGCGCCAGGGTTGCGGCATTCAGGCCGCGGCGTTCGCCGCCGATCAGCATAAAGAGCGGTCCATGCAGGTCAACGGCATAGACGGATTTGCTCTTCGGGTCTTTAGCAGTGGCGGCGACGCCGAACCCGCGCGCTTTGAAGAAGGCGATGGCTTCTTTGGCATCGGCGACGCGAGCAGTGGGCATGTACTCGGAGGCGCCGGCCGAGGCGCGAGTGGCCACGGCGAGGGCGGTATCCCAGTTGCGCTCGGGGACGACGAGGCCATGGGCGCCGGCAGCGTACAGGGCGCGGATGGCCTGGCCGTAGTTGAATGGGTCCTCGACGCCATCCAACATGACGATAAATGGAGATTGGAAACTGGAGACTGGGGATTCAACCCCATCCCCCGGCCCCTTCCCCTTATGAAGAGAAAGGGAAGTAATTAATTCATCCAGAGATTGGAACCTACGTTCGCCGGCGAGCGCAAGCACACCGCCGTGTGATTTGCCCTGAGCAAGCACGTCGATCTCCTCGGCGGTAGCCATCTTGATCTCGGCGCCAGCTTTGGCGGCCGCGGCCCGGACTCGGTCGCCTCCGCGCAGATTTTTATCGCGCTGGAAGTAAACAGCAAGGATTGGCCGGCGGCCAGCTTCCAGAGCGGCGAGGACGGAGACCCAACCTTCCAGGGTGAGGGACACATTGCGAGTATAGCTTAGGAAAAACCAAAACCATTTCCGATTTACGATTTTCGATTTGAGATTTTCGATTTTCACAAGCCGGAATCATCTTATTCGTCAACGCTATTTAGGGGTCTATAATTGCCGCCATGCCTGACGACGGCCAATTGTACATCGCAACCAACCCATCGCAACTCAAGCAGTTGGCTGAGCGATTATCGAGGAAAGCCATGTTGGGGGTGGATACAGAATCCAACAGCCTGCATGCGTACAAGGAACGGTTGTGCCTGCTGCAATTTTCCACGGATAAGGAAGATGCGGTGGTGGACCCGCTGACCGTTGAAGATTTGTCGCCGCTATCCGCTATTTTTGCCAATCCCGAGATCGAAAAAATATTCCACGCGGCGGAATATGACTTGATCGTGCTGAACCGCGATTACGGCTTTCCCATAGTGAATATATTTGACACGATGATCGCGGCGCGCATCCTGGGGCATAAGAGGGTGGGATTGGGCAATCTACTGGAGGAAGAATTCGGCATCAAGCTGGAGAAGAAATTCCAACGAGCGGATTGGGGCGAGCGACCTTTGCGGCGCGAGCTGTTGGAGTATGCGCGCATGGATACGCATCATCTCATTGAATTACGCGATCACCTTAAGCAAGAACTGGAAGATCGAGGCCGCTGGGAACTGGCCAAGGAGGATTTTGAACGGCTACCCCATCTGGTCGCAGAAACCGAACCGCAAGTGCAAGACGTCTGGCGCATCAAAGGCGCCCGCGACCTGAACCCGCGGCAGGCGGCCATCTTACAGGAATTGGCGATATACCGGGAGGCCAAAGCGGCCTCGGCAGACGTGCCGTTGTTCAAGGTGATCGGAGACAGTACGTTGACGGCGATCGCCGTTGCGCGCCCAAGGAGGCCCGCGGATTTCAAAGGCATCCTCGGAATGACGCCGCGGCAAATCCAGCGGCACGCCAAAGGATTGCTGGACGCGGTGAAGCGCGGCGAGCATGCGCCGCCGTTGCGCAGACCCAAGCGCCCGCGTTACGACGAAGCCTTTGTGGAGCGCCTGGACAACCTGCGCGCCTGGCGCAAGAACGCGGCAGCCGAGATGGACGTGGAATCTGATGTAGTGCTGCCGCGCGATCTCATGGAGATAACGGCGCGGGCGAATCCGCGGAAGATGGGTGAACTGGAACCTATCATGGCGCAGGTGCCGTGGAGGCTACGGACGTATGGGGCGCAGATCATGGAGACCCTTAAGGGAAAAAAGGTAGACAAGTAGACAAGGCGCGAAACCTTGTGTACTTATGTACTTATCTACCTGCAAACCAAGATTGCTCGCTTCGCTTGCCATAAGGGAGGTTCTTAGATCCCTCGTCGCCGCTAAAGCGGCTCGCTCGGGACAGGCTCCTCCCTTACGGAATGCAATCATCAGGAAAGGACTTAAATGCAAATTCGCTTTTTAGGAGCAGCGCAGACCGTGACCGGTTCCCAGCATTTGCTGGAGATCAACGGCAAACGCATCATGCTGGATTGCGGGCTTTACCAGGGACGACGCCAGGAGGCTATTCAGCGCAACCGAGCATTTCAATTCCCCGTAGGGGAGTTGAACGCAGTGATCCTTTCGCATGCGCATATCGACCACAGCGGTAACCTGCCCAACCTGGTGAAGAATGGTTACCGCGGGCCGATTTACGCACAGCGGGCGTCTTCGCACCTTACGCGCATCATGTTGGAGGATTCGGCGCACATCCAGGAGAGTGACGCCCAGCATATCAATCGTAAACATGCCAAAAGGGGACTACTGCCAGTAAAACCTCTATATACTACTGCGGATGCCGCGGAAACCAACACATTGTTCGTCGAAAAGGACTACAACGAAGCGTTCGAGGTGATGCCTGGCGTGATGACAACTTTTGTTGAGGCCGGTCACATTTTGGGTTCAACTGCCATCGTTTTAGACATAGAAGAGCGCGGCCGCCAGCAACGCTTCTGGTTTTCTGGGGATATCGGCCGCCCAGAGCTGCCGCTGATCAAAGATCCATTGCTTCCCTCGCAAACCGACACCCTCCTGATGGAATGCACCTACGGCGACCGTCGGCATCCGTCGCCGGCGGAGGCCTATGAGCAATTACGCGGCATCGTAAGCGACACGCTGGGGCGCGGCGGCAAAGTGATTATCCCGGCTTTCGCGGTTGGACGCACACAGGAGATCGTCTATGACCTGCACCGCATGATGGATGCAGGCGAAGTCCCGCAGGCGCCTGTGTTCGTGGACAGCCCGCTGGCGGTCAATGTAAGCGATATCTTCCGGGCGCACCCGGAATGTTTCGATAAGGAAACGCTGAAATTCCTGGAATCGGATGAGCATCGCGAGGCGCTGGGCTTTGAGATGTTGACCTACATTCGCTCGGTGGAGGAATCGAAGGCGCTCAATGAGCGCAAAGAGCCGATGATCATCATCTCGGCCTCGGGGATGATGGAAGTCGGGCGCGTGCTGCATCACGTCGAGCACAACGTGCACGACCCGAACAGCGTGGTGCTGATCGTATCGTGGATGGCGCCGCACACGCTGGGGCGGCGCTTGGTGGAAGGCGAAACGCGCATCAGGATCTTTGGCGAGGTGTACGAGCGCAAGATCCGCGTGGCGCACATCGATGGGTTTTCGGCGCACGCCGGGCAGAATGGATTAATGGATTACGCGAAAGCGATTAAGGAGCAGGTGAAGAACATCTTCCTGGTGCATGGGGAGCCAGGACCAGCGCAGGCGTTGACTGAGTTGCTTGGAGGGGAAGGATTCGACCAGGTGTACTATCCAGAATGGGGAAGTGTTGCGGAGATCTAGCTCTTAGCTGTTAGCCTTTAGCTGTTAGCTTCTAACAATATGGCAACTGAACAAGAAGAATATGATCAATTAGCCTTTTACACACTGGCACACCCAGAGCCCAATTTTATCCACCAGAACGCGTTAGATTCGTTCGCGGCGCAGAGGGCTACGGCAGACGACAAGCCAATCAAGATCACCTTCGCCCTCATCGGCCTCTATCTTTGCATCGAGAAGGGGCAAGCCGGCCGCCAGGCCCAGTTAGCGCACATGCGGTTGGCCCGCCAGCGGAAAGGCTGGCCGCGGTTTACACCGCCGGCAGAGCGCGGCAGCATCCGAGTTGGCGACGTGATCGCCGCGGCGCCGGGCGCGGAACTGGACGCCATGATCCGCAAGTGGTGCGAGTCGGTTTGGGCGGCGTGGAGTGAGGTGCCTCAGCAAATCGCCGATTTGTGTGAGGAAGAGCTGGGAATCAAGGCATAGCCACATAGGCGTTAGGACCGTTCTTATAAACGAATCAATTTTTTTCGCCAAATGCAAGGAGCCTGTATGGGAAAAGTGATCACGGGAATGCGAATGACGCTGGATGGGTATATCAACGATGCCATGGGCAGCGTAGAACCGCTGTATCCGAATGTCGAGAATTTGAGTGAAACTAAACTGATCAAGGAGTCCATCCGCAACACGGGTGCGGTGGTAATGGGGCGCAATTCCTTCGATATGGCTGGCGCTGATTACGATTGGAGCAGGTACGAATATCAGGTGCCCATTTTCATGCTGACGCACAACCCTCCGGTTCAGCTGCTTAGCATGGCACGCAGCAAAGCTTCATTTTTGTGACCGACGGAGTGGAAATCGCAGTGCGGCAAGCAGAGATGGCCGCTGGCAACAAAGATGTCGCCGTGATCCCCGGTGCCGGCACAACGAACCAGGTGCTGCAAGCAGGCCTGGCCGACGAACTGCATATCGAGATCATGCCGATCTTGCTGGGCGCCGGATTGCGTCCCTTTGGCGCCGAAGGGTTGGAA
>DATDRZ010000134.1:0-5137 GCA_035291465.1 Anaerolineales bacterium
TTAGGTTGCTGTTATTCCAACCATTCTATCCCATACTTTCGAGAGATTTCCCTGTGCTTTGCGTCATCCATACTACCGTCCTGCATGGCGGATTCGAGCTCATCGAAGAACATCTCCATTCCGCCTGGGATTGCCAGCGCCAAAATCCTGAGAGGCGTTTTCAATGGGTTGTAGAGCGCATGTGGAATAGTTTTGGGCAGGTGCACTACGCCGCCCTCGCTCGTCTCCAACTTGCCATCGCCAAGCCTGATACGGATAGCTCCTTCCAGAACATACACCATCTCGTCTTCATGTATATGAACATGAAGTCTGTTCCCGCTTTCAGGACCAAATTCTGATTCGAAAAGATAATAGCCACCCCCGGTTTGTTGGCTTATTAGCTTGTGAGTAACGCCGATAAGCCTCAAAACCCTGCCTGAATTTGGTGGAACTATGAACGGTTGTGAGATGTTAGGTTGCATAATGCATCTTTGATTAAATTGGCTGCCCGAAGAATTAGCTCAGCCGCCGGGTGGCTCTGACACATCCTGATATCGTTCAATCTCGCTCCTTTTGGTTTTGGGTCTCCGGGACTTCCGGGGGACAGCCTGGTCCGCTGCGGCGAGTTGTTAGGCGGCGTCTTTGCTTTCTGGCTCGCCTGAGCGCTGAAATAGCTGATAGAGATAACCGTCCGGTCCCTCAAAAAAGGTCCAAGCGTCTCCATGTGATCCTCGCTCAATCTCTGAAACGAACTTGACGCCCTTGGCTTCAAGTTCAGCACGGGCTCTGTCAATGTCATCAACATCGAACGCAATTGCAGGACTATTCATCAGCTTCTGATACCGGTTGCCAGGACCAAAAACCTCGAAGAGCTGGCCAGTTGGAAGCTTAAAGATCCCTACCATCCGTTCATCGTCGCGCATGAGCATTTCGAGCCCGAGATCCTCCCTGAAAAACCGGTTTGTTCGATCAAAATCAGAGGTCGGCGCGCCAGCCCAAGAGTATCCGCGAATTTTCATCTCAATTTCTCCAGTGATCTATCTGTCAATTAGAGAGGCCGCCTAACGGTCGGCATAACCCGCGCGCGGAGCAGATAGCGAAGCGCGTCGGGTTCATGCCGGTGTTAGCCCGCGCCCTAGATTGCCAAGCCTCACTTGGCTTTGCACACTTGTGCTTTTTGGCAACACCGCATTGAAAAGGCGACGCGCTTCGCTTGTTATTCCCGCTGAATGCCTACCTATCGCCCTACCCTGATGGAAGAGTCACCCCGACCTGTTGGAGCAGAGCTGCCGTGCCGCTTGGAGGCCAATCTTCCACAATTTTACCGCTAGCGAGGCGGTATTCACTCAGGTCCGATCCGGTTGCTTCTTTGCCAGCGTTTGTAATGTGGTACGTGATCCGCACCACAACGTAATCCCCTTCAGCGATCAGATGCTCGACGCTGTAGTGGAACTTGAGATCGGGGAAAGCCGAGCGCAGCATGGTGGGGAACTGTTTGAAGCCCTCGCGTCCCCCAGGGAGGAAATGGTTGACATAGTCGGGAGCGAGCAGTTCGTCCACGAGAGCAGCGTTCTGGTTGGTCAGGATCTCCTCGATGAAACGGCGGACGACTGCCTTGTTTTGTTCGGTTGACATTGGATATTCTCCTTTTTCCCTTTGGTGACTGTGTGAATGGGGTGCGATTCGTAACGACACGCACCGATGATTGAGAGTCAGTAATGTAGGAGCAGTTCAGGACTTTTGGCTTATAGGCGTTCTCCTTTCATTGCTTCCCTCACTCACCACTTGCCCGCTCTTACGTGGCTGTCGAAATGTGACGAGCATAACCGCAAACTTGCTGACCACCGCGTTTACGACGAGCGGGCTAACGACAGGCTTCAGCCGCGCCATCGGCGATAAAGTGCGGGAGGCTGTGGCAGGCCATCAGGTCCGAAATGGCGGCGGTGATTTCATTGCGTAGGTCCAACGGGTGTACCTCATCCATCACCGTCACCGGCAGGGAGAAGCCATCCGGCACGCGATGATACAGGTGGGCAAGGCGGCTGAGATTTGCCGCCTTGCCGCCCACCAGTCCGGCATCAAATGATTTTGGATCACCCAGCCAGAGCAGGCTTTTCATCGGCTACTCCAACCATTCAATTCCATAATCCAGCGAGAGTTTACGGTACAGTGCATCATCCAGCGTGCCATCCCGCCTTGCGGCCTCGAGCGCATCGAACCATTGGTCGAGTCCGGCGGGAATCGTCATGAACAAGTACCGCGAGGGTGTCTTGAGTGGATTGCGGATCGCATGTGGGACGTTCTTCGGCAGGTGCGCGACACTCCCTGCCTCAACGACCACGGTTTGATCAGCGAGCCGGATTTCCAACGCGCCCTCCAAAACGTAGCCGACTTCGTCTTCGCGGTGATGGACGTGAAGCCGGTTTCCATCCCCGGGGCCAAAGACTGACTCGAAGAGATAATACGCGCCGCCGGTTTGCTGACCCGTCAGTTTGTGCGTGACAGCACGAAATTCCAGCTTCTTGCCTGAGTCCGCCGGAACGAAGATGGGTTGATGGTAATCAGAGTTCAAGACTATCTCCTTTCCTCAACGATTGCGCATCAGCCGATTTGCTCCGCAAACGGCGGATGCGCGGGTTACGCTGCCTGAACGAAGTTCAACGTAGGAATCCAATGGCCTGCTTGTATCGTTCCGCCGACCGTTGCACAACGCTCTTGGCATCCCCCTCGATCTCCAAGCCAAAGAAATGACCATAGATACGGTCGAACCGCAGTGGCATGACCTTAGCGACAATGCTGTCAACTGTCGAAGCCGAGAGGGGAATGAAATTAGGGTAGCTATACATGAATGAGACGTGGCGGCGATCCGGGGCCACATAAATGGTATCTCCGCTCAACAGCACCCCGAGGCCCTCTGCTCCATCCGGCCACAGCAGTACAGTCGAGCCTTCGAAATGTCCGCCACAGCGGTGAAGCGAGATACCTTCCTTCAGTTCAAGGGTCTCTCCCTCCCAGAATTCGATAACAGGATTGGATCGTTGAACCCATGGCTTATGATCGGCATGCAGATAAATTGGCGCATTGCCGAACGCATGACTCCATTCGACCATACTTCCAAACAGGTGGGGATGAGACATTGCAAGACTTGAAATCCCACCTAAGGCCTCGATCGCTCCGATGGTGGTATTATCAATGAGGCTTACACAATCCCACAAGACGTTTCCTCTGGGTGTCTGTACAAGCAGTGCACGTTGTCCAATTGCAAACTTGGGCTCAGTGCCAATCCCGGTCAGCCCCCTCTCCAACGATTTCACGAGGTTGTGATGCTCTCGGGCTAACTCACCAAGCGTAGTCCAGGTTTGACCGTTGGGGTTGACATACTGCCGTTCATTCTCGCAGATCAGACAATGAAGTGGAGGCCTTTCAGACATGGCGTATTGGTTTCCACACGTAACACAAATGTAGTCTGGCATCGTTGCCTTTCTCAGAACGACTTGGCCGCCTAACCAGTGCATATAACGCAACTTTGCGGTATATTTAGATATATTTAGTCTTATTGAATATTATAAACCCAGTTGCTTCGATTGGTCATCGCCCTGAGTGGGGACAATCTCGGAGCAATTCAAGCTCAAAAATAAGAACCATCTTTCATTTATACACATGACAGGCAAACGATATTCTAATTACGAGCTGGCCGAGATCTTCTTCGCCATCGGCGACCTGCTCGAGATCAAGGGCGAGGTCATCTACAAGATCCTGGCCTACCGGCGGGCGGCCGAGAGCCTGCAGACCTATAGCCGGGAAGCCTACGAGGTCTGGCAGGAAGGCCGCCTGACCGACATCCCCGGGGTGGGCAAAGCGATCGCCGAAAAGATCGACGAGCTGTTCACCACCGGGCGCCTGGGCTTCTACGATCGGCTGGTCGCCGAAATACCCCCCAGCCTGGTGGAGCTGCTGCGCGTGCCGGATATGGGCCCCAAGAAAGCGCAGATGTTCTGGAAGCAGCTGGGCATTACCAACCTGGCGGAGCTGGAGGCGGCCGCCCACGAAGGGAAGCTGCGCGACCTGCCCGGGATGGGCGAGAAGTCCGAGGCCAAGGTTCTGGCCGGCATCGAATCGCTCTCCCGGCGCACCACCCGCAACCCGCTGGGCAAGGCCTGGCCGGCCGCCCAGTCCATCCTGGCGCAATTGCGAACCGTCCCTGGCGTGGAGCGGGTCGAAGCGGCCGGCAGCCTGCGCCGCATGCGCGACACCATCGGCGACCTGGACCTGTTGGCCGCGGCCGTCGATTCAAGCGTGGTGATGGACGCCTTCATCCAGCTGCCGGGAGTGGCCCGCGTGCTGGGCAGCGGACCGACCAAGTCCAGCGTCGAGTTCCGCGACGGGCTGCGCGCCCAGTTGTGGGTCCACCCGCCAGAGCGCTTCGGCACCGCCCTGCAGTACGCCACCGGCTCGAAAGACCACAACGTGCGCCTGCGCGAGCTCGCCCTCAAAAAGAAGCTATCTCTCTCCGATCAATCTTTCCTGCGGGAAGACGGCAGCGAGCTGCTCTGCTCGACCGAGGAGCAGGTCTACCAGGCGCTCGGCTTACCCTGGGTCCCGCCCGAGCTGCGTGAAGACCGCGGCGAAGTCCAGGCGGCCAAAAACGGCAAACTACCTCACTTAATTGAGCTGGAAGACATCCGCTCCGAGCTGCACTCCCACTCCAAGTGGAGCGACGGGCGCCGCACCATCTTAGAGATGGCGGAAGCCGCCCGGGAGCGCGGCCGGGCCGTGCTGGCCGTTACCGACCACACCCCCAGCCTGGGGGTCACCGGAGGTTTGACACCTGAAATGCTGCTGGAGCAGCGCGCCGAGATCGACGCCGCCCAGGCCGAGCTGGGCGATTCGATCCGCCTGCTGCAGGGCGCCGAAGTGGAGATCCGCGCCGACGGCAGCCTGGATTACAGCGACGAGGTGCTCGCCAGCCTGGATATCGTCATTGCCTCCCTGCACGTGGGCCTGCGCCAGCCGCGCGAGCAGGTGACCCAGCGCCTGCTCAACGCCATCCGCAACCCGCACGTCGACCTGATCGGCCACCCGACCGGGCGGCTGATCCCGGACCGGGAAGGCGCCGACCTGGATATGGAAGCCGTGCTGGCAGCGGCCGCCGAATCCG
>DATDRZ010000135.1:0-8324 GCA_035291465.1 Anaerolineales bacterium
TATTCCCAAAAGTAGTTTTGGTCGGCAGCGCAGTAGGCGCCTTCGGCCGCCTGCAATGACTCTGGGCCTAACAAGCCAACCACCTGAAAAGTGAACCTTACTTTGCCCGTGTTCACATATTCTTCAATGACCGATTGTTCGGTATTGTTGTATGAGTTCAAACAAAACGAACACTGGAAATCGACAAATTCGATCACGGTCACCGGGGATTCGGCCGATCCAAGGCTGACCCCATCCTTCTGGTTATAGGTCACCGAGCGCGGCCCACCAAGCTGTTGCGCAAAGATCAATAAGACAGTAAGGACTACGGCTGCGGCCGCGATGTATACCAGCCACTTGAGCTGGGATTGGCGCTGTTGGGTGCGGCGGCGATCCAACCGTGCCTGGCGTTTACTGCTCTCCATGCTTCAATTCCTCCATTGCTTGTATTACATTCCTATAGACCGGCACCTTTACGTGCCAGCACTTTATCTCATCGGGATGAGGAAGTTTAACAGAGATTTTCCCGCGGACCAGTCCCACTTTGGGTTTCTTTGTTAGGGTTAATCTCTCCGTCGTCGGTTGCCCCCTGAAGGCTTGCCTAGTTTGTGATGGTTTTAATAGCGCCAATGAATCAATTCAGATCGAACTGGTACACGGGGAACTGCTCGCCAGTAAGACTGAAAGCCAGTTTTTTGTATAAGGCCAACGAGGGAGCGTTATTATCTTGCGTGTTTACCGTCAGCAGGGTTCCTTTGCGATGCAGCACTTGCAACTGAACGTAGCGCACCAGAGAAGTGGCTAAGCCGCGGCCCTGGAAGCCCGGATGCGTAGCGAGCCTGGCCAGATGCAGCCCTTGCGCGCCCCGAGTGCTGATCTGAAAGGCAAGGATGCGCCCCGTGTCTTCGATCACGGTTGCCAGGCCAGCCTGTTTTAAAGCCAGGCTTACGGCTTCCCTTGAGTTCTGCCAGAGTAGGGCAAAAGCATTGCGGTCGACGTCGACCACACCGTCTACATCGCCTTCCCTCATGGGCCTAAGGTTCGGCGAGGTCCGAGATTCGGCCGGCAAATCAGATGCGTCAGGCCGCCAGGCGAGCACAACGACATTGTGTGTGCGCTTAAATTGGTTGGCAGCCAGCAGGTCACGGAACCAATCTTGAAGCGGAATGGCGGCTGCCTGGCTGACCGGAAGGTCACGGAGCTGGGAGAGCGCAAGAGGCCAAAGAGTTCCCCAGGCCTCATGCAGATTGAAGCGATGGGCTGATGCAAACAAGCGTATCCAGGCAACTCCCGGTGGTTCTGGTGGGCAGGCCAGGGCTGCCAGCAACTCGTCTCCGGATTCGACAATCAGGTAGGGCTTCCTCCCCAACCAATCCAACGGCCCGCGCCAATCCAAATGGCGGTGCACGTATGTTTCGAAATGCAGCAGGTTAACTAACCGGCTGCGATCCACTTCGATCGCTAAGCGGGGGCTGAGGACTGCGGGAACAGTCATCATTTTTCTACTTTCTTGGATAATTTGCCATAAAGAATTGACCTTACGAAAAGGTCGAGTCTCAAGGCAACTTACCTTTCATGGTGAAGCGTTCCCTATTCAAGAAGGCCCAACAAGCCTTCGGCTAGCGCACGCAGTTTTTCTTTAGAGATTTCCCTGAGGTTTTGAGCTAGCTCCAAATATTGGCGATTTTCAGGATCGGCGATGAATTCTTTGAGGCTGCGCGGCAAGTTGCCTAATTCCTGTTCTGCCCGCTGGTCAGCTATCCATTCGCCGACTGGCCCACTGGTATCAGTGAAATCTTCAATGCTATATCCCAAGCTGTTGGCTAAGTGCTCCAGTTCGGGCAGAGGGACCGGTGTCTCGCCGCTCTCATAGCGGCGGATGCGGCTGGTCGAGATCCCTGTGCGTTCGGCCAGGTTTTTCTGGCTTAGATTCTTTTCGGCGCGGGCTTGGCGCAGGATGGCACCCACCGTGCGGTGGCGCAACCCAAGGAGCTTCTCAGTTTCCAGGTTCTGGGTCGGATGCGGCTCTCCGGAAACGATTTCTTCGGACCAAAAATGGGTGATGGGAACGCGCAAGAAGAAGGCAAGCAGTTCAAGCTCGGGCAACGAGGGTGAATTCAACCCCTGCTCAATGGAGCTGATGGTGCTGCTGGAAACTCCGATCACCGCGCCCACTTCCTTCATGGATTTCCCCGCGGCAATACGGGCATCGCGCAGCAGGACACCTACGATTTTGGAGCGGATGCGGATGGCTTGGTCTTGGCTCATAGTAAGGAACTCCCTGTCATACTTTTAGTGATCCCGAAGGAGGCGTGCTTTCAATAATCCAAATAATGTGCGATCGATTGATCGCCAGGAATTCGCTTTTCTTCAATTCCACCGAACCATCGAGATTAAAGATCTGCACATTGGTGATAGCAAGGAACAACTCGTTGGAATTCAACGCATCTTTTATCCGTTCATTCTCACGGACGTGGAGGTTACCATGGATCCTGTTATGGGTGGTTTGGATAATGACTGGGTATTGCGTTGTGTTAACTAAAGGCCGAAAGCCGCTTTCTTGAGCCCTTTTACGGTCATCCATCGTGTTTCCTGGGCGGCAATGCCCCTAAGGCATCCGATAACCTTCGCCAGAAAGAGTCACTATAAGTTCTGGATTTTTAGGATCCTTTTCCAGTTTTTGACGCAGGCGCGAAATACTCACCCACAGGATCTCCTTTTCTTCACTATACTCTGGCCCCCAAACATTGCGCAAGAGCTCGTCCGCAGTCAGGGTTTTGCCTGCATGGCGGGCGAATTGCAGCAAGAGGCGGTACTCCGTAGCCGAAAGCGAGACGGGTTGGCCGTTGGCGATCACCTCAGCTCGAGCGAAGTTTATGCTTAAATCCCCGCGCGTGAATGTGGGTTCCGAAAATTCCGACGTTTGTTTTTGTGCCCGGCGCAGTACTGCCTGGACGCGGGCAATAAGTTCGTTGGCCGAGAAAGGCTTGACCACATAGTCATCTGCTCCCAGGTTAAGGCCGCGGACGCGGTGCTCTTCATCCCCTTTGGCGGTCAACATAATTATGGGAACGGTCGAGAATTCGCGGATGCGTTCACAAGCCTGAAAGCCATCCATCTCCGGCATCATCACGTCCAGTAGAATGAGATGGGGCTTTTCAGCCACGGTCAGATCCACGGCTTCCTTGCCGTTGGTTGCTTTAATCACTTCGAACCCCTCTGTTTGAAGGTTCGCCTCAACCAGGCGCACAAAGCGGGGTTCGTCGTCAACTACTAGAATGCGAGTAACCATAAAATCTCCTGACTAGGCGGGTTGAGGAAGCTTTTGTCGAGGGAGGGTGATGATGAATTCCGCTCCCGCCCCCTTGGCGGACTTCACATGAATTTCTCCATGATGGGCTTTGATAATTTGATCGCAGATATAAAGGCCGAGGCCGCTGCCGCGAACTTTATCTTTGGTGCCGGCGGAACGAAAAAACCGCCTGAATATGTAGGCCAAGTCTTCTTCGGGGATACCGGGGCCACTATCCTGAATGCTGAGCTTCACCTGATCTACAGAAGATTCCATTGAAATCTGTACTGGGCTGTTGGGCGCATATTTGGCCGCGTTCCCCAGGAGGTTGTCAATCACCTGCCCAAGCCGTTTGGGATCTCCCTCTACCAGGTAGTCCGACCCTTTGGTTTTCCAGTGTATGTTCAAATTGGGATAGCGGCTTTGCAAACGTCCAACGTTTTCTTCAACTAACGAAGCCAGATCCACGCTACGGAATTCAACATCAAAGGTACCGGATTGAAGGCGGGAGGAATCCAGCAGGTTATCCACTAATTCGGTAAGGCGATCGGTCTCCTCGTCGATGATCGCCAGAAATTCAAGCTGGGTGGCTGCATCCCAATGCGTGTCTTTGCGCAACAAGGTGGTGGAATACCCCTTGATAAAGCCAAGCGGTGTTTTTAGTTCATGCGAGACGGTGGCAATGAATTCGGACTGCATGCGCGTCAGCCGCCGCTCGGCTTCCAGGTTGGCGACGCGGTCCACCAGGCGCTTATGTTCCATGACCTGGGTAACGTGGGCAGCAATAAACTCGGCCAAGTGTATCTGTTCTTTCGTGAAAGGCGGCCCCCCAAACCTGATGAAGACCAGTGCGCCGATGCACTTGCCGCTTAGCAGCATAGGCAAACCCAGATAAAAGCGCTGTTGCAACCGATCTGCTTCCGGCTTCATATCTGGTTGGAAAAGCGAGTTACGCCCACTGGTAAAGGCCTCGTTAGCGGCCACTTCGCCCCAGGCAGAGTCGGCTTCCGAGGAGCGGCCTCGGCCAATCGCGCGGGCAAAGGCTGGTTCCAGGCTGCCCTTCTCATTCACCAAATAAAGCACGGCATTATCGAAAATGAAGACGGGACGGGCCAGCTTGACGATATTTGCCAGGGCTTTATCAAAGTCCAGGGTTTCAGCTATCGCGCGGCTGATTGCATAAACGGCTTCGAGTTCGTTCGGTTGCAGACTGCTTGCGTCAGGTTTGCGGGTGTTCACGCTGGGCTCTGGGCAACCGGAAGGCTAAATGAAAACCGGCTTCCCTTTCCGGGAAGCGACTCGACAACCAATTTGGTGCCGTGGGCTTCTACGATCCGTTTGGTCAGGGTGAGGCCAATGCCAGCTCCACCCGCCCTGCGGGTGGAAGAACCATCCAATTGATGGAACGGTTCGAAAATGTCTGCAACTTTTTCCGAAGGGATACCCACTCCGGTATCAGCCACTGAAATCAACACGCGGCGACCATCAAGGGTGGCGCTCAGGTGCACGCGGCCGCCCTTTTGGTTGAATTTGATCGCATTGTCCAGCAATTGGCCGATTGCCCACTCAATTTTGGTATGGTCAGCCTGAACTGCCGGCAGATTTTCTGGTATCTCGTGGGTTAGGGTAACGGAGGCCGCGGCGGGTTTGGCGCGGGTTTGAGCAATCAATGGGGGAATTAATTGCTGGAGTTGAAAGCGGGCTGATTCCAGATGCAGGCTTTCCACTGTGTCGAAGGACATGAAAAGTAAGTTGTCGATCAGACTGCTTAGCCGATGGTAGGACTTCTTTAAGACATTCACCGCACTACGTTGCTCATCACTTAATGATCCTAACGCCTCGTCGGAAAGCAGATCAATATAGCCGACCATATGGGCCAGGGGAGTTCGCAATTCGTGGGATACGTTGGAAATGAAGTCGTTTTTCAGGCGGTTTAATTCGGTGAGCTTGTCCAGGGCTTCCTGGAGCTCAGCGGTGCGCTCCTGGACGCGCTGTTCCAGCAACAGGTTGCTTTGGCTTAACGCTTCCTGAAGTTGGGCGATTTGTTCGGTGATGGCGGCATCCAGCTTGGTGCGTTCGATGAGACCCAGCTGGATCAGCGCTTCCCCAAGAAGGATGCGTTTTCCCTCTTCCGCACGAAGCTTTTTTTGGTAGGCAAGAGCACTTTTTAAATCGTCATTGGTTAACAAACCCTTTTCAACCAGGCTGTCACCCAGGCGCGGCACCAGGATCTCCGGTGCCAGGGGGCCGGTCATGCGTGGTTTGTGTACATTTAAACTATCCGAACCTGCCAATGTCTCCTCTAGCTTACCCTTGGGTCAGTAAAGCGAACGCGCCTTCCATAGACGTGCGCCACCCTCTGCATGTGTAACCCATGTCGACTCTTAACTAGCTTTCATTTTAGAAAGTATACATGAGTCAGGCAAACGGGAAAAGCGTACAAACTTCCCACCAGATCAGTTGGAAACGTACACGTATTCATCTAAGTCTGGAGACAGAGGCTGGGTTATAATTGTTTTTCTGTTCCATCCTCTTGGTACATAAGGATCCACTGTGGCCAAAAGTACATCGATCAAGCCAATAGACATTGGCGAACAAATGCGTTCGGCCTATCTCGATTATGCCATGAGCGTGATCGTAGCGCGTGCCTTGCCCGATGGGCGGGACGGATTAAAGCCAGTGCACCGCCGCATCCTGTACGCCATGTTCGACATGGGCATCCGTTCCGGCAGCAGTTACAAAAAATCCGCCCGTATTGTGGGCGAAGTATTGGGAAAATATCACCCCCACAGCGACGACGCCGTCTACGACGCTATGGCGCGTATGGCGCAGGATTTCTCCATGCGCTACCCCTTGATCGATGGGCAGGGAAACTTCGGCTCCATCGGGGGCGATCCGCCGGCAGCCATGCGCTATACCGAGGCGCGCCTGCACTCCATGGCGGAAGAATTATTAGCCGACATCGATAAAGACACGGTGGATTTTGGCGATAACTTCGACAGTTCGCTTAAGGAACCCCTGGTTTTGCCGAGCAGGCTGCCAAATCTGCTGCTTAACGGATCTTCCGGGATTGCGGTTGGCATGGCCACCAATATCCCGCCGCACAACCTAGGCGAGCTGGTCGGCGCCCTACGTTATATGATCGACCATCACGGCAAGGCCGACGATATAACCATCGAAGATCTCCTAAAATTCGTGAAAGGCCCGGATTTTCCCACCGGAGGCATCATCGTTGGCCTGGACGGCATCCGTGACTTATATGGTAAGGGCAAAGGCCAATTGCTGGTACGCGCTAAATCCCGCATTGAAGAAAGTACCCGCGGGCGCATGCGCATCGTTATCAGCGAGATCCCTTACCAACTGAATCTCACAAACCTGATTGAACGCATCGCCGAACTCGTACGCGAAGGCCGGCTGGATGGTATCTCGGACCTGCGCGACGAATCCGACCGGGACGGTCTTAGCATCGTGATCGAACTCAAGGCGGGCGCCGAGCCGCGCATGGTGCTCAATCGCTTATACAAATACACTCCCTTGCAAGGCACCTTTGCCGCTCAATTCCTGGCCTTGGTGGATGGCGAGCCGCGCCTTTTGTCGCTAAAGCGCGCTCTGCAGATCTTCATTGAGCATCGCCAAGTGGTTATTACCCGCCGTTCACAGTTCGAGCTGGAAAAAGCCCGCGCCCGCGCTCATATTTTGGAAGGCCTGCTAAAGGCGCTGGCTAACCTGGACGCAGTGATCGAAACCATTCGCAAATCGAAGGATGCCGAAGCCGCCAAAACCGCCCTGATGACGCGCTTTGAATTGTCCGACAAACAATCGCAGGCTATTTTGGATATGCAATTGCGCCGCCTGGCAGCCCTCGAGCGCAAAAAGATCGAAGATGAGTATAAAGAAGTCTCCGCACGGATCGATTTCCTGTTGGACCTGCTCAAACATCCAAAAAAGATCCTGGCCGTCATCAAGGATGACCTTGCTGAGATGGAGAAGACTTATGGCGATGAGCGCAAAACAATTATCGATGCTGAAGGAAAGGGCCGGGAAGACCTCACTGAGGAAAGCCTCATCGCCGATGAAGCTGTGCTGGTTAGTATTACGCTCCAGGGCTACGTCAAACGCGTAGCCGCCAAGGCTTTTAAAGCACAAATCCGCGGGGGATCTGGAGTGCGAGGCCACGCTACCAAAGACCACGATGAAGTTGTCATCCTGACGCCCACGCGTACTTTGGAAACTCTTCTGTTCTTTTCTGATCGTGGCAAGGTCTATTCAGAGCGTGTTTATCGAATTCCGGAAGCAGACCGCACGGCGCGCGGCACCCCGATCATAAATATCCTGAACCTCAGCGCAGGTGAGACAATCACGGCGGTGGTACCAGTGCCGGATTTCAAGGCAGCCGAGTTTTGCATGATGGCCACTCGCAAAGGAAAGATCAAGCGCATGGCCTTGAGCGATTTTGAGGCGGTCCGGCCATCCGGCTTGATTGCCATGGGTTTGGATAAAGGCGACGCACTGGGGTGGGTGGGCTTGGTCAGCAGTAAGGACCAGATCATCTTAGCCACCCAGCAGGGCAAAGCACTACGGTTTTCGGTAGGGTTAGTGCGGCCTATGGGGCGGCAAGCCGCCGGAGTGCGGGCCATCAACATCAAGGGTAGCGACCACTTGGCAGGTATGGAAGTCGTGGAGTCGGGGGGTGATCTGCTGTTAGTCACCACCAAAGGTTACGGCAAACGCACACCGTTGAAGCAATACGCTGCCAAAGGGCGGGGCACCAGCGGTATGCTGACCATTGATGTCAAAGCCCTCTCAGTAGTGGGTAAGATCGCCGCGATCCGTGTGGTGCAAAGCGCGGATGAAGTAACCCTTATTTCCGCAGCCGGAGTGGTGTTGCGTACCCGAGTTAAGGAAATAAAGCAGGCGGGGAGGGCCACCCGCGGTGTGCGGCTGATGCAATTGGCAGAAGGAGACAGCGTGGCAACCCTGGCGCGCATCTCTGCAGCGGAAATGAAACGCGCAGGCGTATCGACGGAGAACGGGAAAAACGAAAAATAATAGG
>DATDRZ010000136.1:0-7482 GCA_035291465.1 Anaerolineales bacterium
TTAACGTTTCGTTCAATAATTTATTCACCGGCGTTGGTATCCCCAGCGATTCGCCTGCGCGCACCACGGCGCCGTTGAGCCAGTCCACTTCACTACGGCCCTTGCCGCTGTGAAGGTCGATGTGCAGCGAGGGCATTTTTCCTCCGCGGCCGCGGCCCACGGCCCGCGCCATCAGCGGGCGGGCTAATACGGCTGGCAGTCGGGCGCCCAAGGCCAATGCCCGCACCGGCGTGCCGGGCAGATCGACGACGCGCAGCTTCATTGCGCGCATGATAGCCAGTGCTTCTCGAAGCTGGCGCATTTCCAGCGCGAACAGGTCAGGGTTGGCCATCACAGCTGCGGGCGTCATATCCAGGATGGCGCAGGTGGCGTTGCACAGCAGATTGGTGAGCAGCTTGGACCATTTCATCGCCTGCGCGTCCGGATAAAGCCGCGCATTCAAAGCGGCCGCGTTCATAGTCGCTGCCAGGTGCTTCGCCAGTGGGTGCCCCGCGGCCAAGCCAACGCCGCGCAGCCGTTCCAGGCGCAGGCGGCCAGGTCCGTCTTTGGCGACCGCTGTCGTTACAGTGCCTGCGATGACTTTGCCATCGCCGAGCACGGCTGCGAGCGCCGCCTCATTTTCGACGCCGTTTTGTAGGCAAACGAAGGGCGGCAATTGCTTGGAGTGGGGGGCAATGGTTTCAAGCGCAGAAGGGGTGTCGTAGGATTTCACCGCCATCAGGGCAACGTCGAAATTCACGAGCCGCAAGGCTTCTTCGATCGAAGAGACAACCGCAACGTTGGTGAGATGGTGGGTGCGGTCTCCCACCGTTAAATAGAAGCCTTGCTTTTGCAAGGCTTCCGCATTGTGTGGGCGCTCGAGGACCACGACGCGGTGCCCGTGCAGCGCCAGGCTGGCGCCCAGGTAGCCGCCGATGGCGCCTGCGCCGAGGATTAAGATAGAGAGTTGATCAGGGGTTGATCTTTGCATAAATTCGAAGAGAAAACCGGCTAAAGCCTCGACTCCTTATAAGAATTCGAAGTCAAGGCTTTAGCCGGGTTATTTCGGTCTTTTCTCGACTCGGTGAACGAATTTTAGACCCGACCAGACTTCGTCAATTGCGGCTACCTTCACATCCACCAAGCCGAGGTCCAAACCCACTTCACGAACAATATTTTCGCTAAGATCGGTGGAGACTTTGGATGCACCTTTAGGCCAGGAGATCCAAAGCGTGCCGGTCCAGTTAAGCGCTCCAGCCAATCGAGGAAAATCTTTCACGAGCGATTTTCGCTGTTTGGTGAAATAGTGAATGAAATCCAGAGAGCGATCCTCGGGCAATCGCCGGAGCAGCTTTACATCCGGCAAAGGCCCGAGGGTTTTTGGATAATTGTCCGGTGAATGCAAGATACAGATGCGCAGGCCAGGTTTGATGCCCAACTTCGTGACCAGCGGCGTACCTGAGTAACCCGCGGTTCGTTTGAGACTTGAAGGATTAGGGATTGGCACTGGCTGCGAGGCTCCATTGTTTTTGAAATCCTAAGGCCACGTTCACTAGACCAATCATCACCGGGACCTCGATGAGGGGACCAATCACCGCTGCGAAAGCCACGCCGCTGCCGATACCGAACACGGCCACGGCTACGGCAATCGCCAGCTCGAAATTGTTGCTGGCGGCGGTGAATGCCAAGGTGGTGGTCTTCGAATAATCCGCCCCAACCGCGCGCCCCATAGAGAAAGAAACCAAAAACATCACAACAAAGTAAATCAAAAGGGGAATCGCAATCCGCACCACATCCAGTGGGATGGTGAGGATGAGATCTCCCTTGAGCGAGAACATCACAATAATGGTGAACAACAATGCAATGAGCGTCAGTGGGCTAATCCTGGGTATGAAAACTTTGTGATACCAATCCTTCCCATAGTTACGAATCAATATCAGCCGTGTCAAAAAACCTGCCAGGAAAGGGATCCCTAGATAAATAAATACACTTTGTGCAATCTCGCCAATCGTGATCTCGACGATGCTGCCGGTTAAGCCAAACCAAGTAGGCAACACGGTAATGAAAATATATGCATAGACACTATAAAACAAAACCTGGAAAACACTGTTGAACGCGACTAGACCCGCAGCATATTGCGTATCCCCTTTGGCAAGCTCATTCCAAACGATGACCATGGCAATACAGCGTGCCAGGCCAATGAGGATGAGGCCAGTCATATATTCTGGATAACCCCGCAAAAAAAGCATGGCCAATCCAAACATTAAAATGGGTCCAATGACCCAATTCTGGACGAGTGAAAGACCCAGGATTTTTCTGTTTCGGAAGACATCGCCCAATTCCTCGTAATGCACTTTGGCGAGCGGGGGGTACATCATCAGAATCAACCCAATCGCTATGGGTATATTGGTCGTACCCACAGAAACGGCCACATTGAAATTTGCTACAGCCTCCGGGAATAAGAAACCAATACCTACGCCTACAACCATGGCGAGGAAAATCCAAAGGGTCAGATAACGGTCGAGAAACGAGAGCTGCCTTGTGCCATTATGAGGCATTTTTCTCCTTGTAGGTAAGCATTCGCCCGTTGCTATTCATATCCATCAACGTGAATATGATACAGCTTGAGGCGCGTTCTCACCAGTATTCCTGTCCCGCCTTCGTAATGTCAGTTGTCCCGGCTCCGGATTGTCTCGGAGGCAGCCACTGCGTTCTTACTTCAAAGCGCGGCGCACAAAAACAGCTAATATAGAACCGGCTGCCGGGCCAACTAGATAGATCCAAACCACGCCGAGATTGTTGGTGAACAAGGCTGGTCCGAGGGTCCGCGCTGGGTTTAGCGAAGCGCCAGTCAGCGGCCCGCCAAATAAGATCATTCCAGCCAGAGTGAGACCAATAGCAAGCCCGGCGAACGGCGAGGGAGATTTTCCTTCGGTGGTGTGCAATATTACGTTGACAAACAGGAAGGTCAGCAGCCCTTCTAGAACGATCGCCTGCAGCGGACTGACTCCTGCGGCTGGAACTGTTGCGCCGAGACCGCTGGACGCACCGCCCAATACGAACAAGACAGAGCCCGCGCCTACAATACCTCCAGCAAACTGCGCGATCCAATAGCCCAGCGTTTGACCCCATGAGAGGTTGCCACGCAATGCCACAGCAAGTGTGACAGCTGGGTTCACATGCGCTCCAGATATCCCTCCATAGGCATAAACCATGCTCACGAGGACAATACCGTGAGCCAAGGCCACCCCGATGAGGCCGCCAACGCCGACCGCAGCGGTGCCCGCGCCGACGAAGATCAAAGCGAACGTACCGACAAATTCTGCGAGTAATGCTTTGGTGTTCATGAGTGTCTCCTTTAGAGAAAAGGTGATTAGTCCATCAATTAATCGGTTAATCAGTTAATCCAATCGTGTGCGCCGCGCAAAAACTCTTCGCCGCTCATTGGTTTCTTGCCCGCGGGCTGTACTTTGTTAAGGATGAGCAACCCGTCTGCGGTGCCGATGGCCGGCAATCCGCCTTCTATGCGACGTTGACCCGATGCGGCGTTACCTGCCGCAATCCGGGCTCGATGCACCTTCAATGGCTGGCGCTTCCATACAATGAACGCGCCCGGCCAGGGGTTGAAGGCGCGTACTTTGCGGGCAAGCTCTTCGGCACTAAGTGCCGCGTCCAGCTCACCGTCAGATTTCTTGAGGATGGGTGCACTGGTGGCTCCGGCTTCCGGCTGCGGCGTCGGTTTCAGCTCGCTGGACAGATATTTTGGCAGGGTCTCGATCAGGATATCAGCGCCAAGTGTTGATAGCTTGTCGCTTAGAGTGGCAGCCGTGTCATCGGGCGCGATAGGGATGGCGCGCTCGATAAGGATGGGTCCGGTATCCAGGCCTTTGTCCATGCGCATGATGGTGACGCCGGTTTCAGCGTCGCCCGCCAAGATGGCCGCCTGGATCGGGGAGGCGCCGCGCCAGCGCGGCAGCAGCGAGGCGTGCACATTAAGGCAACCGTGCAGCGGCAGGTCCAACACTTCCTGGCGCAAGATCTGCCCGAAGGCGGCCACCACGATGAGGTCCGGCGCCCAGGCGCGCAGTTGGGCCATGGCGGGCGGTTCGCGCAGGCGGGCAGGCTGGATGACTGGCAAGTCGAGTTCCTTCGCCAGTATTTTCACCGGGGGCGCTGTTAGCTGCTTGCCGCGGCCCGCGGGCCGGTCGGGCTGCGTGATCACGCCGACGACGTCGTAGTTGGCAGCCAGTGCGCGCAGAGTGGGCAATGCAAAATCTGGTGAGCCCATAAAGACAAGGCGAGCGGGCATGAAGGGCATTCTAGCATGGGGATAGTTAACAATAAGAGATTAGAGATGGGACAGGTTTTTGGAGTCGAGGACAAATGGCCTGGAATCTGTTTTACGGCCAGGGCAAAGCCGCATGACTTGTCAAGCAGTTTACAGTATCGGGACAGTCAGAGGACATAAGCCGCTTGACAGTAGTCAGGCAGCCTTTTAGAATCGTCAAACAATTTAGCGAGAACGATGGAGAATACCAAATCTGCATTAAAACGGCAGATATTGGTTGCCGAAGGGGCAAGTGCGAGTAGAACTCGCACGAAACTCTCAGGCCAAAGGACATCCTCTCGCCAAGCTCTGGAAACGGGCGCTTTGCGCCCGACCGACGGGGCAACTGCGTTTGATAATTACTTCTCGAAGAGAAGGAATTGTCAATAAGCACGAATCTCTCAGGTCAAAAACAGAGGCGCATACAAGGAATTTGTATGCGCCTTTTTCATTGGTAAGAAAGAAATATCGCCGCAAAAAAGGGCGGCGATAGAGGCGCTGTTGCTGTGCAAACTAGGCCATGCGTCCTACGAAAAAAATAAGGAGCGATGATGAATTTCCCCCAGGACTTGAAATACACGAAGAATGATGAATGGATTCGCGTCGAGGATGGCAACGCCACCGTGGGCATCACCGATTACGCCCAGGACCACCTTTCGGATATTGTCTACGTCGATTACAGCGTGAAACCCGGGCAGCAGGTGGCGCAGGGGTCGCCGTTCGGCAGCGTCGAATCGGTGAAAGCCGCGGCGGAGTTTTACATGCCGGTGGATGGCGAGATCAGCGAGGTGAACGCAGCCGCCAAGGAGAAACCGGAATCCATCAACAAGGATCCCTTTGGCGAAGCCTGGTTAGCCAAGATCAAGCTCACCAACGCGGCTCAGGTCGATGGCTTGATGAATGCGACCGCCTATGAAGCGTATTGCAAGGAGCGCGGATGAGCGCAAGCTTCGTACCGCATACGGACTCCGATCGCGCCTCGATGCTGGAGGCGATTGGCGTCAAATCTCTCGAGGCTCTGTTCGCCGATGTCCCGGCGAAGCACCGCTTTCCCAAACTGAACCTGCCCGAGCCGCTCAGCGAGATGGAAGCGCTGGGTGAACTGAAGAGCATCGCTGCAGCCAACGACAGCGCCGACGACTACGTCAGTTTCCTGGGTGCCGGCGCCTATCACCATTACATCCCCGCTGGCGTGGATACCATCCTGCGTCGCGGCGAATATTACACCGCCTACACTCCGTATCAGCCGGAAATATCACAAGGCACACTGCAGGCCATCTTTGAATACCAGTCCCTGATCGTGGCGCTCACCGGAATGGATGCCAGCAACGCTTCGCATTACGACGGCGCAACCTCGCTGGCTGAAGCGGTGAACATGGCGCGCGTTATTCATCGCGGGGCGCGCAGCAAAGTTGTGCTGTCCCCCAACATCCATCCGCAATATCGCGCCGTGGTGCACACCTACGAACACGGATTCGACACGGCCATTGTTGGTGAGGATGTGGACGTCACCGTCGGTCCGGATGCTTTGATCGATCTCATCGATGAAAACACCGGCTTGGTCGCCGTCGCCTATCCCGATTTCTTCGGTCGCATCTACGATTACTCGAAGCTCGCCGAAGCCGCGCATGCCAGAGGCGCGCTGCTGGCCGTCTCCGTGAATCCCACGGCGCTCGGGCTGCTGAAGCCGCCTGCCGAATTCGGCGCTGACATAGTCACCGGCGACGGGCAGCCGCTCGGCATCCCGCTGTCGTTTGGCGGGCCGTACCTCGGCATCCTGGCGACAAAACAGGAATATGTACGTAGCCTGGCGGGCCGCCTGGTCGGCGAAACGGTCGACAGCCGTGGCCAGCGCGGTTACGTTACCACCCTCAACACGCGCGAGCAGCACATCAAACGTGAAAAGGCCAGCTCCAACATCTGCACCAATCAAGGCTTGATGATGCTGGCGGCCACGGTATACCTGAGTCTGCTCGGCAAACATGGATTGAAGCAAGTGGCCGAGACCTGCTATCTCAAAGCACATTACGCTGCTAAAAAGGTTGGAAGGTTGAAAGGTTTCAAGTTGAAGTTCCCTGACGTCCCCTTCTTCCATGAATTCGTGGTCGAGAGTCCGCTGCCGGCTGCTGAACTCAACAACCGTCTACTGGAGCGCGGCATCATCGGAGGCTATGACCTCTCGCAGGACTATCCATCACTGAAGAATTGCAGCTTGTTCGCTGTCACCGAAATGAACACCAAAGAAGAGATCGACTTCCTGGTCGAAACCCTGGCGGAGGTGGCCCATGACTGAACCCTTGATCTGCCAAATGGGCGCACCAGGCCGCACGGGAGTAGCCTTCCCCGAGCCGGACGTTCCGCTTGCGGATCTTCCGGCAGAGCATTTGCGCGCGAATTTGCCGCTGCCTGAACTCGGCGAATTGGAAACTCTGCGCCACTTCACGCGCCTTTCGCAGCTGAATCACAGCATCCTCACTGGCTTTTATCCGCTGGGCTCCTGCACGATGAAATACAACCCGGTGATCAACGAGGAGACTGCACGCCTGCCTGGCTTTGCCAATGCGCACCCGTTGCAGCCAACTTCGATGATGCAAGGCAGCTTGGCGATCATGTATCACCTGCAGGAATGGTTGAAAGAGATCGCTGGCTTCGCCGCTGTCTCCCTGCAGCCGGCAGCCGGCGCGCAGGGAGAACTGGCCGGCGTGATGATGATCCGCGCCTATCACGAGGATCGCCAGGACAAAAAACGCAACAAGATCCTGATCCCTGACTCGGCGCATGGCACCAACCCGGCAACGTCGTCGATGTCCGGTTATCGCGTGGTCGAAATCAAATCCGACGCTCGCGGCAACCTGGATCTCGATGCCCTGAAAGCCGAATGCGATGACACACTGGCCGGGTTGATGCTCACCAATCCCAATACGCTGGGGCTGTTCGAGGAACATATCGAGCAAGTCATCGAGGCTGTGCATGCCGCAGGTGGCCTGGTCTACGGCGACGGCGCCAACCTCAACGCGCTGCTCGGCATTTGCCGCCCCGGCGACCTGGGCTTCGACGTCTTGCACATCAACCTGCACAAGACCTTTACCACGCCGCACGGCGGCGGCGGGCCTGGGTCCGGACCCGTTTGCGTGGCCCAACACCTGGCGGACTTCCTGCCCGGGCCGATTGTGGGC
>DATDRZ010000137.1:0-2422 GCA_035291465.1 Anaerolineales bacterium
CGCGAAGCGCGCCTCCAACCCTTCTTTGAGTATGCGCTGCAATTGCATATCCAGCGCGTAGATCAAACCGATGGCGGGGGTCGCCGGTGTGGAATCTTTGAGACGATGTTTTTCAAGGCGCACTAGATCGAAATACCAGCCGCGATTTTGCACCGTTTCCGCCTTTTGCATTGCGCGGTCGCTCACTGCGGCCAAAGCGATACCGGGCGGCAGGGCGATGGCTTTCTGCGAAGAGGTGAGCACCATATCCAGACCCCAGGCATCCATCTCGACCCGGTCAGCGGACAGCGAGGAAACCGCATCCACACAGATCAACGTGGCGGGGCTGAGTTCGCGGATGACCGCAGCAATCTCCTTTATGGGATTCACCAGACCCGTGGAAGTCTCATTATGAACGATCAGAACGGCTTCATATTTTTGCTTCTTGACCGCGGAGGCAACCAGCTCCGGTGTGACAGGCTGCTTCCATTCGGCCTGGACTACGTCGGTTTCTTTGCCGTTGGTCTCGGAAACCTGTTGCCAGCGGGCGGCAAAAGCGCCGTTCACGCAGCACAGCAGACGCCGGTTGACGAAGTTGCGCACGGCTGCTTCGTGGAACCCTGTGCCCGAAGAGGCGCTGATGAAGACGCGGTATTGCGTCATGAAGATTTTTTGCGCGTTTTCCGCCGAGCGACGGAATATTTCCTCGAATTGCGCACTGCGATGCGGCAGCATGGGCTGTGTTTGCGCCTTCGCAATTTCTTCGTTTACATCTACGGGACCCGGGATGAAGAGATGGCCCATCGAAAACCTCCGTCCATTTAGTCAGATAGTCTGATAGTTTAAATAGTTATTTGTTATTTGGAACGATTGTAACAATTATTCACATATGGCAGTGTTCGGGATGTCGTGATGTCTAGATGTCTCGAGGTCAAAAATTGGCCGTGGATAAACGCGGATAAGCTCTGATCAAAACACATCTCTTACATAGCGGTTATTGAATACAAATACCGTTCCCCCAAATTGCAAACCACTGTTCACTGTCCCTATCGGCAGGCGGAAATCAGGCCGCCGAAAACGTCGCACCAGAGAAAATTGGCATCCACGTACCAAAAGAAGGAAATGGCCGCACAGGCGCCCAAAATCAAAAGTACAGCTGCGATCATCATCCAGCGCTGTGTGAACAGCGGCAAGCGAATGCCGCCGCGGCGCGGACGGCGGCGGACGGGCGGAGCTACCTCCGGCTGCGGAACGGCAATAGGTTGTGGGACCGCCGCCTCAGATCGCGGTTGTGGCGCGACAGGCACGCGGCCGGCGGCAGGTGCAGTAGTCGGCTTCAAGTGTTGCGCCGGCACGCCGACCGTGCTGGTTTCGTCAGCCGGGACGGCCTCAAAGCTGAAAGTCACCCGATCACCGAGGCGAATGCTGGCGCCGGGCTGCAATGGCGCCACGCCCTTGATGCGTTGGTCATCGATGAAGGTGCCATTGGTTGAACCCAGATCTTCGATCGCATAACCGTCGCTTTGCGCGATCAGTCGCGCGTGGCGGCGCGAAACTTCGACGTCGTCGATCATCAGGTTGCAAGACAGATCGCGCCCCAGCAGCAAACTGCGCCCCTCTAATTCGGTGCGCTGGCCGGGTGTCGGCCCTTCTTTCATCGTGAGAATGAACACGGGTGGATTCTCCTAGGCAGGCTTGAGTCTACATATTTCTGCGTCGGTTCGCAACGAGATTGCTTCGTCGCCTCGCAGACGCTCGGCTCCTCGCAACTGCGGAAAGCAAAGCTTTCCTTGGCCTATATCTGCAAAACACCTTCGGCCATTTGCATCTCGAAGCCGAATGTGGCGCCAAATGCTTTCACGACTTCGTCGATTACACGTTCCATGCCAGGGACGGGGTCCAGCAGGTATTCGAGGCTGATCTGATTCTGGTTGTCCAGGCCGCAGGCGATGATGCCCTTCCAGTAGCTCATGTCTGGAGCCACGTTAAAGGCAAAGCCATGGCGCGAGACGCCGCGAGAATCCACTTTGACGCCGATGGAGGCGATTTTGCTAGGCGCACGCTTGAGCTCGGGCGGGCAATGCGCGCAGCGAGAGGCCACATCGGGCTGCACCCAGACGCCGGTTTGCCCTGCGACTTGGCCAGCCGGGACGCCTAGCCCGGCCAGGGCCGTAATCAGCACAGCCTCCAGTTTGCGCAAGTAGCCAACGTAATCGGCTTGCGGAATGCGGCTTTTACCTGTTTCAGCATCCAGGCTGACTTGACCAAGAGGAATCAGCGGATACCCCACCAATTGGCCGGGGCCGTGGTAGGTGACGTCGCCGCCGCGGTCCACCCAGTGGACATCGACCTGTTGTTCCTGCAACTTCGCCTGTTCCCAAAGCAAGTGCTCAGCCTGACCGCGGCTGCCAAAGGTGTAGACGTGGGAATGCTCGAGCAGCAG